>CANHDW010000019.1 GCA_947459525.1 Candidatus Caenarcanales bacterium
GCTGAAAATTAACATCGCCTCTATCTTTTGACGCATTGCTTCTGTGATATGCTTATATTTGCTCATTGTTTTAGGTTACTTTTTGTTATTGAAACCTTTATACAATGAGCTTCTTTTTCTTAATTTAACTTCAGGCTAGATTCTAGGTTTCAAAGTACTCCTCCTGGTCCGCTTAGCAACCCTAGAGACTATTCTTCGATTAATCCTCCACAAATTAAAAGATTATTTTTAGCTCTTGACCGTAGCAACAATATAGAAATTTTAAGGGGAATACCAAAAGAGTTACTAGAGACGCTTAACGTTGAAATAGCCAGAAATTACGATTGTATTCTTCCAGGTGAACAAGAATCATACAGCAGTCTATCAAATAAAATTAAATCAATCCTCCTAAAAACTGAATCTGAGCCTGCGCAAAATAGAGGACAAAGCGATTTGCCATTAGAAGGGCAATTTATTAATTTAGAAATAGAGAGCGAACTAGGAAAACTTAAAAGGGAATCAGGTCGGTTTACCCAGGAATTTAAAGCCAAAGTCCCAGCATACTATAAAACAGCGGGAAGGATACAATCACCAAATGCTCTGAATATAACTGAAAATCCAGAATTTCTTATTGAAGCTGCAAGGTTAGTGGCTACTGGACAGGTTCGCCTCGAGAATGGAAAAGATTATTTCACAAATATTATTGAGGCTTTAGAAATACACGATAAGTTAAAAGGTTTTTTGCCATCAGATGAAATATACCTAGCAAAACCTAGGGAAATCGGGGTTGAACTTTCAAAAACAGCAGATTCAAAAACAGCAGATTCAAAAAGACCAGCAGAAAATCCAGATAGAGAACCGTCAATAAAATTAGTCTCAGCAAAGGAAAAAAGAGAAATACAAAGACAAAGACAAAGAGTGTTAAGTGTACTAGTTACTCCACTTTTGCTTCTAATACCTCCAGTAAGAGAAGGATTGGTTCAAGGCATTGATTCAACAAATATAGATTCTCTAGAAACCATAATTGCAAACCATTATTCAGTTCCTTTACCAGATCCTGCAGATATAGATCATCGCTATGTTCCAGGGAAAAAATTCCAAAATCTTAGTCAGCTAACTGAAAGCATCTTAGAGAACTACTTAATTAAAGATGGAGATGCTTATCGTCCCCTTGACCCCGAATCAATACTTGATAGAGCTTATGCAAAACGCTTAGCTGAAATATTTATTCAGGAACAGGGACTTGTAGAAGGCGATTCTTACAAGCTATCAGCGAGTCTAATGTTGGTAGAATCAGGGGATTACTTTGATAAATCTAGAGATGCCCCAGCATTAGCATTAGCATTGGAAGAACGCGGATTTAAGAGACAGGAATTCACACTTAAAGAATCTAAAGCTACTCGAGCTTTAAGTGCTTTAGAAAGAGATTTAGGCGGAGAAGTATTAACCGATGATTTAAACATAAGATCTTTAGGAGAGAGACTATTAGAAGCAAATGCGTCTGTGATTGATTTTAAAAAAGGACAACAGCTCTATCAGTACTATGATTTAAAAAGAGTAAACAAGCAAGATGGAGATAAGCTTATCCCTGGTATTAATTACGCGGCTGACTTAGGGATTATTGAACGTATACTTCGGAATATACAGCCAGATGGTTTGGCACCAGGTAAATTAGCTGTTCCGAACACAATTCCAATAACAAAAGAATTAATAGAAGTGTTAAAGAATCCAAACGGAAATGGATTAAATAGTGATAGATTCACCAATTTCGCAATTTTGCGTCTATTTTATCAGGATAATTATGAACTTGTGCTAAAGCCAAGGTATGTAACACCTCCTCCACAACAGCCTAATTAGCCAAAATCGTATTTAATCAGTCATTAACTAATTGCGGAGCAGCTTTGCCTTGGGTGATTTTACCCAGAGAGTGAAACTTAATCCTGTATAAATAAAAATCCCCCTCTTTTTAAGGAGGGGGATTTTTATTTATGATTACACTGAAATGGTTTTAAGTAATCTTAGAAACCACCATGCATACCAGCGCCAGGCATGCCAGCACCAGCTGGTTCATCAGCTTTCACTTCAACTACCGCTGCGTCAGTTAGAAGGATTTGACCTGCTACTGAAACTGCATTACGAAGAGCTGTCGTCGTAACTTTAACTGGATCTACGATACCTGCATCGAACATGTTTACATATTCACCTACAGCTGCGTTAAATCCTACGTTATCATCAGCTTCGTTATAAACTCTCTCGATAACCACTTCGCCAGAGAATCCAGCGTTATTAGCGATCTGTTGAGTAGATTTACGAAGAGCAGAAACGATGATCTCAGCTCCTAGTCTCTTCTCACCTTCGTAAGAAGAAAGTCTAGATTCTAATTTCTTAGAAGCTTTTACTAGTGCAGTACCACCACCAGGGATAATACCTTGCTCTACAGCTGCTCTAGTAGCACTAAGTGCATCTTCTAAACGTAGTTTTTTATCTTTAAGTTCTGGCTCAGTCGGAGCGCCTACTTTGATAATCGCTACGCCACCTGATAATTTAGCTTTTCTTTCGTTAAGCTTTTCTTTATCGTACTCAGAATCAGAATTAGAGATCTGTCTTTCGATTTGAGCTACTCTAGCCGCTACATCGGATTTAGTAGTATCGTAAGCCACAATCGTGGTGTTGTTTGCGTTAACTACTGCTCTTCTAGCTTTACCTAAATGCTCGATTTTAACATCTGCTAATTTAATATCTAAATCATCAGAAACCACTTTAGCACCAGTAAGAATCGCGATATCTTCTAACATAGCTTTTCTTCTGTCACCGAAGCCAGGAGCTTTAACCGCACAAGCTTTAAGGACTTGTCTTAAGTTATTAATAACTAATGCTGCAAGTGCCTCACCTTCTACGTCTTCAGCGATAATTAATAGCGGTCTACCAGATCTCGCTACAGCTTCTAAAACTGGAACTAAATCGTGAGGGATATTAATTTTCTTATCTACTACTAGTACGAAAGCGTCTTCTAGAACAGCTTCTTCTCTTTCAGAATCAGTTCTGAAATATGGAGAAATATAGCCTTTGTCGAACTGCATACCTTCTACTACTTCAAGCTCAGTGTTAATAGATTTAGATTCCTCTAAAGTAATAACTCCTTCTTTGCTAACTTTTTCCATAGCTTCAGCAATCATCTTGCCAACTTGAGGATCATTAGCAGCAGAAATAGAAGCTACTTGCTCGATGTCTTTAGAAGACTCTACCTTACGAGCTTTGTCGATAAGATGCTGAATTATAAATTCACTAGCTTCTTTCATGCCTTGAACTAAAATTACTGGATTAGCTCTAGCAGCTAAGTGACGCATACCAGCGTCAAGAATAGCTCCACTAAGCACAGATGCTGTAGTAGTACCATCACCAGCTATGTCATTAGTTCTAGAAGAAGCTTCCTGAATTAGTTTCGCACCAAGGCTTTCAAATGGACACTCTAGATCAGTGATTTCTTTAGCGATAGTAACACCATCTCTAATACACTGAGGTGCACCGAATTTTTTTTCTAATACTACGTTACGTCCAGCTGGACCTAATGTTACAGCAAGAATGTCTGCTACAGTTTTAGCGCCTTTATAGAGAGCCTTTCTAGCATCATCTTGAGTTTTTATTTGTTTTGCCATAATAATATATCTCCTTTTTTAAGTACTATGCTTCTACTACTGCTAATATTTCGTTCTCTGAAAGAATTAGAAGATCTTCATTATCTACTTTGATCTCAGTGCCAGCATATTTAGAGTAGATAACAATATCACCCTCTTTAAGATCGATCTTCTGTCTATCACCTTTTTCGTTCAGTGAACCAGGACCAATAGCTAGAACCATTCCTTCAAGTGGTTTTTCTTGGGAACCGCTTGGAAGATAGATTCCACCTTCTGTTTTATCTTTAGCTTCAAGCTTTTTTATAACTAACTTATTACCAAGTGGTCTAAGTTTTTTCTTTGTTGCAGTTGCGCTCATATTTTACCTCCTAAAATATTCAACTAATTTCTTTGTGTGATTATATCATGCTTGAATCGGTAAAGATTAGATATAGCTTTACTTATAACCTTTGATTTTAGATTTTTTTTAGAAATTTTAGCATTTGAAAATGAGGGAAATGCAGAAATTGAAGATTGGTAATAAGTCTCATGGTATGTTTTGGTATTGGTATGCTTTATGACTTTATTATCGTAGGTGGAGGAATATCTGGTCTCTATGCTGCTTATGAATTAAATAAAAAAGGTTTTAAAGTACTTATTCTAGAAAAAGCTGCAGTGGTCGGCGGTACGTGGAGTAGCTTTAAATACAAGACTTCCACCTATGAGCTAGGACCTAATACTATTTTAAGTAACTCTGATGAATTAATTGCTTTAATTGAAGATTTAGGAATGGAAGATGAATTATTATCATCCCTGCTTTCATCTGCGAAGCGTTATATCTATCATCATTATAAATTAATTGAATTGAGGTCTAATCCTTTACAGCTTTTAAATTCAGGTGTTTTATCGACACTCGGCTTTTTGAGAATTTTTCTAGAACCATTTTTCCATAAAGCTCTTACTCTCAGATCAGCAGGGCAAAATTTAAATACTGAAGAGTCTGTTCGGCAGTTTTGTGAAAGGAAATTTGGGCTTGAACTTACAGATGTTTTAGTGAAAACTTTTCTTAAGGGAGTTTGGGCGGGAGATATTTCTCAGCTATCAGCGAATATTGCTTTGAGTAATTTAGTGAAACTTGAAAAAAAATCTGGTTCGATCTTTTTTGGCTTCATTATTGATATCTTTCAGGGTTTTATTTCACGAGTTTCTAAAAATCTTTTCAAAGGCGTGATTTCAGATGAAGTTGAGTTGGAGTCATCTTTGAAACAAAAATTTAGTAAAAATAAATCTACACTGTCGTTTAAGAATGGCTTGCAGTCATTAACTCAGAGGATGGCAGATGAATTATCTGAGTCTTTAAAGCTTAATACTGAGGTGAAATCTGTTTTAAAGGTGCATCGTGAAAATGGCGAAAGTACAGAGCTTTCAGAGCATGAACAGCAGTGTGATTATCTTTTAAAGACTAACCAAGGTGATTTTAAAGCGAAGTCTGTGATTATCTCCTCTCCAGCATATGTCACAGCTAAGCTTTTAGCAGATTTAGACTCTAAGGTTTCTGCTAGCTTAGCTAGTATAGAATATGCGCCGATTGCACTCTGTGCTTATGTTTTACCCAAATCTAAATTTAAGAAGGACCTAAAAGGTTTTGGTTTTTTGTCAGCGGATGATTCTATCAAGGTTTTAGGTTCTATATGGGCTTCAGAGCTTTTCTCCGAGAGAAATTTAGATGATGAATATCTGCATATTAGCTTTATTGGTGGGGCTTTAAATACAAGCATTGTAAAAACAGAAATTAAAGAAAACGTAGACATTGGAGTTTGCGAGCAGTCCCAAGAAATCTGGAATGAATTAACTGCAGAGCTTAGTTTAATTTATAAAGAATGGACTAAAGAGCCTCTAGGGAAAGAGGATTTCAAGTTGTTAGATATTAAAGTTATAGGTAAAGCTATTCCGCAGCTTAATGTAGGGCATGGAGAACTAATCGAAGCTCTGCAAAAACAGCTCAAGGCAGGTAACCCTAAAATACATTTAATAGGTAATTATTTAAAAGGTGTATCTATAAAGGATGCACTGCGAAGTGTAACGGAGCTTAATAGTTATTTAGCTTAGTCCACGGCTCATCATCAGCATAAGGAATATCGTTTACTATATCTTCAAGAGTGCTTCTGATGCTTAATAAAGAATTTTCCTCGACAATTTTAATAGGAATTTTCTTCTTGCGGGAAATTTCATATATTTGAGCATCTGGCTGAGCATAGCTTTTCAGAGCGAATATCATATCTGCTTCATCAATAGTATTTGCGATAGTAAGCTCAATGTCATGCCCACTCAAAGAGCGCTTTAATAGTGACTTAGATATGGCATAAGGATAAATAGCTAGGCTATTACCATCTTTACTGAAAGGGAAATTGCTGATTTGGCTGGAAGGTTCTTCCCTGTAGGGTTTCTCTAATACAGTAATCTCGTCAGTATCTTTATTTCTAGTACGAAGCTCAGGTTGAACTGTCCATCCTCTTAATATAGAATCTACGCTCATAGCTGTATTCTTGTGAACATTTACAGTGTAGCGATCTATAATTTCAACACAAATATCAAAAGTGGGCTTAGAAGCTCTTTCTAAGATGGTTTTCCTGGTTCCACGTTTACGTGCTTCATCGTCACCTAAAGTTACAGACTCTATTCCACCGATTAGATCACTTAAAGTAGGGTTTTGTATTATGTTCTCAAGGTTAATTCCATGCGCTGTACCTATTAATCGTACACCTCGCTCTGCGATAGTTCTTGCGGCATAAGCCTCTTCCTGAGTACCTATCTCATCAATGATAATAACTTCAGGCATGTGATTTTCCACGGCTTCTATCATGATGTCGTGCTGCTGAAGGTGTTTAGGAAGCTGCATCCTACGCGCTCTGCCGATAGCTGGGTGCGGTATATCGCCATCACCACCTATTTCATTAGAGGTATCTATGACTACTACTCTCTGTTCTTGTTCAGTGGATATCTTATACGCTATTTCTCTGAGAATCGTGGTTTTGCCAACGCCAGGAGGACCTAGTAGTAAAAGAGATTTAGACTCCTGCAGGCAGTCTTTTATAATATCGACAGTGCCGAATACCGACCTGCCAACGCGCATAGTTAAGCCAACGATTTTATTGATTTTATTTCTAATACAGCTGATTCTATGTAAAGTGCCTTCAAGACCAGCCCTGTTAGAGTCATTAAATTCGCCAACTATGGCAACGATGTCGTCAATGAAACCTTGAGTAACAACTCTCTCGCCAAGCATTATGGTTTTTTGTTTAGAAAATCTAGCTTCTGGAATGCGACCTAAGTCTAAAACTATTTCTATTAACTTTGTCAGATCATGATTTAGTAAAATTTGCTTAACTTCTTTCGGTAATAAATCTACTATTTTTTGTACGTCGTCTTTAACGATATTTACCATTAAGTTAAATCTCTTTTATTAATATTCCCATTTTAGTGGTTAAATCTATTTTTGTACAGCAAGATTCTTGGAACTGCTCGCAATCTTCAATTTCTGTGTTTCCGTCTTCTTAGCATTAGCTTTAGATTGATTTATGATTTTTTTACATAAACCCTTGGCTTCCGCCATATCTAATTCTAAGATTTTTTTTCTGAGCCAAGAACCAATGGCAACGCCATGAATCTCCACGCCTAAAGCGTGTGCTTTAGCGAGGCTTTTATCATCAATGCCGCCAGCGATCTGTACGAATATATTAGGTAAAAGTAAATTATTTTTTTTCAGTGTTTTTAAAACTAAGTCTGCATTATGTATGCTTTTTAAATCTTTAGCAGAGTTATTAGAAAGTCTTGCACCAGACTGTGGGATGCCGTCACACTGAATGATAATCAGGCGATCTTTAAAATTGGCTTGCTCACGTGTCATGTTTACGATAAATATCGCTGATTCTGCAAGCTCGTCATCTGTCATTTTCTCAGAACCAATGGAAAATGATTCTAATTTTACTGAATTTAAATTAAGCTTTAAATAGAAATTCTCTAATGCCTCAAGATCGCTTCCTAAGTGAATTTCAAAGGCAGAGGCGCCCAAGAGAAATAAACGATTTAATTCAAGCGGGTTCGATGCTGACCAGTTTTCGAAATCCAAGGCATCGTAAGGGCAGTACTCAAGACAATTAGAGCAGCCAAAGCATAAATCAGCTTCATAAGTGAAGAGATTTAAATCACTAAAAGCTGCCGATGGGCAGCTAGGTATACAGAGCTGACATTTAGTGCATTTATCTTCGTTAACTATGATTCTTCTGAAATGCGGGTCTTTATCAATATTTACACTTACCATTAATAGTGGTTTAGCAGTAGATAGCTCTTTTTCAGTAGTCTGATTATTTTTTGATATTTCTAATTCTTCTAAAGCCTCGTTTATACCTTGATTAGCGGCAATTACAGAATGTGGGAATGCAGAAATATCTATTACATCAGCTTCAGCATAAGTGAAACAATAAGAGTAATCTCTGATACTAGCTAAGTCTTTCAGGGAGGCCCCGACGATTAGTTTATGATAAGAGCGATTAAGAAGAGAGTTTTTAAGACTTTCTGAGATAAAGAGGTTCCTTAACTTGATTAATCTGTATTACGTCTTGTAGAATTAAAGTGTAATACATGATGTGATTATTGTAACTTTACGATAATTCGCTTGTCAATGGGAATAAATCCACTTAATTTAAACTCTTCTTTTAAAGAGGCTCTGCCGCTTCTTGGTTTAGATAATGGTGATGTTCCAGATCCTAAGGAACTTATTAAAGATGTTAAGGGGGGGATTTATAATACTTTAACGACACAGTCTGTTTATGAGGTAGACCCTGGAGGCAAGCAGAAAATAATAAATTTTCCAAGGCTTGAAAGAGCCATCGCGGCTCGTCAACTTCTGGATAAAAAGAAAAGATCTTTAGCGAAGTCCCTTCTAAACTTAGGTACGTTATTGGGAGGGGTTAAGCTTTTACTTGCTAATCAGCAAGAACTTTTAAAACAGGAAACAACATCTCTATCTGCTGCACAAAGGCAATTTCAGCAGATTCTTAATGCTCCAAGTAATTTTTTAAACAAAGGGGCTCAGCCAAAATTAGATGCTGGGCAGTTTAATATTTTACAGGAAGCGATGCCAGCTTTTCTTTTGCCACAGGGGCGCAGTCGATATGAGACAACGGCAAAGAACCCTGTGGCAAAAGCCCTTACCACGGTTACGAAACCCTTAGTTTTTATTTCTAGTAAATTGATGGGGGCTTTTGGTTTATTAAAATTAGCCTCACTTGGCTTAAATATGATGGAGAAAGCTGACCCACAAGCCAATCCTAATCCAGATTTTAAAAATAGTAATTTCTTAAATGATCTTGCAGATAGAGGATTAGGATTTTTCCCTTTAGTGAAAAGTATAGGGGACTTAAATAGAGTAGTAGATACTTCTAAGGGAAACATTTTAATGGCAGTGAACGGTGTGGGTGGATTACTTACTAATGTCATGCTGTTTAAAAATCAGTGGAATAATTTTCTAGATGGGCTAACGCATAAGGATGATAACGGTGTATACAGTCTGCCAGAGAAGATCTTATCCATGTCGTCCTACTTAGGGCTAGATGACTCAAATAAAGAGAAGCTTCGAGGCTCTGTGAGTAAATTTATCGATACTCTTGAGCAGAGTAAATTCGGGGATACCTCAGATCCTAGCGAGCGTGTTCGAGCCTTGGCTCAAGCATTTAAAGGCTTATCTTTCTTAGGTGATAATCGAGGTGAGGCTGTAAGAGATCAAGGTAATTTTATTGCAAGAACCTTGCAGAGATTTATGTCTGTGATTCTAGACTTGCCAGCTAATTCAATGCTGGTTATAAGAACTCTATCGGTATTTGATAAATTAAGGAAGCACGAAACGGTTAAAGCTGAAGACTTAGAGAAGATAGAAACTGGGGTTAAATTGAAATCCTCTGCCATAATGGCACAGAAGCTTTTAGTTTCCACTGTCTTAAATGGTTTGATGAAAGTGAAGATAGATTTTGGTGGTTCTCTTGCAGACCTTAAGTCTCTCGAGTCATGGAAAAAGCGCTTTGAAGAATGGAGTAGTAGTTTAACTAATGCTACCTTCTTGCCATTTGCTGGAACTATATTTGGACCTTTCAAAAACTGGGTAATTTCAAGTATAGATAAAAAAGAAAAGAAAATCTTGCGTTCTGGCATTGCCGATAAAATCCCAGACATTGATGCTGGACTTGTTACAGCTTAAAAAAATTCTCGCGATATTTAGGTTTTAAATTTCTGTGATCTTAAGCGACTTGCATTTTTAAATTAGCTAACTCAACATTAGCTAGGCAGGCTGCACCCACCATGCCGGAATTATTAGCGAGTTTACCTTCGATAACATTTATGTATGGCTTTAAAGCATCTACTACTCTAGCTTTTAGCTTTTTATTTAAATTAGGGTAATTAATAAACTGTGCTAAGCCACCGCCGATAACGACTGCTTCAGGATCAAAGCTATTAATTAAGCTAGCTATACCCTGTGCTACGTGGTCATGCCAAACGCTTATAACTTCGATAGCATCAGCATCACCATGATTATATTTATCCATTAAGCTGTAGTTATTTATATTAGGGTCTGCTAAATAAGTGCGAGCCGTGTTATTTAATCCAGTCCCAGAGGCGTAAGCCTCCCAGCAGTCCCAGCTGCCGCAAGTACATCTGCGAGTCCTGTTACTGTGTAATTTTAAATGACCTATTTCACCACCACCAAAATGTGCCCCACGCCAGATTTGATCATTGATGATAATGCCACCACCAATTCCAGTACCGAGTGTGACCATGATCATGGATTTAAAATCTTTTCCTGAGCCGATAGCATACTCGCCGTAAGCTGAACAGTTAGCATCATTCTCGACTATCACTGGAATAGATAATTTAGCTTCTAATTCTTTTTTTACTTTAGTACCTTTCCAAGAAGGTATATTTCCACATGAACCTATCATTTCCCCTTTCTCATTTACCATTCCAGCGGTAGATACCCCCACTGCTGCGATACTGTGTGTCTCTTGGATTTTTTTAACCATCTTGCACATAGTGTCGATGATGTCTTCAGATGTGCCACTAGGAGTGGCTTCTTTAATGATTTCTGATTCGACGAATACAGACCCTTTCATCGGAGCCGCTGCAAGTTTAGTACCACCCAAATCAATACCTACTGTCGTAACATCATCGTTAATAAGCATGTATTTGAATATATCATGAAATAATCAACAATTTAAGCTTAGGCTAGGCTGAATATGAAATTCATCCTGGAGGCCATTCAAGTTTTCGCCCAGCAATGAGATGAAGATGAAAATGGTGAACAGTTTGTCCACCGTCTTCGTTAGTGTTCGCTACTATTCTGTAGCCTTTTTCAGCGAAGCCTAGTTCAGAGGCTAATCGAGAGGCGGTTAATAGAATTTCACCAAGAATATTTTTGTGATTATCTTGCATCTCGTTTAGATTCCGAATATGATCTTTAGGAATTATTAGGTAGTGATGTTCTGCACAAGGGTTTATATCAGTAAAAGCCAGTATGTCTTCATTCTCGAAGACTTTTTTAGCTGGTATTTTTCCAGTGATAATTTTACAGAATAGGCAGCTTTCATCTAGCATTAAATGAAATATTACCAATAACCAATTCTTGACTATTAAAAATATTTTCATCTAACGATATTTCATTTGGCTTAAGCCAGCCGAGATGTTCTAGAAAGCCTTTGGTGATAATATTTTTAGCTCTAGAAGATCCATCAATGATTTTAATAATGAGGCATTCTTGATTTATTAAATTCAAGACTACCATTAATCCTTCAGCTCCGCCTTTCGCCATAAAATTGTTTGGTTTAGCTTGCATGATCAGTGAATCGATTTGATTTGGTCCACCTATTAACAGTGGGTATGCGTTCATTAATCTATAAATTTTTTGATATTCTGGTTCTTCTGCTGTTTTGGAAAATATTTTAGCCATTTCTTTTAGCGAGAGATGAAAAGTCGGTAACCCGCAGCCATCAATGCCTGTAATAATTTCTTGAGCATTATGAGTGTCATTCAATCTTTTAATTTCATTTAAAATATTTTTCTGTAGCGGGTGTGATTCATTAATGTAGCTATTCTCTGGTGAAAAGTCCTGTGTATCAGTTTTGAAAGACTCTGCTTGATTTATTTTTTTCATTAAAGAGTTTTCACTAATTCGCATTAAAGTATGCTTACCAGCACAATTGTGTGCAAATTTTGATTTAAGGTAGCCACTTTCTAAGTAGGAACCTTTTAGTAGTCCGAGCTTCAGTGAGTCTTCTGAGATTTCATATTCTTGGCTTAAATCTAGTAGGGTCTTTAACTGCTCTGGGGTGTTGTTATGAGAAGCGCAAGCTATGGCTATATATCTATCTGGAATATTTTCATTGATAAATGATAGTGAAATTTTAGCTTGAATAGGCTTAATAATAGAACGCGTAAAACATTTAAAATCCCCATTCCCCCAAGACTGTATTATTTTTTTACCTTTAGCTAAAACTGCGATGCCGTAGTGAACACTTTCAATTTGCTTATTGCGATATACTGTAGCTAAGTCTATTATCATAATTGTATTGTGGAAAAAAATTTTTTAAGAGCCATTAGTAAGAATATCAGCATATTAATGCTTGTCGTGAGTCTTTCGGGAGCTTTATTCCCGACTTTCTTGCTTACTAATTCTACTGCTCTTGCTGCAAAAGAGGTCTCTGATTCTGATCATCCAGTAAAACGTTTTCTCGATGATTTTTATTCTGCTTGGAATACTCACGATATAGAAAAATTAATGTCTTTTTATAGTAAAAGTTTCATCAGTGCAGATGGAATTGTCAAGGATGATTATAAGAAGCTTACAGAAAGGCTTTGGACTAATTATCCAAATATTCAGCTTATTAACCGTAAGCGATCTTTTAGAAATCAAGAGATATATTCTACTGTAACTACCGTGGATTATTATGTCGGTGAGACTAAGGATGTTAATCCAGATTTTAATGAAATGGGTAAAATAAATGCTTTAGCCCAAGGTAGCATGTACCTTAAAAGATACGGAAAGGACTGGAAAATAGAGTCAGATAGAATTAATTTCGAGCTTACTACTGTCACCTTCGGCAGAGCGAAGAAAATGTTAGATGAAAACTATATTTATTTTTCAGCTCCAGAGCAGGTAGACGCTGGGCAAGATTATTCTGCTGCTTTATATTTCGCTGGTGGTGATGATTACAGTGTTTCTGCTTCTATAGATAAAGAATTAGTTCAGTATGTAGATGAGCCAGAGGCTATCGATGAAGATTATCAAGATTTAACTGCAAAGAAGTTAGAGAGATTATTTAAGGCTAATGATAATAAATATAATGAATTAGTCAGTGCTACAGCTCTTTTCTATAAAGGTTTAGTTGATCCTCAGCTAGATGGAATACTCTTTATATCAAAAAGAGTAAATGTCTTAGTTAAGCCTGAAGCCTTAGTGGTAAAAAAGATAGTTAGAGAACCTTTTTCTAGTGCAGAGTTTAACGAATAAAGTAAAGGCTTATGTCTTCGACAATAACTTAGAAGGGCGATCTATCGCCATAGCTTGTTCTGGTGGTCTGGATTCTATGGTTTTACTTCAGGCGTTAAGTGAAATATATAAGCCTGAAAAAATATTTGTTTTACATTGTGATCATGCTTGGCACGAGAAATCTACTCAAATAAGTGAGTCTCTTGGTGATTACTGTAAAGGACGAGCTTTTAATTATATTTCAGTGAAATTCGATTTTACGGATCTGAAAAAAAATGAGGAGAATGCTCGGGATTTACGTTTCCAGTTTTTTATTCAGAAAGCAGGGGAGCTAGGTGTGCAGGATCTCTTTATGGGTCATCATTTGGATGATAATGTTGAGACTGTTCTGTTTAGGCTCTTTCGGGGAACTGGTGTCGCTGGTTTAAAGGGTATACCATTAGAAAATTTATTAAAATCACCTGGGCTTACTTTACATCGTCCATTACTGAGATGTGAGAAAAAAGAACTACAAGAATATGCTAAAGATTTTAATTTAACTATATGGGAAGATCCTTCTAATGCTTCAGATCTTTATTCGAGAAACAGAATTCGTTTAAATATCTTTCCTGAAGCAGAAAAAATTAATCCTAAGTTTAAAAATAATATTAACCGCCTTGCTTTACTCATAGAGGAACAGGAGACCTATATTAATATTCAGGTGGAATCTACTGCTAAGCAGCTAGGGAGCTTGCCTTGGGCTTTAGAATCTTTTAGAAGCTTGGAGAAATTAATGCAGCGCAGGCTTCTAGAGCATTTTTTTACGACTAATATCGATTTTCAGAATGATTTTCTGGAAGCTATTCAGGAAGGTGGTTTTCATCGTATTAATTTCTCTAAAGATAGTTTTTTTACTATAAAACAAAAAAAAATTTATTTAGAGGTCGCAGCCGATTTTCAGTAAGGGCGTGTAGCCGAACGAACAAGTTCAAGGCTGAGGAGAACGAATGACCGCAGTGTACGGGTAATTTCTGGCGATGCCGAGGATGCGAGCCATGTAACTGGCTCATATCCGAGCAAGCAGAAATACAAGCTTGATTCATCAAGCTTACATGAGGATCATGAGGACGACGAAAACGCAGAAATTGGAGTTCCGCTACACGCCCTTTAAGTTTAATTAGCTATAATTATCTATCCACCTTATGCTTAATGTTAAAGACCGTAGTGCGATTAAAGTTCTTTATTCTGCTGAACAGATTCAGCAAAGAATTCAAGAATTAGCTCAGCAGATTTCAAGAGATTATAAAGATGTCGATGATTTAGTCGTAGTGGGCGTTCTGAAAGGTGCTTTTATATTTACTGCTGATTTGGTGAGAGCGATGGGGTTACCTGTGCAGATAGAGTTTATAAAGTTATCTAGTTATAATAACGATGAAACTGAAAGCTCTGGTAAGGTAAAGGCTGTAGATTTATCTTTGCCTGAATTGAAAGGGCGTAATGTCCTTGTGGTAGAGGATATTATAGACTCAGGCAGAACTGCTAAGTTCTTGTTAGATTTTTTTAACGAGCATCTTTTTGCCAAATCAGTAAAGATAGCAGCTCTATTTGATAAGCCCTGTAGAAGAGCAGAAGAATTAGAGTATATAAAACCAGACTACTGTTGTTTTACTATCGATGATTATTTTATTTTGGGCTACGGTTTAGATTATTCTCAGCGTTTTAGGGAGCTGCCTTATGTTGGCTATGTTGAGGTTTCTTCTTAAAGAGGCTGAACCGCTTAGTGTCTATTTTTGTTCTTGTTTTTTGGCTTCGTTATACTTGTTTTGGAGTACGCTTGAGATAGTCTGTTCGAAAAGTCTTGCTTCTCTGGTGTCTCGTAGTTGATAGAAGTTTTGGCTTGGTTTTGAGAATATATTGGGATCTGTGAGATTAGTCTTTATATAATCTATTAGATACTGCTGCACAATTTCATTTTCTGCGTTTTCGTTGCCCTCATGTATGCTTGGTACACTGCGGTCATTTATTGGTAAATTTGCGTATGCATTTGGGTGGTTAAATAAACTGTCTAGATTCCTACTTAATTCCTGATTTGGATTAGTTGGGCTAGAGTAAAGATTTGATCGAGGAGGATGATAAGCAATTGATGGAGTTTTATCATCATTGTGTTCTAGGCAGCCACTGCGGCTTGCTTTACAATCTAAGGCAAGTATCTTTGCACCTTCTTGATCTTGTTTAATGATAATAACATCAGTTTTTAGTCTATTATTGAGCCAGCCTACCGTATTCGGAACTATTATGGTTAAATCATCTCGATTATTTGCGAGTGTTTGTAAGCTTAATAAGAATCGGGCTTCAATATAATTACCTAGAGTCCTTATTTCAAAATTTTCTTGTTTGAGGTATTCATAATTTTTACCGACTTGTAATAGATCAGTGTCTGAGGGATGCTGGAAAGAATCTCTTTGTTTGTTGTCAAGTCCATTTTGAAGGAGGATAGAATAATTTTTATTATCTACGCGATTATTTTGTAAAATATTCTCCCAAAATTGAAGGAGTGTTGATGAGTAATCTTGGGGTGCTGTAGGAGGAAAAAAGTTTAAATCAGGAACGATTTCATCTGCTGTGAGATTTTTTAGGCTGCTTGGAGGGTTTTGTAGAGGCGTCCCGGATTGTTCATGGTTTACTAATTCCTGTAAATAATTTACGAAATTATTCTTAATCCCTGTTTTTACTGTACGACTTGTTTCCTTAATGGCGCTAGAAGAAACCTTATCTAAGATCTTATTGAGGAAGTTAAGGTAAAATTGACCTACTCCTATATTTATCGCTTTTTCGGTAAAGCTGCCTTCTGTATTTATTGATGCTTTTATGTCTCTGTTTTTTATCTTAGGCTCATCAGCTGTCAAAGACTCAAGTTTCTGCTTGGAAAGTTGAATTTCTAATTGAAGTAAAGCTTTTGATGTTTTTAAAGACTCTTTAACGAAATTTTCATTAATGGTCTTTTGAAGTTCTTTAATTGAGTAAGGTTTCTGAAGTTTCTGGTTTTCTATTTGAAGCTCTGTTAGTGAAGTTTTAGGGTCTTTGATAGTGTTTAATGCAAAAATAAAATTTGGTAGATAAGCATTATCACTGAAATTATATTTAAAGTATTTTGATTTTATGTTGGAGAATTGTTCTAAGGTTGATTGAGGATTTAGGTCTTGGGTTCCGAAACCTTTGCTTTTTTTGAATATATCCTTGTCTTGTTTCAAATAAGATTGAATTATTTTTTGTTGCTCTTCAAGCTCTGCGATATCTTGCTTTAACCTTGTTTTAGATAAGCCGTTAGGATTGGTTGTTTGGCAAAAATGATCGAGAAATAGTGATTCGTTTAAAAGGATTAGTGCGGAATCAGTTTTATCAATTAAGTCTAGAAGATTAGTTTTTATACCTGCATCGCCTCCTTTTGACTCACTTGAATTATTTAGATTTAATCTCTCTGATGATTTAAGAGCGTTTAAGGCTTTATCTAAAGCATTATTATTCTCTTGAAAATATTTAATAAGATTTATGTCACTGCTTGGTAAATTAGGGTATTTACGTAGGTCTAATGTATTGAGTGTGGCGGTATTAGAATATATTTTTTCACAAAGTTGATTAAAAGGGGAAGGTTTGGAAAAATCGATGTTTTCGAAATACGCTGCATGAGGGTGTTTGACAGCGTGAAGATCAGTGAGCTTCTGATCTAAATCTCTTGTTCGAGCGGGCTTTGGTACAGGGGGCGGCAAAGCAGGAGCTTTTTGTACAGTAGGTAACGCGTTGGCGGTAGTGGTCTTGCGGATTACGTGCAGTATTTGCTCTTGAACCACATTTATTGCCCTTTACTACCCTGTTGTTATCTTAACTTAAGCAGCCGCTTGATGTAAATCTAATTTATTCATATTATTTGCCGGTAAATTCATGGCTTCTTTTTCTAAATCGCGAATTAAATACATTCCAGCAGCCCTTAAGCCTAGATAGGCATTCGGAACTATGTTATATAGAGTGGTAAATAGACCAGCCCCAAGCACTCCCATTCTATCAAATACTGGCTTAATCGCTAAGGCTGCTTCATCTATAAGTAAGAAGACTTGCCTGATGTAATGATTATTCTTAGTTAAGAGCAGTAGGCTTTCTATGCCTTTTTCAATAAAAGAGGGAAGGTTTTTCCCATAAGTATTCTGAAATTTTTCAGCTAAAAGTTTTTTTACTAAACTAAATTTCTGTTTTTGAAGCTCATTATCATTATTTAGCTTTTCTGTTGATAATTCACATTCTGAAAATTTAGTCTCTTTTAATTCTTTATAAGTCTTCATTTCTTCTCTGAGATTCTCGCTGAGATTTGGTTTGGAGTCTGGATTGATTTTAAATAGACTGCTTAAAATTTTCTTGGTGCTTGAATTTATAAAATTTTCTACTTGCTCATTAATGCGATGAAATAATTTAGGATTTTTTTCATTAATATAATCACTAAATTTATGAACTATTCTATCCATGTAGGGATCAAGTTTTCCAATAATTCTTTCTGCACCGAAGACTCCGACTAAGCCCGAGAGTATCTGTCTAGTTTCCTTGCCTTGATCTGACTGCGAGTCTCTGACTAGAATTTTATCCCCCGTCCCTTTTATTAAATCAATTACCCAAGAGCAAGGACCATAAGTTAATGCTGAGCTGGATAATGCATCTAAGCCTATGTTTAAAATGTTTTTAGGTTCGTGTAATTTTTTTATTTGAGCTTGTTTTTCTTGTTCGGTTTTTGAATCAGGATTTTCTATTATTGGGCTATTTTCAGCTTCTATGGTGGCGAAAGGGGGGCTAATTATTTTCTGCTCTAGAGTCGAGGCGTTTCTATCTAGCTGGCTTGCGTTTGCAAGCACCATGTTATCTCTATGGAGAGTGGTGTTCTGGAGGCTATCCATTTTTAGGCATGAGATTATTGCACCATGTGCAATGGTTTTTGTGCATTAAATAAGGACGCTATGCGTCCTTGCTCTGTGTCGCACGAATATATAAGGTATTTTGATGTGTAATATTGTTATGGATATTTTGAGAGGCTAGTGCTTATTTTGTACTAGTCTACTTTAGGCATGTACTGGCTCTTTAGCTTGAGCGTGTTTGAAATCGACTACGTTGTTGGCTGAGCCTTTCTCGGGGAGGCTTATCCCAAGCTCATTTGCACGATCCAGTAATTCTTTTTCTTTGTGATTAATCGCAAACTTCGCGATAGGTCTAGTGACAAATATATAAGCATTTGGTACAACGTCAAAGAAGAAATGGTAAATAATAGCACCAGGAGGACCGAATTTATCTAATAGTGGCTTCGCCACAAGGGCTGCTTCATTTGCAAGTAAGCTATTTCTAGTTATTGATTTCTCGTCTACACAGGCAAAGGCGACGTCAAGAGCTTTAGCTACAGGGAGGGGCATTTTTTTGCCATAAAGTTTCTGGTAATCATCGTTTAGCATTTCACGGACTAATTTCGGGAAGTGCATTTCATCTTCATGATCAAATTTGGCTTTATTCTTAATATAATCTATGACTCGATCTTTAAGATCTTGATTGATAAAGTCTTTGCTGTCATGACCACCTTCTGCCTTTTTGCCAAATATTCCAAGTATTCCATGGATAATTTGTTTGATAAGCTTATCACCAGCTTGATTCATTTTAATTAAAGCATCTGGGATTTTATCATCCATGAATTGACGAATTTTTGGTAATAGTTTTTTCCATTGTGGATCAAGGAATTTGCCTATAGATTCTTCTGCTGCATAAAAACCAGCACTACCAACGGCTAAATTACCTACGAGTTTGCCATTTTCAGGTAGAGAACTTTTATCTATTGGACCATGACCTAGTTTTTTAAAGAATGCTACTATACCTGGCCCTATAAGGTCACCAAATATAAAACTGATGGCGGTGTCGATTATGGTATCTACTGTTCCACCCTTAGTATTCTTCACTGGCGTAAACGCCCCTCTAGACTCCATTTCGAAAAGCTCCATCATCTGCCCGACACCTTTAATCGCGTCAGCATATTTCTTGGATTCTATATTCGTTTGAAGAGTTTCTAAATGTTGATTTTTAGCAGAAATATTCTTTTCATCTGGAGTAAAATTCGCTTTAATCGTATTTAGTAACTCTAAAGTTAAGGCGTCTGCTTTTATATCTTCCTTAGCGTCTTTCCCGCCCTTAGCTAAAATTTCTCTAATTTGCGCTAATCTTTTGAGCTGTTCAAGGTCATTAGATTTGAAATTCTCAGATTTATGTAATTCTCCTAAATCTAGAGGATTAGCCTGAACTGTGGCTGTATTCTTCGGAGTTTTACTGGTATCGAGATTTGATGTGTGTGCAGCCGTGCTTTCTGTCTTCGATGACTGAGCTATCTGCGAATTATTTAGAGGTATAGGCTTATGGCTAATCTCCAAAGCAAACTCCAGTTATCAATAAATTAGATATTCTCAGTGTGGGTTTTACTGGAAATGGCACAAGTGGCTTACCTTTGAGATTATGTTTAATAAGTAATAGTAAATACTATTTTATACAAAGTAAAGATATTTTGCAAGTTGATTATTTAATTTTTTTATAAACTTTAATTCTGAGTTTTGTTTAGTAAAACTGCATTTTGTGATCACTGTATTTTTGATAAAATCAAGCTTTAATGCCTAAAAGAACTGATATTAAAAAGATTCTGATTATCGGTGCTGGTCCTATAATTATCGGTCAAGCCTGTGAATTCGATTATTCTGGAACTCAAGCCTGTAAAGCACTTAAAGAGGAAGGCTTTGAGATAGTCCTCGTGAACAGTAATCCAGCGACGATAATGACTGATCCAGAGTTTGCTCATAAGACTTATATAGAGCCGATTACCTTTGAGTGCTTAGAGAAAATTATCGCAAGAGAAAGACCCTGTGCGATTCTGCCGACTATGGGAGGGCAGACTAGTTTAAATGCTGCTGTGGAACTAGCTGAAAAAGGGGTTCTCGAAAAATATAATGTGGAGCTGATAGGAGCTAAGCTCGAAGCGATTAAATTAGCTGAAGATAGGGCTTTATTTAAAAATCTGATGACTAGTCTTGGGCTTAAGTCCGCTGCTTCAGAGACAGTGACTACGATCAAAGAAGCTCATGATGTGGCTAAAATCATCGGTTTCCCTTTAATTCTAAGACCAGCTTTTACTCTAGGAGGTTATGGTGGTGGAATCGCTTATAACTTAGGTGAATTAGACGAGATGGTCGCTAAGGGTCTTGCTGCAAGTCCAGTCAGGCAGATATTAGTAGAGAAGTCTTTACTTGGCTGGAAAGAGATCGAATTCGAGGTAATGCGAGATTTAAAAGATAATGTCGTTATTATCTGCGCTATAGAAAATTTCGATCCAATGGGTGTGCATACTGGAGATAGCATTACTGTAGCTCCGACTCAGACCCTTACTGATAAAGAGTTTCAGTCTTTAAGAGATGCTTCGATTAAAGTTATTCGTGGCGTAGGCGTAGAGACTGGTGGCAGTAATGTTCAGTTCGCGATGAACCCAGAGAATGGTGAATTTATAGTTATAGAGATGAATCCACGTGTGTCTCGCTCTAGCGCACTCGCTTCTAAAGCTACAGGATTCCCCATCGCGAAGATAGCTGCGAAGCTGGCTGTCGGCTATACACTAGATGAAATTCCTAACGACATCACGAAAACCACTATGGCGAGCTTTGAGCCGACTTTAGACTATGTGATAACGAAAATTCCTAAATTCGCTTTCGAGAAATTCCCTGGTGTGAAAGATGAATTAGGGACACAGATGAAGTCTGTCGGGGAAACTATGGGTGTGGCTAGAACTTTTAAAGAGTCATTCCAGAAGGCACTTAGAAGCATAGAGGCTAAAGATTCATCTGGTTTTATTAATCCTCGTTTATTAAAAAAAGATATCAGTGAAGCGAAGAAACTGAGCTTACTGAGTGAGGTGCGCAAGCAGATAGTAGTTCCTAACTCTAAGCGAGTTTATCAGCTTTTTGATGCTTTTTATTTAGGGCTTGGTATAGATGAGATATACTCTCTGACTAAAATAGATAGATGGTTTTTAAAGCATTTAGAGCAGATAGTTCTAAAGACTAAAGAGTTGGAGAATAAAAATAATTTAAGTGAATTTACTGTTGAATACCTTAAGGAGATTAAGGAATGGGGCTTCTCTGATAAGCAGATCTCGATTATTACCGGTATAGACGAGCAGGATTTTGCTAATCATAGACTTAATAAGGGTGTTAAAGCTGTATTTAAAACTATAGATACCTGTGCTGGTGAGTTTGAGTCATATACTCCGTATCATTACTCTAGCTACGACGAAGAAGATGAAATAACTCAAATATCTGGGGAGCAGGTGATGATTATCGGTGGCGGCCCTAATCGTATCGGGCAGGGCATAGAGTTTGATTATTGTTGTGTGCATGCTTCTCATCAACTGCGTTCTGCTGGATATAGAACGATAATGGTGAATAATAATCCAGAGACGGTTTCTACTGATTTCGATACTAGTGATAAATTATATTTTGAGCCGATAACCGTAGAAGATGTACTCTCTATCTGGAATAGGGAAGAAGCTCTAGGTAATAAGATGTTAGGGGCTATAGTGCAGTTCGGTGGGCAAACGCCTTTAAATATTTCAGCTGAGCTTAAAAAGCGTGGTGTAAGGATCATAGGAACTCAGCCAGAGCAGATTCATTTAGCTGAAGATAGAGACAGGTTCGGGGAACTCGTTAATCAATTAGGTTTAAGGCAGACTAGAAATGCTATAGCTTATACCGTCCAATCAGCTAAGGACTTTGCGGCTCAGTTAGGTTATCCAGTAGTTCTAAGGCCTAGTTATGTGCTAGGTGGAAGAGGCATGGAAATAGCTTATTCGGAAGAGGAGTTTGATGCTTGGGTGAAGCAGACTATTCTAGAAGATACTCAGTTTCCTATTCTCATAGATAAGTTTTTAGATGAGGCTTTAGAAGTAGATGTAGATGCTATTTCTGATGGTAAAGAAGTCGTTATCGCTGGAATTATGGAACACGTAGAATACGCTGGTGTGCACAGTGGTGATTCTGCTTCAGTGTATCCGAGCCAAACGCTGTCTGAGAATATCTTAGAGCAAATTAAAGAAGCTACTGAAAAATTAGCATTAGCTATAAATGTTATAGGGCTTTTAAATATTCAGTTCGCGGTTAAAGAAGAAGAGTTATACATACTGGAACTGAACCCAAGAGCCAGTCGTACTGTGCCGTTTATCAGTAAAGCTACTGGCATTCCTTGGGCTAAACTTGCGAGTATGCTGATGGTAGGTAAGACTATCTCTGAGCTTGGTGTGTATGATTTAGTTAAACGTATTCCGAAAGATCAGGTCTCTGTAAAGGAAGCTGTATTCTCCTTTAATAAATTCGATGGAACTTCTATTTTCTTAGGTCCTGAAATGAAGAGTACGGGCGAGGTTATGGGAGTTAGTAATAGTTTTAACATGGCATTCTTAAAAGCACAAATGGGAGCTTTACTTAGGCTTCCTACTTCTGGTAAGGTTTTTATCAGTTTTAATGATAGAGATAAACATCATTTAGAGGAGATCGCAAGAGACCTTCTAAGTATGGGCTACGAAATAGTGGCTACTAGCGGTACGGCTAATTATTTAGAGCAGATCGGTATCCCCTTGCAGCGTGTTTATAAGGTTAATGAAGCTAGACCTACTATAGTCGATTTACTTAAAAATGGTGAAATCACTATGATTTTTAATGCACCATCTGGTAAGGTCGCCTTTGAGGATAGTCAGATAATTTCTAAAATAGCTTTAGCTAATAATATCCCTGCTATTACTACTGTTTCAGCCGTTCAGGTTTTAGTTAAAGCACTTAGTGCGTTAAAAAATCAGGAACTAGAGGTAAGATCTCTTCAGGAGTACCTGAACTTTAATTTATGCGAGATGAAAAATTAGCTTTAGGCATTTTAGGAAGCACGCTTAAACACTCGCTTTCACCGCAGATTCAGGCTGCGGCCATAAAATTTGCAGGTTTAGAGGCTGAATATGAAAAATATGAAGTTCTCGAAGAGAATTTTGAAGATGAAATTCGTCCTCTTTTAGCTAATCTCCACGGTCTAAATGTCACTATCCCTTATAAAGAAAGGGTTCTGAATTATATTAATAAAGTAGATAAGCTAGCAAAGCGTATCGGTGCTGTAAATACTATCAAGGTTAATCGTGGTGGTTTAATAGAAGGTTGCAACACTGATTACTATGGTTTTCAAGAGAGCCTGAAAGGCATAGATCTCAAAGGCAAGAACGCTACCATACTTGGCAGTGGTGGAGCTGCACGAGCTGTGATAATCGCACTTGAAGATATGGGTGTGGCTAAAATCGATGTCAGGGTAAGAAACATAGATAAAGTAGTTAATAATTTACCACGAGTAGATGGAAGTGAGCTAAATGTAAATCTTTTTAATCGTGAATCAGATACTTCAGAAATCGATATTTTAATAAATGCTACACCGGTAGGGCAGGGGCGTTTAGCGAATGAAATGCCAGTAACTGAAAGGCAGATAGAGGTTTTAAAATCGACGGCTGTCGTTTATGATTTGATTTATTCAGATACTTTACTTATACAGAAAGCTAAAGAGAGAGCTTTAAAATCTATAAATGGAGCAGAGATGCTAGTCTTGCAGGCTGCACAATCTTTTTCTATCTGGAGCGGGGTTAAACTCTCTGATGAGCTTGTTTCTGTGATGCGTAGTGCTATGTCATATAGCTAAAACTAAATCTACTTTTATGTCATGCGGCTCATTAGGTAATGTTTCTAAGTAAAGTTCTTTAGGGATTATTCCTAATATTAATGCTTGAGATCGCTGTGTGATGCCATTGGAGAGAAGCTTGTCGTAATAGCCGCCGCCACGACCCAGTCTGTAACCTCTTTTATCAAAAGATAGTCCAGGGATCATTATTAGGTCTAGGTTTTCACACTGTTTAATAAAATCTTCTGGTGGATGATTTCCAGTAAGTTCAGGTATTAGAAAATCTTTATCAGGGAAGAGCTTTGTGAGTGCATTTAAGTTTATTTCATCTTTTAAGGCTTTATAAGTAAGGATTTTTTTTGCTGCTTTAAAAAAATCTGCGTTAATGATTTTATGAATAGCTATTTCTTTACGTTTTTCTAGTTCGCCAGACTTGAAAAGGCTTTCCAGAATGGCTTTCGCTGCTAGGCGGAGGCTGATTTTATCCTTATGCAGCGGTTTCTTCGGTAGCATCAGTGTTTTAAAAGATTTAGTTAATGGCATTTGTTGCCAGATGAACTGAATTTAACTCTTTTATTATACTCCCAGAAGGGCTGGTGCTACTTTTCTTGCAAAATCTACAATGTTGTTAGCTGTTTTTTCTTGTTTTTGTTCTTTGTCAGAGTTTACAATATTCTTAGCAGATTCTTGATCATTGCTGCCAGTAAGTAAACCAGTATTATTCATAACCGTAGCCATGAAAACTAAGCCTAGAGCTTTCTTCATAAAACCACCGCCGCCAGCTGCTTGCATGCCTAAGGCGCTTGTCATGTGGCTGTTACCACTTGTCAGAGCTTTAAAAGCTGTGAATAAAACTATAGCTGCGATTCCTTGACCGAGTAAATCTCCTAAGCCACTTCCATTTAGAATATTACTAATATCTTTTTTCGTTTCATTCGTTTCAGCGGCTTTATTCATTACTAGATTGAAGTAGGTTTTTTTAGCCTCTGCAATTTCTTTATCATTAGGATCATTAGATGTTGTTTCGGTAAATCCTTTTATATAAGCTGTGATATTTTTTTGACCAGTCTCAGATTTGGGATTATAGTCTGAGTTATTTTGAATTAGAGTATTTAATGTTTTTATTCTGTCATCTATCTCTGATTGAATTGTCTTTATTTCTTGTGGAGATAATTTTTGTTTAATTTCATCCCATTTTTTACTATTCTGAACGAGCTGTATTTCAATATCAGACACAGCGTTTGGATTTTGAGATATCACTAATTTATCTGATTCTTTTAAAGCTTGGTTTACAGAATTAATTAGCCCTGCATCATTTTTTAGCTCCATAGACACAGACTGAATAAAAGATTTATTAAATTTAAAAGCATTTTCCTTTAGGGCTTTAATTAAGGTTTCTTGAAAAACACTATCCCCCTGTCCTTCGCTAGCTTCATTACTAGCTTTTTTAGCTTTATCTAAAAATAAGCTTAAGAGTGCTTTTTGCTCATCATCACTAAAAGCACTTTTTTGACTAGCATTTAAAGTGTCTGCTAATTGATCTAAAGCTGCTGTGCTGTTTTTAAGATCTGTCTCACTTAAAGCTAATTGTATAGCTTTATCACTAAGTTTAAGCCCCTTAAGATTTTCATAGTGTCCATCTATAGCCTTCAAAGATTCGGTGATGACTTTTAACTGCGTATCAATAACTGTATTAGTAGCTGCATCATTTAATTGATTCTGTAATTGCACGAAAGCAGGATTAGCTTTAGCTTTCTCATTTACGTAACTCTTAACTTTGCCAAGAAGGTTATCTGCAGATTCTCCTATAGCTGTTTTTTTTTGTTCTAATGAATGTCCACTATGAGATAATATCCACTCCTGAATATTATTTAGGAATTCTTTAAACTTATTAACATCAGCTGTCTCCCCATTATTGCCAAAGGCTTTCACAATCTGCTGCTCTAAGTATTCATCAGCAGTTAATAGCTTTTGAGTTTGAGGTTTTGGATGAGACTCCTGTCTCCAAGCAGCTACATTAAGCATATTAATACAAATAGTTTTCTGTATTTTTTTGATAGTTAATTCCTAGAATCTAGCCTGAAGTTAAATTAAGAAAAAGAAGCTCATTGTATAAAGGTTTCAATAGTAAAAAGTAACCTAAAACAATGAGCAAATATAACCATATCACAGAAGCAATGCGTCAAAAGATAGAGGCGATGTTAATTTTCAGC
>CANHDW010000020.1 GCA_947459525.1 Candidatus Caenarcanales bacterium
CGCTGAAAATTAACATCGCCTCTATCTTTTGACGCATTGCTTCTGTGATATGGTTATATTTGCTCATTGTTTTAGGTTACTTTTTGTTATTGAAACCTTTATACAATGAGCTTCTTTTTCTTAATTTAACTTCAGGCTAGATTCTAGGATTTTTACAAGAGACTTCATCTTAATTTTTTGATATCAAAATAAGATAAATTACTATTGCCTTAACTTAGGATTAACCAGAGGATTTAAAATCTCTACTAATAAATTAGAAGCTGTAAGTATGGCTGAGAAAACTACCACCACTGCGGTTACTAAAAAATAATCACGATTAATAAAAGCTGTAACGAAATATTTCCCCATGCCAGGTAGAGCGTAGACGAATTCGACTACAAATGAGCCAGTAATTAATATGGCAAAAAGCGGTCCTAGGTAAGCAAGTATGGGTAATAGAGCATTAACCAAAGCATGTTTATAAAGAATGTGAAATTGGTCTAAACCCTTTGCCATCGCAGTTTTAATATAACCTTGTTCGTAGGTATTCGCGAAAGCAGTTCTGGTGATCCGCATAATATAAGCTGTCGGAGCGACGCTTAAAGTTAAAGCTGGCAGTATCATGTATTCTGGACCTTCCCAGAGAGCGACTGGTAGAAGATTAAAGTAAAGACCGAATACGCCTATTAATAATCCAGCCGTGACGAAGCTTGGGAGTGATATCGCAGCATCGGCATAACTAGCAAGTATGGTAAAAAAAGGGTCAAAACCCTTTCGGTAATTAGTTTTATAACCTAAATATACGCCGCCAGAGATTCCAGCTGTAATCGCTATAATAAAAGCCAAGCCACCTAAAGTGAAAGATACAGGCATAGCTTCAGCTAAAATATCCATAACTTCACGATTCGGATACTTTAAGCTAGGACCGAAATCGAAATGGGTAAAAATTTTAAAAATATAAGAAAAATACTGCTCGATTAAAGGCTTATTTAAGCCGTATTTAGCTTCCATTCGAGCGATAACTTCAACTGGTAAATGCCTATCACTAGAGAAAGGACTACCAGGTAAAAGCCTAAGCAAGAAAAATGACGCTGAACTTATAAAAAATATCGAAAATAAAAAAGTGCTGAGCTTATTAGCTACCAGTCTTAGCGATTTCAACATACTTACGACCATTATAATAACCGCAAGATGGGCATATATTATGGGCTAAATGATTAGAGCCACAGTTATTACAAGCAATAACGTTAGGTAACTTACCTTTCCAGTTAGCTCTTCTTTGTTGTTGTCTTTGATGCGAATGGTTCTTCTTAGGTACTGCCATAATAACTCCAGTTTGGTAACCGAGTCATATATTATAACAAAAAGATTTGTATTTGACCATAAAGCTTTCTTTTGTTGTTATTATTTATAAGGTTATGCAAATTGAAATAAGTAATAGAGACGAGAACAATATAGTTACTCTTGAAATAAAGACAGAAGCTGGTGTGGCAAAAGATTCATACCATAAAACTATAAGTATAGTTCGTAATCAAGTTAATATCCCAGGTTTCCGTAAGGGTAAAGCTCCTACGAATATGGTTATAAATCATGTTGGTGAGGATTATATTAAAGCTAGAACGCTTACTCAAGATTTTTTATTAGATCTTTTAAATACTGCTGTTAAGAAACAGGCTTTAGATATTATCGCTGTGCAGAGTATAGATAAAGTTGAGCTGGATACGCCAGAGTCTTCAGTCGTTATGTCAGCGACCTTGGAACTTTATCCAGAAGTGAAAATCTCTGAATATAAAGGTCTTAATATAGAAGTGGAATTAGCCCCTGCTGATTTTGATAAGCAGTTAGAAGAATCGCTTACTCGCATCCAAAAGTCTTTTGTGACTTTTCAAGAAGCGGCTGATGCTTTAATCGAATCTGGTGATCAGATCTCTTTAGATTTTGATGGGCAGTATAATGCTGGTACTGAGGCTGAGCCAGACTGGATCGCTAAAGAAGGCATGAAGGCAGAAGATTATAAAGTTACAGTAGAGCCAGGTAATTTTATAGATAACTTCTTAGAGCAGACTGTAGGCTTAAAAGTCGGCGACGAGAAAGAAATCTTCGTTAAATTCCCAGAGGATTACGGTGCCGAGGATTTAGCAGGTAAGGCAGCTAAATTTGCGATTAAAATTAAGGGGATTTTTAAACCAGAGCTTCCTGCTTTAGATGATGAGTTAGCTAAGAAAAATAAGAGTCCTAAGGCTGAGACTTTAGAAGAACTTAAAACTAAGCTAAAAGAGAATCTAGAAACAGCTTACGCTAAGGAAAAAGAATTAGCGACTGAAGTCGCTTTATTTAAGGCACTTAGAGAGAAAGCAGAATTTGACATTCCTGAAAAAGCTATAGAAATGAATGTACGTCAGGATCTTATGAACATGGCAAGGCAGTTTGGTATACCACCAGAGCAGATGATGTCATTAATGGGAACATTGCCACTTGATAAAAATAGAGAAGTCACTAAAGAAAAATTAGCGAATTCTCTAATCCTCACCACTATAGTTAAGTTGGAAAATATCAATCCGACGACTGAAGAGCTTGAAGCTAAGTGGAAAGAGCATTCAGAATCCTCTTGTAAAGGAGATCATAAGTCTAATAAACATAAAGCTGATTTTCTGCTAGATGTAGCTATTCAGCTAGGTACAGAAAAGGCTAATGAAATGCTTTTAGAGGCTAATAAAATTACTTATGTAGAAAAGAAAATAGAGGCACCGGCCGTTGAAGCTGTAGCTTAAGGAAGTGATGAGAAACTTCGTTTTTCATCGCGGACTGTCAGGTAAAGAGGTTAACGATCACAGCAGCACTTTGTGCTGTTGCCGAACGTGCAAAACACAGAAATTAGAGTTCGGCAATAGTGCCTTTTAGTATTTTCTTGCGACGTTAAATAGATTCGCCCCGAAAATATTCTCTAAGAGATCCGCTACCCACTCAGCAGATTCACCACGCTTATCCCAGGCTTCTCTGCTAGGGCAGTGTTCGACTATGTCTATAGAAGATAATCTATTCTCTCGCCTAAGTTTCATGTCTATATACCTAGCTATGTTAAGAACTTCTCTGTAATTTAACTGGCCTAAAGAATAGTTACTAACGCCACTCAGGTCAAAAGCATTTAAGTCAAAAATAAGATGAATGTATTCACAGTGATTTAAATCTTCTAAAGCCTTATCTAGAACAATATTAATACCTAGATCAGATACATCTTCCATAGAGAAATAATTATGATTAACGGAATCTTGTGCAGAGCGGTGATTAATGCCGATATGTGCTACATTTTCTTGATCAATGATCGGCAATGATAGCTGATTTGAGAGAATGATGTTTTTAAAATCTTCATGAAGCTCAGTTCCTAAGCTAGTATGAGTCAAGGCTGTGAACGCCATCCTATTAGCGTTCCAGCTTTTAGTGACTTCTGGAGAACTATTCCCAAAATGATTACTAAACCAGAGGCAGCCCACTTTATTTCTTAAATTATGCTCTTGATAAAATTTCATAAGCCCTGACAGGCTAGCGATACTGAGGCTAGCATCTCCTCCAAGTACTATTGGAATATGGCCTAAGCCCCGTGAAAAAAAGACTTGTTCGCGAAGCCAGTTATTTACACTGATAATCGCTTCGATATTTCTTATACGCAGGGCATGTTCCTGTATTTCGAAAGGACCTAGGCTAGGAGGTTCTATAAGATTAACTTTTACATTTAGAGCTTCAAGGGTTCTAGTTAATTCACTATCGCCAAGTATGCTGTAAGCTCCTTCTTGAGCAAGATTATCGGTTCCACCAAACCCATAAGGACAGATAATTAAATCCAAGGTGGGACTTTCTTTCCAGTCGAGGCGTTTATGGCTTTTTAAAAAATCTAAATTTTGCATAACAATAGCTTTTGCCTGTTAATATTATAGCTATGGTTAGCACTGAAACTGCAACAAGCACTGGTCTTAAAACAGAAGATTTAGTTATTAATATGGGTCCTCAACACCCTTCAACGCACGGCGTTCTGAGGCTTAAACTCGTTTTACACGGCGAGGTAGTAAAACAGTGTGAGCCTGTAATCGGTTATTTACACCGTGGTATGGAATGGCTCGGACAAAACCGCAATTTCGTACAGTATCAGGCTTTAGTAGACAGAGTTGATTATTTAGCTGGAATGAGCGATAGCCATGCCTATGTAGGGGCTGTTGAGCAGATCGCAGGTATAGAAGTGCCGCAGAGAGCTGAATATTTAAGAATACTTATGGCGGAGCTGAATAGAATCTGTTCACACCAGCTTTCACTTGGTATTTTCATGTTGGATTTAGGGGCGATGATGGGCTTCCCTTTTTATGCTTTTAGAGATAGAGAATCTATACTGTCACTTTTAGAGGAAGTTTCTGGACAGCGTATGATGTTTAATTATATTCGTATCGGTGGCGTGCAGCAGGATTTGCCGAAGGGCTGGCTTGCTAAAGCAGAGGTTTTAGTTAAAGATAAACTTTTAGGTTACGTCGATGAATACGAAGATATTATTACTAATAATCCGATATTTATTTCTAGGACTAAAGAAATAGGTATTATTGAACCTAATTCTGCTAGAGCTTTTGGTCTTACTGGGCCTAATATTAGGGCTTCTGGAGTGGATTATGATATTAGAACTGCTAAGCCCTACTCTAGATATAAAGAGTTCGATTTTAAAGTTATTACTCGTGAAGAGGGTGATATTTTCGCTAGATATAAGTGCAGAGTTGAAGAAATTCGTGAATCTTGTAAGATAGTGCTTCAAGCTATAGAGAAGATTAGATCACTACCAAGCGGTGAGCAAGCAGCAAAAGAGACCGAGCTTGTGGCGAAGAAAATTATGCCAGGCTTTAAAGCTCCAGCTGGTGAGACTTATTTTGCAGTAGAATCGCCTAGAGGTGAGTTAGGCGTGCATTTAATTACTGATGGTACTGCTGTTCCGTATCGTATTAAATGGAGATCGCCATCTTTCTTTGCGACTAATTTTTTACCAGAAATGGCTATAGGTCAGCCTATAGCTGATATCGTAGCGGTATTTTCGTCTCTTGACGTAATATTACCTGACGTAGATCGTTAAATAGAGACCACTAAGGCAGAGCTGATATATTTTATGAGGATAGTTTAAAAAGTTTTAGTATCATAAGCAGAAATTAGCTCTCACCAGAGCTTTCTTAAGGTAAAATGAAGATCAATGAATTCAAGTGCACGATATAAGCTAGGTGAAATTCTTATAAGATTAGGTGTCTTAACTGATGACAAATTAGCTAAAGCCCTTGAGATGCAATCTCAGCAAGATCCTTTAGAAAGATTTCCCATCGGTAGAATTTTACTGGAAGAAGGTTTTATCGAACCAAATGACCTTATTCAAGCAATTAAAATTCAAACTGGCCAAGCTGAACTGCCTGAGTAATTCTTGAATTAAGCGAGAATCCCGCTTCTCATGGTGTTCTTATATACAGATAATGAAAGATTTTTTACTCTCGAACCTTGAACACCATCCCTGTTTTTCCCACCCCAAAGATCCCTATCTGCCTTTAGCAAACGGTTATCTTAACGAGGTTTGCTTGCAAAATTCTAAAATACATATATCGCGCTGTCCTGGACGATTAAGCTTTAGCAAACACTGTGATTACGTAAATAATGACTTACTTTATCTAGCAACCAAGTATGAAACTTTAGTCGCTGTGCAGGTTTCAATATTAAATCTTCAAGAATCTGAAACTCCGAATAACTCAGTAGAACCTTTTATAGAAATTTATAATCTTAATCCAGATTTCCAAGAATTAATTTTAAGTCGAAATGAAGCCCTAGAAGATATTTCAGCAAGGAAATCTAGATTGTCCGATAAACTTTTGAGCAATTACAAGTCTAACTGGACTTTTTACATATTGAAAATCTTAGACCTCTTATCCAAAGAAAATTCTGATTTAAATTTAGGGGAAATTCACAGCTTGAAAATCGCCGTTACTAGTAATTTACCAGCTGCTGCTGGAATGAGTTCATCTCACGCACTCATACTAGCCTCACTAATGTCTCTGGTAAGAGCCTTGCATAGTCAAGGTTTATTAAAAAACATAGATAAGACCTATTTCAAATATCTCTTAAATTCAGGAGCAGACAGTATAGAAGCGATTATAAATACTAATGATCTATTAGATCTTTTAAAATTCTGCCAAAAAATTGAAATAGCTAAAGGATTTAATTCTGGATTAGGGGATCAAGCTGCTCAAATACTCTCGCGTAAAAATCATTTTTGCTTTATAAAACTCTTTCCGGAGCTGAGTTTTAAATATCAAAAAATCCCAGAAGATATCAGTTTTATGATTTTACCCAGTTTTATTAAAGCTGAAAAAACTAGTGACGAATATAAGCACAAGGAAAAATATTTTGATCAGTATCAGAAACTAAATCAATTAACTCCTTTTTTCTTAAATAATTCACTAGACGCGAACCACCACAATGGGCGTGCAGCCAAACAAACAAGTTCAAGTCCGAGAAGAGCTAATGACCGCAGTGTAATTTCCAGCGATGCCATAAATACAGAAATTAGAGTTCCGCAAGAGCACCAAGGTCAAAATTACCTGGGTGATTTACTGTATAAATTTACAGATAAAGAAATTTTAGAGAAATTAAAAAAGCTGAAAGAAATCAAAAAAATATATATAAATGATTCGGTCATTGCCAATGATGATAAAAAGCTCTCTAACCTTGCTCTTTATGCACTAGCCGAAGGAGCCCGCCTTAAAGATCTCAAACAAAATTTCTGCATAGAGAAAATGTTTGAATATGTAAATCTTTCCCATCTAGCAGAATGGGTTTCAGATACCTTACCACATCCTATGATTTTCCCGGCAGACCCCAAGTTAGGTAATACTATTTTTACAGCCCAAGAGAGTATAAATATAAATCTTAAATTAGCGAATCATATAGGTACCTATAGATCCAGCACTGTATTTAATGATAGTTTACAAAATTTCACCTTAAGTTTAGAAGGAGTTTATGCCTGCTCTATCATGGGAGCTGGTTTAGGTGGTAATAATATAGCCATAGTCTCAAGTGAAAAAATAGATAGCATTAAAAAAACTTTAATTGAAGATTTTTACAGTCATTACAGTTTAGCAGAAAAAGCAAAAACCGCTATTTTAGTGAATTCTAGCGCTGATGGCTTAGAATATTTAGGTGAGTTTTAAGATTTTTTGAAATGGGATCAAAGAAAATCAAAATATTTTCACTAGCTTAACTCACCCTTAACTTACCCTACGAATAAGGGATATATAAATTAATAGGGGGATAAAACGTGAAACACGACGATTTCATAGTAACAAGTAAATTAAATTCTAATTTGCTTCTTGAAAAATTTTTGGTAGATTGCCATGATTTAATTGACAGATATCCAGATGATAGCCTGTGTATCGCTTACTTAGCTGATAGTGTCGCGATGATCTACTATCACAGAGAGTACGCTACATTAGAAGAATTCCTTGATGAGAATGAGGAATTTATTGATGAAGATAAAAAAGAATGGGTAATGAACAACTGGTCTCATTTAGATCAAATGAGTGAACAAGAAAGAGCCGAGTTAATCATAGAGTCCCTTAATCAGATTCAATTTTTAGTGGCTTAGTTCTAATTACTATCTTTGATGTGTTCGACTATTTTTTCTAAAACTATCGATTTCAGCTGATGGAAGCTCTTTGCTGAACAGTTAAATCCGGCGGCTCGGGCATGCCCACCGCCGTTTAACTGATTCGCGATTTTAGAACAGTCAATCTCACAGAGGCTTCTCAAGCTGCCTTTAAAATTAGATTCGCTTTTCGTATCCTCTCTGAGGTAAATGCACATATTAATATCTTTAATACGCATTAAATGATCTACTATCTCGTCTGTATCTTCTTCTTTAGCAGATAGTTTAGCTAATAATTCTTTAGTAGTAGTAGTGTAAGCTATTCTTAATTTATTCCTGGGAATTATCTCACCTGAAATTAAATCCGAAATATCTAACTCAATAATCTCAGCAGCATCCAAGGCTGCACCTATAACCTTTATAGTTCTAAAAGGCATCTGATTGAAAAGTAAATTAAATAATTTACTAGGCTCTGCCCCCTGATTAGTAAGTTCAGCTGCCCAAGTGAAAACCTCAGCATTAGTGTTACTATGCCTAAAACCACCAGTATCAGTTAATAGCGTTATAAACAGTAAAGTAGCTAAATCTTCATTAATACTTAAAGGCTCTCTCAGAGCAGTCCCCTTATGTAAAGGTTCTTCCTCAATAAGCTTATTTAAATGAAGCATAATATCTTTAACCACTTGCCCAGTACAAGTAGCATTAACATCAACCCAATTCAAATCAGCATAGAGTGGATTAGAGAGATGATGATCAACATTACAGGTTAACTTAGCCTTCTGCCAGATTAGCCCAGCGGAGCCAAGCCTCTGCACTGAACCACAGTCACAACTAAAACTAATATCATACTCCTCTAAAAGCTTCTCCCTGTCGACATCCTTCATCGAACATAAAACTTTTTCTTGATCTGGGAAAAATTTATAAAAAGACGGCACTTCATCGTGCATTACTCTATGAACAGTTTCTAAACCAAAGCTCTCTAAAATCCTCGCTAAGGCAAGCATAGAAGCAAGTGTGTCACCATCTGGATTTACATGAGCTGTTACTACTGCTGTCTTAGCATTTTTTATAGCCGCAATTATATTCTCCGAATCTATGGATTTTTTTTCAGCAAGAACGGGATTATCAGACATTTAATGATTCTAGCAATTAAGCCTCAGCTATAAGCCCAAAGCTAGCAATTAAAAGCAAAGTAATAAAAAATATCGCATAGAAAATAAAATTTTCCATTAGGATATTTACGTTATCTTTAATTTTAGCCATTTTTAGTTACCCTTCTGCTCCTCGACTAACTGTTCAGCGACATAGCCTTTAAAATCCTCTACCCTCGCTTTAAAATCCTCTACTTGAACTTCAGACATCCAGAGTCCTTTGAGTCTTCTTTTCGGCACAGTCTTTTTAATCATCGGTGGTCTCTGCCCTAGTAATCTTTCTCTACAGAATTTATTACCTTCTCTAAAATGACAGTCACCAATCTGACAGCCCATCGCAATAACACCATCCGCACCAGCATTAAAGGCAGCTTCTATCATGCGTGGCTGAATCATACCACTACACGGGACTTGGATCACATCACAATTACTCACGCCGTTAAGCTTAGTAGCACTAAGTTCTCCTTCAAGATTAACGCTGCGAGCACAGGCTATAACAGCTACTTTAACTTCGTCTTTGGTTTTAAGTTTATTTTCTGATTGAGTTTCTGTTTGAGTCATTTTTATATCCTTAATTATGCATGAGATAGTGAATTTAGTTTATTAACTAAGACTGGAGAGCTATTCTAATATCATCCATGACCTGTGGTGACTTATAGTTAGGTAACTCTATAGCATCAAAATTACAGGCACCCACACAGAGACCACATTCCGCACATCTATCATCTATAACTACAGCAATTTCCTTGTACTTACTGCCATCATTTCTAGGAGCCATGTAAATAGCCTCATAAGGGCAGTCTATAGAACAGAGTCTACAGCCAACACAATGATCCTTAGACACTGAAGCTGGCTCCTTATCATGGTTTCTAACGAAATTAGGCAATAGAGTAACTAGAGTGATACCTGCTATTAAAACTAGCCATGCACCAATATTTCCAACAGCATCAATTAATGGAAATAACCATAAATAGAACCAGTCAATATCAAAATATGATGGCTCGACGGTAAACTTCGCTTCAGGACCAGAAATCGCAGGGAATAAACCAGCAAAGAGTAGTATGATACCAGAAATTAATGAACCTATAGCCCAAGTGACATTTACTACAGGTCGAGAAATTCTCATATAATGCACCCATAATAAAACCAACAAGGCAAATGAAGTACCAGTATGCAAAAAGAACGACATGCTCATCGTGTAGTTAGAAATCACCTCACCATTCAGAAAGGCACTCGCTAAAGAGCTTCCAATAAAAGGTAATGATCCTAAGAAATCAGTAATTTTAGTTACTATAATAAAAGATCTTTCATCCCAAACTAAAATATAGCCAGAGACACCGATGATAAGCATAAACACAGAAAGTGCCACACCTGAATACCAAGCTATGAGTCTATATTCTCTATATCTATCAGTAAAATAAACTCTCAGTGCATGCAGTATCACAGTAAGCAACATTGCATCAGCCGCATATCTATGTATTCCTCTAATTACGTCTCCATACGGTAATTTATTAGTAATATACTCGACAGACTGATAAGCTGCTTCTAGAGTTGGTGTGTAGTATGCAAACAGTAAAAGCCCTGATAAAAAGAGCATCCACATGCAGAAATTCGGCATAGCACCGTGATAATAAAGTAAGTTCTGCTCGGAACTGAAGACTTTATTTAAAATATCTTCTATTCTTAGTATTACTTTCTGACCGCTTCTGACAAAACTAGTTAGCATAATAAAATTCCTTATGGTTTAGCAACCGTAACCTCGTATTCTTCTACTGGTCTTCTATTACCAATAACGATAGCAAAGAAGGTGCTAGTCAAAGCAACTCCTAAACAAATCGAATAACCCAAAGTAGAAACCTTTCTTGGTGTATCAGCATCTATAGTAATTCCAATAAATTGTAAAACTGCATTTATAATCTTTAGATTATTTCTAGTACCCTCATCAAAGAAACTCTGATCAGCACCAATAAGTTCAAAGTAACCCATCAACCCAAACATGATACCAAAAAGACCTAAATTTAAAACTGCAACAGCAAGTGCTATCGGAAACCCAAGGTCATTTTTATTAATCGAATTTTTAGTCATGCTAGTTTTTAGCTCCTTTATTCAAGAACATATAAAGCTTTTCATAAGGTGTAAAGCTCACACGCAGATTATTCTTATCTTTTTCTTCTGAATAGATTTTATAAGTCATAAATATCATAGATGCAAGAAAAGTAATCACACTCAGAATAATCACTAAAATACCTTGGGAATCCTGCTTCGCAAGAAAGTAATTATGGGCTCCAAAAAATTGAGAAAGAGCGATAATCCCTGTCACGAAAACTAACCAATAAAGTAGGGAAAACTTCTGCTTAGAATTTTTCTTCTCCAGAATCTCAGGCATTAGAAGCCTCCACTGCTGAGGATTCTAGAGATTCTTGTTTTTTCGGTAAGAATTTCTCTATATAAAGAACTGCGATAAGTAGAGTAGCAAAACCACCGTAGAATATCCACATACGCCCCCAAGCTCCATCTTTCAAGAATGTAGTATCCAGAAGCCCACCTAGAGGTAAACCAAAGTAAGGCTGAGTATGAATTCTTGATAAATAAAGACCAAGGAAAATACAGAAAGTCAACAATAGTTTCCAATAATTATTTCCACGCTGCAAGCAAGAAAAATAAACACCAAAAGCCACGATGATAACACTACCTGCCACCCAGAAAGGTGGATCATTATTGATATTCGCAATATTTAAAATAATCAACACTGAAAAAACAATAAAGTTAATAAAGCCCATTATAGTAACAGACATGATGATTGGTCTTTTCGTAATATGGATTTCCTTACTAGTATCAAAGAAAGGCAAGAAAAGAACTGTTGCTGGAATTAGCATCGTAACGAATGTAGCCAAAACTGGCTCTATATACTTGTACATCTGATAAAGAGCAAGAAAATACCAGTCAGAAAGTATCGGTAAAGGAGTAACAGCAGCATCAGCTCTAGAACCCATTTCCGCAGGGAACACAGTCGCCGCGATAGCTACCATCGCAATAACCATAAAACCTTCTGTCCAAGGTATATTAAATCTCTTTTTCTTATTACTATAAAAATAAAGCTCAACTACTATAAGTCCCAGTGTTGACAATGCCATATGCATAGAATAAAACCTAGTAATAGTAGCCTGCCCAATCGCACTACCACCAAGAAGTATCTGCTGAGTAGTCATCCCAACATTAAAATTAATATACTGGTTCAAAAGCTTCATATCAAGCAAGATTCCACCACCTTGCTCAACAGGTAATCTTGGCAAGCTAGACGGAACACCCCATTCTATAAGCTTATTAACCACAGTAGCACCCAGAAAAGCTAAATTAAGACCAAACTGATCCATATAACCAGGGAAAGTCGCAAATACCTTAGTAGCCCAAAAAGCTCTCTGGTTCCAGATTAAAAGATAACCAGAAAGACCTGAGTAAAAGCCCAAGAGTAATAAAAAGAAACAGATCCAGAGATTAAGTTCACGATTACCTTTATAATCAGCACAGATAAACATTCTATAAAGCTTCATAGTGCAGATAATAATAAAAGCGTCTGCTGCATATTTATGCATCCCTCTAATCAACCAACCAAAAGGAACTTCTGCTTGGATTCTAATAATACTATCGTAAGCCTGCTCAGTAGTAGGAATATAAAAACCTATCAGTAGAACACCTGTAAGTATAGTTAACATCCAAGTAAGCCACTGTACTGGTCCTAATTTATACCAAACGTTCTCTACATACTTATCTTTATAAGTTTCATCAAAAAAATCGATATTCTTTAATTTATCCTGAGCAAATTTTTTAATCTGCTCAATGGAAGGAAGCTTAGACAATATATCAGTAAGTGTCATATTAAGAAATACCTCCAGATTCAAGGCTCTGTATCGCTAAAACACCATTCTCCACACTGAAGTTAAACTTGAATGGTGATCTAGGAGCTGGTCCTGAAACCACCTTCCCGCGACCTTTAGTATCTTCCTGCATCGGATCATAAACTGAAAGATGACAAGGACAAGCAAATACTTTCTGTCCGGAAGTAGGTGTATAGTTATAACCCTTAGCCACCTCTGATTCCTCTGGGACGAAATTAAAAACACAACCTAAATGAGGACATACTCTTGAAAAAACTACGAACTTAGGTTTCCCATCAGCTTCATTAACAGGTAATCTAACAGCTGCTCCTGGAATAGTTTTAATCTGATTACCGACAGAAGTATATTCTCTATTAGCTTCCTGAAACATAAAGTACTTAAATGACCAAGGAGTAGGGAAATCAGTTACAGGAAAGCTCACTATCGAAATAGCTTGGGGTTTATCTGGTGTTTTAAAAACTTCTAAAGTCGCAATAGGACCAGAACTTGGTTTTAAGTATCTTACAAAAGGTGAAAGCAATACAGAAGCAACTGTACCAACCACCGGAATAGAAAGTAAGATTTTTATCAGATCACGTTTCTCAAATTTCATGTCCATATTAAAATTCCTTATTTGACCTTCCCAATTGATTTCTCATAATCTTTTAGTTTCTGTCTACCTATATCAAGTCTATCAATTTCTTGAGAGAAACCAAACTGTCTTACATAAGTAACTAATTTCCAAATCATCTCATCATCAAATTTATAATTCTGATTAAAATCCACTCTATTTTTCCAAGCAGGCATAGCTGTCCATGGAATACCGTGGGTAAGTTCTTTGTGTAATCTATTGTCAGACCTCGTATATAAACGCTGAAACATATTAAAATTCGCAGGTACTGGATTTAAAGATTTATGCAAAGGACCATCTCCATGACCTCTAGTACCGTGACAAACCGCACAGTTTCCACCAAAAATAGCATTCATCTTAGCAAGCTCATCTGAGTTTAAAGGATAATAACCTAGAACTCCCGCTCTGACATACATTAAAGCATCCCAAATTTCATCACGTGATAATTTATTTTTAAAAGCTGGCATACCTTTAGCATTACCATTTTTAATTATGATGTATTGTTCTTCTGGAGACTTTGATCTTAACTGATCCTTAGTTAAAACCTCATTTGGCTCATCACCATGGCACATCGCACAGTGCATTTTATAAACTTCTTTACCAGAGACTATAGAAGGCTGATGCGAAGGGAATTCATTTTCTGGAATTTTAGGCTGCCATTTTTTAATAGTGCTACTCACTAATTCTTCTTTCTCGTAGGATACCGCTGCAAAAGCAGAAGAAGATAAAGCGGAGCCAAACAGAAGAGTGATTATGAAACAGAGAGCTAAATTTTTACTTAACATATAAAAGTTCCTTAGAATTAATACCCGTAAAAAGGAATCCAACTAATCGCACACCATATAATAACCACCACATAGAGTACTATCAAAAATAGAGGTGGCTTATTATGACCAACTTTATATTCCTGAGTAGGCTGAGCTCCTTGAACAGATAGACCAGTAGGTAATCCATAAGCTATAGGTGACATTTCGTCATTAGGGTTTTTTTCTGTCATTATCTTTCTCCTAGCAATCTAGCATTTCGAGCTTAGCATCCTCTTGATTAGTAAATTCCCCACTCTTGAACCCAAAGTAGACAAACATTGCAGCAACAGCAAAAAAAGCTATGCAAAGTACAGCAAATATCGCTAAAGCTTCCTTATTAAAAGTAAGCAATATCCAATCATTAAATTGAATCAATAAATTAGTGAGCATTAGTCGAACCTCCCGTACCTGACTTAGCAGCACCTGCACTTAACTTCTCATAATTACTTACAATTCCGGCTGGAAGTGCTGACTGAGACTGCCAAGCTGCACTGTCAATGCTTTGATAAGGCTCAATGATAGGCTTTTCGTCTTGAGGTAGTGTCTTCAAGAAAGCAACCAAATACCACATCTGCTGAGGCTCTAATTTTAGTTTCCATCTCGGCATTCTTGTACCAGGTACACCCTCAGCTACTCTCCAATACCAAGTCTCATTCGAGTATTTCTTATATTTCGGATCTGAGAAATTAGCAGGCTTTTTAGCCATAGCTAGAGCATTAGGCCCATTACCTAGACCATTTAAACCATGGCATACTGCACAATTCTGCCTATAGATACCTGCTCCAGCATTAGCCGCAGCAGCACTGTCTACATTAGGCTTATGATGCTCAGAAGCCTTCCAAAAAGCTTCATCAGCCTCAGGGAAATAAGCTTCATAGATATGACGATTAGCTGGATCATCAAACCTCTTTCTTCCTAAAGTCTGTAAATAAGCAACTAAATCTTTAAGCTCCTCATCACTCAAAAAACTGAATGAAGGCATTATAGAACCAGGTGTATAGAATCTAGGATCTTTAAGGTGGGCTATATGCCACTCGTCCGGCAGCTTCCCACCCTCATTACTTAAATCTGGGCCAGTTCTAGAAGTTCCTAATACATTAGGAGTTTCATTAGCGTAATCACCAGCACGTACTCTACTACCGAAATCTCTATCTTGTGGTCTTACGAACTGTGAATGGCAGTAAAAACAACCTTCTCTCGCATAAATAGCTCTTCCTCTACCTGCTTGATTAGGAACTGGTTTACCAGTTTTAGAGTCTCTTTTAATCGAACCATCTTTATCTTTTTCAATATACTCAATCGCGTATTCACTTGGCTTAGACTTAAGGGATGGTAAATTCGGGATAGCGACTACGACCGTATAAATCACGGCAAATGAAAAAGCCACGACTACTGCTGGTAGCAGATATCCTTTAATTCCCTGTGGCTTTAAATCCTGTTTATTATTATCATCAGACATTTTAGTTAGAATCTCCTTCAATTGGAACGGCGACCTTAATCTCCAAAGCTGAAGAAATAGGCTGCTCACGTAAAGTCATATAAATATTATAAGCAAATAGACAGCTACTAAAGAACATCAAAGTACCACCAATGCTTCTCACAAGCCACATAGGCATTAAAGTTAAAGACCACTGTGCGACAGGATAACCAAGCGCCCAACCAACTGACTGCTGAAGACCAGCTATAGTCAAAGCCAAGAAGAATAATGTGAAACCTATCAAAAGCAGCCAGTAATGCCATTTCACCAATCTAACGCTGTAGATTCTTTTACCAGTGATTCTTTGAATTCCATAATAGAGTGCCCCAATTACAAAGAAAGTAAAAGTACCCAAGAGGGCAGCATGAGCGTGACCCACAACCCACTGAGTAAAGTGGATATACCAATTAATACCTCTTGTCGCCTGGAAAGGACCTTGTATACAAGTAATCAAATACCAAAAAGCACCTGTCAAAACAAACCTAATCGGCATATTAGTAGTAAGCATCCACCAACTGCCTTTCATCGTCATATAAAAATTAACTAATACAGATATAACTGGAATTACTAATGCTGCTGAAAATATTACAGCTAAAGCCTTTAACCACTCTGGTACTGGCGATTGAAGTAAATGGTGAGTACCAGTAGGAGCATAGAAAAATGCGATAGTCCAAAAACCAAACATAGACAGGCTGTGGCTCCATATTGGCTTACCACTCATTTTAGGAAGCATATAGTAAGCGATACCAACACCAAGTACTGTAAACCACATACCAAGGATATTATGACCATAGAACCAGTTCAGAATACCGTCATTAAGACCATCCATGGCGACGAAAGTTCTATTACCTACTATATAAATTATAGGCATCCAAAAGAAAGCACCCATTATGTACCAAACTGATACATAAAGCTTCTTAACCTTTCTAGTTAAAAGGGTTCTAAAAAGATTATAGGAAACAGATCCTAAAGCTATAACGATAAGAATATCTATAGGTTCTCTATATTCAGCATACTCCCTGCCTTCTGTATAACCATTAGCTAATGTTATAAAACCTACACCAATAGCGATATTCCACAGATAGCAAGAAAAATTGGCCAGCTTCTCTGAGAAAAGTTTAGTCTTACAAAGAGCTGGAATTATGTATAAACACGCCCCAACATTAGCCATAGACAGCCATCCAAAAGCTACAGTATTAACATGGGCTGGTCTTAGTCTAGTAAAAGATAACTGAGCTACACCTTTAGTTAAGTCTGGAAAAGAAAACTCTAAAGCACCAAGCAAACCAGCTCCCATACCGATAACGAGCCAAACAATGGCGGAAAGCATAAAAAACTTTGATGCACTTCCTTCTTCACTACTAAAAATTCTTCGGATCATAAACCTTTACAGATCAATTCTAACAGCCTCGCAAATAGTATCTAGTTAAAAAAAAGAGTTTTCTTAACTTTCTTAACAATGATTGAATTTTTAGAAAAAACTAAAGATTATATCTTATGACTGCTGATTATCAGAACGACCACCAAGTAAGCGTAAATTACTAGCCACTACGACTGATTTATTCTGCTCTTGCCCAGAAGTCTTATCTATCCAAGACTCAAAATCTATTTCACCTTCAATCGCAATCAGAGAACCTTTCTTAACAAATTCACCTGCTATCTCTGCCTGCCTGCCCCATACTTTTATGTTAAACCAATCTGTCTCTTTGTTTTTAGTCGGTCTATTTACCGCAAGTGAAAAATCTGCCACACAAGAACCAGACTCAAAATATCTTAACTCTGGATCACGCCCTGCTCTTCCTACAAGAATAATATTATTAACTATCTTTTCTTTCTGCATGCTGCTTAATCCTAACAAATTATAGATTTTTTTTTGCTATAATCATAATTTACTATGGCTAACAAAATCGATGGAAAAGTATTAGGAATAGATTTAGGTACTACTAACTCTTGCGTGGCGGTTATGGAAGGTGGTCAGGCAACAGTAATCCCTAACTCAGAAGGTGCAAGAACTACGCCATCCGTAGTTACTTTCGCTGAAGCAATTACAGTAGGACAGATCGCAAAACGCGGTCGTGTAATGAAACCCAAACAAACTATATATAGTTCTAAGAGACTTATCGGGCATAGCTGGGCTGAAGTAGAGGATGTAGTAAACCAACTTCCTTATGAAACGGTCAAAGGTAATAATAATTCAGTCAATATAAAGACTAACGGTAAAGAGTATGCTCCTCAAGAAGTAGCTGCTGAAATTCTAAGAAAATTAAAAGAAGATGCTGAAGCTTATTTAGGACAGCCCGTAAAATATGCAGTTATCACAGTACCTGCTTACTTTAACGACTCTCAAAGACAAGCTACTAAGGATGCTGGTAAAATAGCTGGACTTGAAGTTTTAAGGATTATTAATGAACCTACAGCAGCAGCTTTGGCTTATGGTTTGGATAAAAAATCTGATTCTACTATCTTGGTATTTGACTTAGGTGGTGGTACTTTTGATGTTAGCGTACTCGAGTTAGGTGATGGAGTCTTTGAAGTTAAAGCTACTGCTGGTGATTCTAGGCTAGGTGGAGATGATTTCGACTTAATTCTAGTAGATTATATTGCAGCTGAGTTTAAAAAAGAAAATGGTATAGATCTACGTAATGACCCACAAGCTTTACAGAGACTAATGGAGGCAGCTGAAAAAGTTAAGATAGAACTCTCTACTCTTACAGAAAGCTCTATAAACCTTCCTTTTATTACAGCTGATGCAAGCGGACCTAAACACTTAGAGATGAAAGTTTCTAGAGCTAAGTTTGAAGCACTCTCTACAGCACTGTTTGATAAATTAAAAGGACCTTTAAATCAAGCTATTAGCGATGCTGGCATTAAATTATCTGATTTAGATGAAGTAGTTCTAGTCGGTGGTTCCACAAGAATTCCAGCAGTTAAAACTATAGTTAAAGATATTACTAGTAAAGAACCTAATCAGGGAGTGAATCCAGACGAAGTAGTCGCAGTAGGTGCTGCGATACAAGGTGGTGTTTTAGCTGGTGACGTTAAAGACATCGTTTTACTAGACGTTACCCCACTAAGCTTAGGTATAGAAACCCTTGGTGGCGTTATGACTAAGTTAATCGAAAGAAACACGACTATCCCTACGAAAAAATCTGAAACCTTTAGTACCGCAGAAGACAACCAAACTAGCGTAGATATTAAAATCTATCAGGGTGAAAGAACTAGAGCTAGTGAAAATAAACTTCTAGGTGATTTTAGATTAAGCGATATCCCTGGTTCACCAAGAGGTGTTCCGAAAATAGAAGTTACTTTTGATATCGATGCAAACGGTATCCTGAATGTGTCTGCTAAAGATCAGAACTCTGGCAAGGAGCAGAAAATCTCTATCACAGCGACTACTAATCTATCTGAAAAAGATATCGAAAGAATGGTTAGAGAAGCTGAAGAGAGAAAGAAAGAAGATGAGGAGTTCAAGCAGTATTCCGAAGAAATTAATAAGGCTGATAGCATTCTTTATGGTGCTGAAAAGCTTTTAGCAGACCACCAAGATAAACCCTATGCTGAGCAGATTAAATCGGAAAAAGCTAAATTAGAAGCCGTTGCAAGTGAAACTCGTGAGGCGATTAAAAATAAAGTAGCTTTAGAAACTATCACCCAAAAATCAGTAGATTTACAAAATGCGATGATGGAATTTAATAAAGCGATAGCACCTTTCGCTCAAGGTGATGCAAGTTCAACTGCTTCTGATTCCCCATCTGATCATAGTAATTCTTCTGCTGGTGATGATGTTATTGATGCTGAATTTAAAGCTAGCCAAGTAGACTAATATTTATGCAGCTTGTCTTAGGAATAGTAAAATTCTTTCTACAAAAAACCTTATCTTTTGCGGTCGTTATAGGCTTAGCTTGGTTCGCTTGGAATGTGTTCAGTCATCGCGAGGATAAGCAAAAGTTTATCGTTAGCTTCCCTAATGTAGCTGGGCTTTCACGCGGTGCACCTATCTACATGAGAGGTGTAGAAGTAGGTAAAGTTATAAAAGTATTTCCACTTGCAAATGCAAACGGTGTCGCAGTTGAAGGCTTAGTAACTAAAAAAGGCTTATCTATAGATAACAAGAATGTAAATGCAAGAATCATTAATGATGTAGAGCGCGGTGGCGGACAAGTATTAGAGATAACTAGCTGCGGAATGATTAACAGTGGCTCATCTCCAGATTCAGCAGCCTATATGACTAAATATGCTACTCGCCTCTTACTAGACTCTTTACAGATGACCAAAGACTTTGCGAATCAAACGGTAAACTACCTCAGTCGCAGCGAAGCAGTTCAAACCAAAGAAAATATAATAGAATCTGCCCAAGGAGCGGTTCGTAGCGTGGAATATGGTTTCGTTAAAGACGATCTTAAAACTGGTATTAAAAAAATAAATAAAGATATTAAAAATCTAGAAATCAGTAAAGAAGAAGATCCTGAAAGTGCTAAAGCTGAAATGGCTGACCAAGTGAAGGCTTTGAATAATACTTTGTCTAGTTTGAAGACTGTTTCTGATGTCTATAAAAAGTAGAAGTTGTGGCTTTGGTATTGTGTTTCGCTACACCCCACACGAAGTGTGGGTCCCCAAGTTTCGCTCTCCACAACACCAAAGCCACTCCGCGAGATGGGGAGGATCAGGTTATTTTTTAAATGTCATCATCCCTTCTGATTACCGAGCAAGCCGCCCAAGATTTCGTGTTTAAACCATTCTAGAATTGAATTCTTTGTTTACATTTTGTTTATGCATTTTATAATCAGGCAGAATAAGGGTTTAAGTCTTTTTATGGCGGCTTGCTAGGTAATCAGATCATCCCTTGACATGCACCACACTTAAGACTTTTTCTACAAAAGGGATGATGACATATTGAATAGTCACTAAAGCTCCCAAACATGCAAGCTCTACTCCGTAATTAGATTTTTTACCGCTTAAGGTATTTTTAAAGAAAACTGTAATCTCATATACAGGTATCATTATTGCCCATACGGTTATTATATGCATATCTAGCTTGAAAAAATAACAAATTATCCAAAGGACACAAGTTATTATTGCTATTAAAGCAAGAGATTGGTTTTCCTTCATTGATCAATCTCTTAGCACAAAAAAAGCTGACAAGGATAGCGTAGATGCTATAAAAGCATACATGAGATTATTAAAAAGAATTAGGACAACCATAAACAAAACAAAAGTTCTTAAAAAAACCTCTACTTTTTTGTAACCAGAGTTTAGCCCCCAAGACTTTTTTCTGGGGCTTAGTTCAGAATTTGCAGACTCCGAATTAGTTAACAATGACTCTTTAGCGGTATTCTCTCGGAATGAGTTTTGTATGTAATTCATCTGTGATGAATCCTCTGAAAAGTTTTTTATTACACTCCCTGATGTGCTTAGTGTGCTGCAATATTGATTCATGATCATATTCTCCAGTGGTAAATCCATCTATATCAATAATATACCCTTTTGTTGTCTTATTGTCCTGTGAATTAGTAGTATCTGCAAGTCCAGTCCTGCAAGTGAACTGATAATTCTCCGATTTGATGTTCAATATATTTGTGAAATTATCTAAATTGCCAATAGGCAACTTTGTGAACATGGGTGTTAATTCTCTAGAGAGGATATCTTCCCAATTGTCTAATTCAAGATCTTCTTTAATTATTAAATTTTGATACATAAAACCGATACGAGTATATATTTGGTTGTGATAACTAAGCTTAAAAGCTTCTAAAGAAGCTTCTATATAGTGCTTAAAATCATTAAAATGCTTATATTTTGAACTATAAATCTGTAAATAATCTGAACATATTTTTATTGATACACTATTCTGTTTATCAATAAAAATAAAATTTGGAGCAGGAGTAGGAAAGATCGAAGAAGAATTTAAGAGAATATCTCTTTCTTCAGAGTAATCTAAATTTTTAACATCTAACAATTTCTTCAAGTTGATTTGAAAGTCAGAAGGTACTCCTGTAACTAAACTTAAAATTTTAGTAAAGCGTACTTGGAAAGTAACTTGTATCAGGGGATTTTTTTCGTAATAAAAATCAGTCATTAATATAATTTTACCTTAACATACTTGTCTTATAGTATTAACAAAAATATATTCACTATTATTCAATCACAGAAAGCCCTCTACTCCACAGTCACAGATTTAGCTAAATTTCTCGGCTGATCTACATCTTTACCTAAATTTTCAGCGATAAAGTACGCTAGGAACTGTAATGGAATAGTCGCTAGGATTGGGCTGAAGAGCTGATCTATATCTGGGATACGCATAACTAGGTCAAATTCTTCGACATGGTCTTGGTTCGAATCAGTCGTTAAAAGAATGCTCGGCGATTTTCTCGTCTTGGCTTCAAGTGCGTTATGGATAATCTTTTCATAAATTATCTGCTCATCGGGGTAAATACTCGGTATCGCAATGCTAATCACTGGCACGTTTTCATCAAGAATAGCAATAGGACCATGTTTCAGTTCACCACTAGGATAGGCACTCGCATGAGCGTAGCTAAGCTCTTTTAGTTTTAAAGCCCCTTCCATCGCAGTAGTATGATTAATGCCACGACTTAAAAAGATAAAATCCCTGTAACCAGCAAAGTTCACCGCTGCTGCCTTATAGTGATTCGCACGGTTTAACATCTGATCTAAAAGTACTGGTAAAGTCTTGAGATTATGTAAAATATCAGTGAAAAACTCCCTGCTAATAGCCTTTCTTGCAGTCGCTATCTGTAAAGCTAATAAATAATGAGCCATTAACTGAGAAGTATAAGCCTTAGTCGAAGCTACTGATATCTCTAAATCCGCTGGGGTGATGTAAGTATTAGCACCACAGAGATTATTTATCGCAGAAGCTGGTCTATTAGTTATAGCAAGGAGTCTGGCTCCAGCTGATTTCGCCTTCTGTAAAGCAAGTATAGTATCCGCTGTTTCACCAGACTGGCTTACGCCTATCACTAAATCCCTTTCACCGATTAGCTTATGCTGAAAATTAAATTCGCTAGCTACTATAACATCTACTGGTAAGCTGCACCATGAGCCTAATATATATTTAAGTGCTTGAGCTGAATGATAAGCTGAGCCACAGGCTATACAGTAAATCTTTTCGATCTCAGCAAAATTAATATTAAAATTAATCAACTTAAAATTCTCATAGGTGCTGTCTTCTATAAGACTGAGCATCTTAGACAAAACCGTCGGCTGTTCATTAATCTCTTTTAGTAAAAAATGCTTGTAGCCTTTTTTATCCATTAAAGAATCATTTTTCTTTAAAACTTCTATTACTGGCTTAATCACATTTCCTTCGAAGTCCTGAATATCAATAGTATTTTTACTAATCACCGCAAATTCACAATCAGCAAGACGAATAATACCATCTGTAAACTGCAAAACCGTGTCACTGTCACTCGCAGCAAAGTTCTCTAACTGCCCAACCCCTATTACTAAAGGGGACTCATGTTTAGCTAAAAGAATTCTTTTAGCAGGCTGAGTACTATTGGGATTCACAGATTCATTTAATAAAATAGCTAAGGCATAACTACCCTCTAGTCTAGAAGAAAGCAAGCGCATAGCTAAAAAATCTTCGTACTCACCCTTCGCAATTAAATCTTTACGAATATATGAAAATAAATTCGCTATAACCTCAGTGTCAGTGTCACTTTTAAAAGTGTAACCTTTATAGATAAGCTCTTTTTTTAATTTAATATAGTTACGAATGATGCCGTTATGCACGACCGCGATAGTCCCATCACTATCCATATGAGGGTGAGCATTTATATCACTAGGCTCACCATGAGTCGCCCAGCGAGTGTGTCCTATACCACAAATACTTTGATCTAATTTCTCTCTTTCCTCATCAGACAGCGTGCTCAGAGATTTTTCAAGGTCTAAAATTTTACCCTTATTTTTATACACCGAAAGAGTATCGTTTAGCAGTGCAATTCCAGAGGAATCATAGCCCCTATATTCTAGGCTCTTTAAACCCTGTAATAATAAACGAGTAGCCTTAGGCTCTTCACCGACATAGGAAACGATACCGCACATTTAGATTTAATTATACTAGAGACTAATGCAGAACTTTTCAAGATGCAAGTTAACTATCACGAGTTCACTCATAAATTAAGCTAAAAACATCTCTCCAACTAGTACAGTAACAGCCTCACCTATTAATTCAGCTTTCAGTTCCCTTAATTCATGAGACTGCTCGCCATCTTCATTTTCTGCGTTTTCGTCGTCCTTATCCGTAAAAACCTTTACTTCTAATCGTCCTCTTCTGCGAAGAATATCACCCTGTTCTGCTTTAATAAACAGTGGTAAGCTACCCTTTACTAAATTATTTTTCACTAAATACACCGCAAGAGGCGCATTAGCAGAGCCAGCGACCGGATCTTCTATTACATCATAATAAGGAGTGAAAAACCTGGAGTGAACGTGAGAGCCATCATCATAAGTATCAGTAGTAAAAGCTGAAAAACCTTTCACCGATAGCTTTTCACCAAAAGCCTGTAAACGGCTGTAATTATAATGAACCTTATTTAAAGCCTTTAAATTTTTAACAGGTAAAAGACCAACCAAAGCTTCTATGGTAAAACTATATTCACCATCTTTATCCATACCAAATTTAGCTTCCTCAGCTAAAGCATGCACAGCTGCCACCGTTGCATGACCACAAAATAAGACCTCTCTTTCAGTAGTAAACCAGCGAATCCTGAAATCAGCCTTATCACTAGGCAAGACAAAAGCAGTCTCAGAAAGGTTCATTTCATTTGCGATAGCTAGCATCTGATCATCACTTAAAGAAGCAGCTTCAGTAAGCACTCCAGCAGGATTACCAGTGAAAGGCTTACTGGTAAAAGCGTCTACTTGCTTTATTTTTATAGTCTGCATCTAGTCATAATTTTAACAAATAGCTATGGCAAAAGATTAAGAATAAAACCAGCTTGGGAATTTGCTTGTGTCAAAACAGAAGCTGCTGTTCTTTGTTTTA
>CANHDW010000021.1 GCA_947459525.1 Candidatus Caenarcanales bacterium
AATTAGCTTGGATAATTGATTATAAGGCGGGCGAAAACGCAGAAAATGGAGTTCGCGAGCAGTGCAAGAAGGTGGATCAAGCTTTGGTGCTATGCTTCAAAGCCCCAAAAAGCTTTACTGGCGAAGATGTAATAGAAATACAATGCCATGGTGGAACTTGGCTTAGTAAAAAAATTTTAAATTTAGTGCTTGAAAATGGTGCAAGACTCGCTCAAGCTGGGGAATTTACTGAACGAGCGATTTTAAATAAAAAGATGGATCTTAGTCAAGCAGAAGGCATACTTGACTTAATTCATTCTCGGGGTGAGCTTTCTAGTATTAATGCACTGAAGCTTTATTCTGGAAATTTAGGAAAGCGAATACAAGAGTTAAGAATGGAGTTATTAGGGATTTTAGCGGAGTTGATCGCTTGTATAGATTTCCCTGATGAGGTTATAGAATATCCAAGAGAAGTTTTTAGGCAGGGATTATATGAAATTATTAATGAAGTTCAGGAGATACTGAAGAGTGAAAAGTCTGGGCTGATTCTCAGAGAGGGTTTTAAGGTAGCTTTAGCTGGAGCTCCGAACGCTGGGAAATCTAGTTTATTAAATGCAGTACTAGAAAGCGATAGGGCGATAGTTACTGATATGGCTGGAACGACAAGGGATGTCATTGAAGAGTCTATAAACTTAAATGGATTAACAGTGGTATTCCTTGATACTGCTGGTATTCGTGAGAGTGAAGATAAAGTTGAGCAGATAGGTATCGGACTTAGTAAAAAAGTAATTCAGGAAGCAGATCTAGTGCTTTGGCTAGAGGATTTAAGTTCAGAGATGGCTCCTGATCAGTATTTTGCAGAAAATGCAAAAAATGGAGATTATGAGCAGTCCTATGACGAGATTTTATTAAAGTTAGAATCCGAGAAACTTCTTAGAGTTGGCACTAAATTAGATTTAGTTCGCGATGAAGCTTACAGTACTTCATTTTCTAAGGTAGATCATCTTATGGGAAGATACGATATTCTTATTTCGACTAGTAAAAATATGAATATTGAAAAACTTAAGGAGCTAATATTTAGTAAGGCCAATCCTGAGCTAAAAAAAATTCATGATACTAATGCAGTGAGTATTAATACTAGGCAGGCAGATCTTTTAAGGCAGTGCATTAATGAATTAAAGAAAGCTATTAATGCAGCAGAGGATAATCTGGCTCATGATTTCTGGACTATAGATTTAAAAGCAGCTATAGCGAGGCTTGGTGAGATTACTGGGGATGATCTGAATGAAGAGATTTTAGATACTATGTTTAGTCAGTTTTGTATTGGTAAATAACTGACGTAGAAAATGGAGTTCGCGAGCAGTGCCATGCTAACATGAAAATATGATTTTTGCAGGGATGTGGAAAGGTGTAGTACTAGGTTTTACGATGCTAGCTTTCGTTCTTGTTATGTTTCTCACGGTCTTTTCTAAGGTTATGCCTGGAATTAATGATGAAGGTGAGGAGATATCTCCAGAGGAGATGTAGTTAGACTTAATCTTTTTTCTAACTCTAGAAGTGCAGTATAAGTCGGCAGTATATTTAAAGAATTTTTGATCTGAATTTTTCCTGCTGCTGAACATGTGTCAGTATGCTTTGTTTCATTAATATATTCGCTTGCAAAGTCAATCGCCGCCTGAATATTCTCTTCTACATAAATTTCAGTAATTTCAGCTCCAGCATATTTAAGCCTTAAAGCCATATCATAAGCTCTTTTTCCAGAGCAGATATAGTTGATTCGTGACTGATGCGGTTGCTCGCAAACTCCAATTTCTGCGCTTTTACTGTCTTTGTGATTCTCATTTATTAAAGCTTCAAAATCAGCATCCCATAGCCAAGACACGTCTCTGCCATCAGCGTAATTATCATTGATGATAATTAAGTATAAAGAATTTTTATCATTTTTTACCATATTAAGCACTTCTGAACAGCCTTTTGGATTTTTAATTAAATAAATATTCGACTCTATGCCTTTTATATTTATAGTTTGTGAACGCCCAAAGGCACCTCTGTAAAGAGTTAGACCTTGAGCTACTTTATCTAAACTAGTTCCAGCTGCAAGAAATACCGATGCGGCAAGCAGAGCATTATAGACGTTATATATACCAGGTAAATTTAAAGTAACTTCGATACTTTCATCTCTGAAAATTAAATCAAAAACACTGTATTTTGTTTCTAGAATTTTTAGTTTCCCTGTTATTAACTTATTCTTATCGATTCGATTCGATTCAATCTTCGAAGAAGCTTTATCTGAGGAATTTTCGTCAAAAAAAGAACTGTCCTTGTCAAGGACTTTTTCTGATTCTAGTTTCAAGGTTTCATCAATAATGAGCCTGAAGAAGTAGATATTTTCATTAGTTCTAGTAGAGATAGATCTTAGTTTAATATCGTCATAATTTAAAATTAAATTAAAATCATTCTCTAAGTCAGCTATTCTGAGAGCTTCTTCGAGTAGGTTTTTGGTCGCGTCTATTTCTCCGAAACGATCTAGCTGATCTCTAAATATATTCGTAAAAGCCAGGAAATTAGGTTTAATGTGCTTAACTACTGTCTTTAAAGCTGCTTCGTCTACTTCTAAAGTAAAATTGGCTTCAGCGAAATTTCCGTGAAAATTACAAAAAGCAGTGGCGATTCCATAATAAAGATTCGCTCCTAGTCTATTACTGATAAGATTTTCCTTATTCTGGGTTACTTCATAAATAGAATCTATTAGACCGATACTAGTGGTTTTCCCATTGGTGCCGGAAACCATCACTTTGAGCGCGTTGTGATTAGATAAAATATCCGTATTAGCTTTTAATAAAAGTTTTGGGAAAATTTTCAAGGCAACTCTGCCGGGAAGACTACTGCCATTACCTAACTTGAAAAATTTTAATAAATTAATACAAAGCCGAGCAGAAAATATAGCAAGAGATTGACGCATCATTTACATACTATCAGTTAAAGATTTTTAATTTCCTTGTGACACACCCTTAACATGTTCAAATAGAGCTTGCATTTTATCGTGAGACTTTATACCAGGAGCATCTTCTATACCAGATGATAAATCTACCATGCGAGCCTCTGTATACTCCACAGCTTCGTCTATATTCTTAAGGCTAATTCCTCCAGCTAAAACCATTTTTCTTTCGGGGAGAGCTTTTTTTGCACAGTTATAGAGATACCAGTCGAAACTAGCTCCAGTACCACCAAGCTGATTGGGATCTGAGGATTTAGTATCTAATATAAAATAGTCAGCTGAATTATGATTTATGGATAGATCATTAATAGATCTTTTGTTTTCAATATGAATAACTCTAAAGACCCCTATGCCACGCTCTCTTGCTTTAATATAATCAGCATCAGTGATGGTGGGATTAGTAATATAAGGTTGAATAGAATTAATACTGAGAGATTTAGCTGTTTTTATAACGCTCTGTAAATCAACATCCTCTGCAAGAAGTACGCATTTATCTCTCAAACTTTCTGGCATTCGCTGCACTATATCTTTGATGTCTAGGATATCTATAAAACGTTTGGAGCGCCTAATATTATTAAAGCCTAAAAAATCAGCTCCTAGCTTTAATGCCATATAAGCATCTGCTAAATTTGTTAAACCACATATCTTAATTCGCAACATTCGGAAATACTGTATTCAATTTACCAAAAAAATGAGAAATTCTATCATAAGATTTATAGACTGAATGCTGAGACTCGAATTGTATTGAAAGATCAATTAAACTAGGTTTGCAAACTTGAATAAAAGTAAAAATACTCTCTAAGTTAAGTTCACCACTCACACCATAAAAATCTAAAGGTATGTTTGATTTAATTTCGTTAAATATATCTCTAACTATTCTTGCGACTTTATAATTACGGGTAAACCTATCTACCTTTGAAACAAAAGTAGGTCTAATATCGAAAACCGCATAATCATAAGCATCTTTGCTCAAATTAACATTAAATATATCAGCGGAGCTACTTAGGTACTCGTATTGGAATATGCGAATTCCAGATTTACGCATTTTAATTATATCTGTGATTTTGACATTAGGGTATCTTGGCTGTGCTGCACTAATGTCAGCCTTTCTCAGAACTTGCATTAAAGTATCGTAAGAACCAGAATCAGTGGCTAAGACTAATTTATTTTTATGATTTTGAGGAATTTCATTAGTAATTGCCGTGATTTGCGAGAAATCTAGATATCTTTTAGATGTTTTTATATTTTCAAATGAAATGTAATCAGCACCTAAATCTAAAGCGGTCCTTGCATCTTCAGCAGACATTATTCCAGATATCTTTATTTTAGGTCTCACTCAACTTTAGATATTTTAGTTTATTTTTCCTTAAATACAAAATAAACCTATGTTTTCATTCCTAATTTACTTAACAACTCGAATTATTCCACGTTTGTATTTTAAGAAATCATCACATATACCTAACTTCTCTATAATTGATGAATTGATCTTTTGTCCAGGAACTAAAAGTGGGAAGCCTGGTGGACAGGGGGCGAAGAGTTCGGCGCAGATTCTGCCGAAAGACTCTTGGTAAGGCAGTTCTTGAAAAGGACTAGAGTAAGCTAGTTGTGGGTTTAAAGCTTGATCTGGAAATGAAAAAAAATCTAGTGCCGGTGAGGCTATGCTGAGATTAGTTAGGTGAAATTCGGTTAAAGCTGCATTTAGAAGATCTATATCTTTTTCATGGTGATAAGGACTGAGAAAAACAGTTATAGATTTACTTGATTTTTTTTCGATGAAAATATTTCTCTTTTCAAGAAAGACTTCTAGCTCTTCAGCCCTAGCATTCTGAATTACTATGCGAAAGTAATCATTATTATTAGCGGTAAGATAGTTCATTGAAATCTTTTCCTGGAATGCTTTTACTCTTAAGTATAATTCTTTAGCTTCTTGCGCGTAATGCTGCACAGACTCTAAAATGCTCTTCATGATTAGGTAGCTTGGACTAGTAGTCTGTAATAATCTTAAAGCAGCTTCATAACAAGATGCTGGGATCTTGGAATGCAGGCTGATATGAGCTACTGCAGATTGAGTTAAAGCTCCAAGAGTTTTATGTAATGAATGAATAACGAGATCCCCAGCCGTTTTTAAAGCACCTTTAGGTAAATCATCGCTAAAATAATAATGTGCACCATGTGCTTCATCGACAATTAGAGGCAGGGTGAGCGATTTCAGTAAGCTTAAATCACTATAGAATCCATCGTAGCTAGGGTTGGTTAAAACTAGACCTGCATAATCATCTTCTCGATCGCTTAGAAATTCTTTTAGTTCTGCTATAGAGAGTTTTAGCCCTGTATAAAGGTCTAGATTATGATCGTAATTAAGTTCTAGCCATTCCACATCAAATCCAGCAAGAATGATTCCACTTAGCACAGACTTATGAACATTACGTGCTACTAAAAGTGGTTTTAAATTTAGATTACTCTGTAAATAATAAAATTTTAAAGCTAAAATAGCAGCTTGCAAGCCAATGCTAGCCCCATTCGTTAACAGAAAAGATTGCTGGGTTAAGAAGATTTTACTGAGATATTCTTCCGCGTTCTTTAAAGTAGAAGTTGGATACTGAAGGTTATCAAGCCCAGATAATTCTGAAAGATCATTAGGGTAGTCTGTTCTACCGAGATGCATTGGCGTATGAAATGGTACTCGATTGAGTTTCGAGTATAAGTAAATATTTTTGATTAAATCTTTATCTGAGAACATCTATTCCGTGGTAGATTTTTTATTATGGATTATCAAAGTATAAAACGTGAGACTAAAGCAGATATTAGAAGTATCTGTAATACACATGGTCTAATTAACCCCCTAGATCTTCAAGGAATGTCTTATTCCAGTATTTCTAATTATGTCCCGAGTGTTATCGAAAATACACCAAGAGGAGAAAGAAGCTTCGACCTTTTTTCTAGATTACTTAGAGAAAGAATAGTATTTTTAACTTCTGAAGTGAATGATATTGTCGCAAGTATTTTTGTTGGACAGTTATTATTACTGGATTCAGAAGATTCTAGTAAAGATGTTTATATGTATATAAATAGCCCAGGTGGTTCTGTTACGGCGGGACTCGCTATGTATGATACTATGCAGCATATCGGTCCAGATGTCGCGACTTTCTGTATGGGACAGTGTGCGAGCATGGGTGCTTTTCTTCTAAGTTCTGGTACTAAAGGTAAGAGAATGGCTTTACCTCATTCTAGAGTTTTGATTCACCAGCCATTAGGTGGTGCTCAGGGACAGGCTTCTGATATTAAAATTCAAGCTGATGAAATCTTGAGGATGAAAAAACTATTGAATGATATTCTTGCAGCTAATTGTAATCAAGATATCGATAAGGTTACTAAAGATACGGATAGAGATTATATTATGACAGCTGAGGATGCTAAGGAATATGGTCTGGTGGATAGAGTAGTAGCTAAGAAACCTGCTAATATTAATCCAGAAAACTAATTTCCGAGTAATTCTTAATGTCTAAAACTAATGGATTGTTGAAATGTTCCTTCTGTGGAAAGAGTCAGGATCAGGTTAAAAAGCTTATAGCTGGCCCAGGTATTTATATCTGTGATGAGTGTATAAGTCTTTGTCTTGAGATTCTGAAAGATGAGGGTATTATAGAAGTATCTGATGCTGTTGCTGTCGCTGCGACTGTTTTAGAGAATACTTCGGTAATAGGAATAGATCCCCATAAACTGCCTAAGCCTAAAGAAATTAAAGAATATTTAGATGAATACGTTATAGGTAATGATTTAGCGAAGAAGACCTTATCAGTAGCGGTTTATAATCACTATAAACGTATAAATCATAATAAGGGAGCAGCTCCTAATGATTCTATTACTATAAATAAATCTAATATACTGCTGCTTGGCCCTACTGGTAGCGGTAAGACTTATATAGTGGAAACGTTAGCTAATTTTCTGAAAGTTCCTTTCGCTATGGCAGATGCGACGACTATTACTGAATCTGGTTACGTGGGCGATGATGCTGAGAACATGTTACAGAGGCTTTACCAAAATGCTGGTAATGACCTAGCTAAAGCAGAGATGGGCATTATTTATATAGATGAGATAGATAAAATTTCTCGTAAATCAGAAAATCCTTCTATCACTAGAGATGTCTCTGGAGAAGGGGTTCAGCAGGCATTATTGAAGCTTATAGAAGGTACTAAAGCGAGTATTCCAGCTCAAGGAAACAGGAAACATCCACATGCTGAGATGATAGAAGTTGATACTCATAATATTCTATTTATTTGTGGTGGTGCTTTTGTAGGATTGGAGCAGATTGTAGAAAAAAGAAGACAGAAATCTAATATTTCTGTTGGCTTTGGTGCTGAGAGTTTAGATGAAGATCAGCGTAATAAAAGGCTTTCAGAAGCTTTTAAATATACAGAACCAGAAGATTTAGTGCATTTTGGTATTATTCCGGAATTTGTAGGTAGAGTACCTGTTATCGCGAGCTTAGATGCACCTGATACTGAGACTTTAAAATTGATTTTAAATAAGCCAAGGAACTCTTTAGTTAAGCAGTATCAGAAGTTGTTGGAGTTTGATGGTATAGAACTGGAATTCACAGATGAAGCCATAGAGAGGATCGCGAAGAAAGCTCAGAAACGTAAAATGGGTGCTAGGGCTCTGAGAAGTATTATCGAAGAGATTATGAAAGATATAATGTTTGAAGCCCCATCACTAGAAGGCTTACAGAAAGTAACTATTACTGAAGATATGGTAGAGAACTTGAAATTAGCTACTGTAACTGATTTGAGTATTAAGAAAGCTGCTACGGCTTAATCATGCTGCTACTGGAGCGGGTTTAGGGGAAAATATGCTGGTAATGCTATTGAAAATATTAGTGCCAGTGGTTAATAAATTTGAGAATAATCCAGGTTTTGAATTTTTGTCAGGACTCTGTACTTTTTTGCCTGTGGCTGGTTTTTCAGTAGTAAGATTTTGAGTTGCTTGGCTTGTTATTGGCTTAGCTTTATCTAAAACCTGTTTACTATCTGCCTGTTTCTGAGCATGTATTGCTTTTTGAGCAGCATTCGCTTCATTTTTAATATTAGTAGTAGTTTTCTGAGGAGTATCCTTGATGGTTCCTGTAACTGCTCCTTGAGCAGTGCGATCGCCGATCGCATTCATTCCTTGAGATAAGGCTTTACTTACAGTTTCGCCGACATTAGCTAAAGATTTCTCTATTAATGCTTCAGCCACCTCCATGTATGGTCTCTCTCCTTCTTGTAGAGCACGAGTGAAAAAATTATCGAATTGTTTTAAAAATTTAGGATTATAAATATCACTAAGACTTTTTCCAAGCTCATTCGTTAAAGTTTTTATATCTTCACCATTGGTTTTAATACCAGCCTTAGCTAAACCACCTATTAGAAATTTTGATACTTGATTAGTAATGCCACCACCTAAACCAATTTTCCCTGCGGCTTTAGAAATAAGTCCAGTTGGAATCACTTTATAAAATAATTCATAGGATTTATCTGCTAAACCAGGTGCTAGTCTTGAAAACATATGATTTGTCACAAGATTTAGAATTTCAAATGGTTTAAGAATCGGCGAGTATGCCTGAATAAGAAAAAGACCCAAGCCTTGTTTTAACGGACCCATAAAAGGCATAGCTGATCCTAGGCGTGACAAAGCTTCTCCAGCGCCTCTTGTTGAGTCGTGCTGTGGATCTCCAAGACTATCAATAGTTGGTGTTGGTGCGTGTGCATAAGAACTGCCATGAGCAGTAGGCATAGGAAGAAGAGATAATAGATTCTTTATCGACAAATCTTTTGCTAATAATTCTAGTTAATGTATATACAGTATAATAGCAGAATATATTAATTTTTGACTATCTTTAAGGGGATATGAATCTTACTAAATTTACTTGAGCTGGAAGCTTTTTTTCATCATAATCATCTAAATTAGCGACACTAACGGTGATTTTTTTTAGCATAGGATCTTCACTTAATTTAATCGGGTAAGGCTCTGTCGGAAAATTCGTTAGAGGGTCTATAGATTCTATCTGAACTTTAACTAAAAATTTACCGTCTTCTATAAACTTAATACTGTTTAGTGGTGAATAAAAACTTTCTAAGTCGATAGAGGAATAATCTTTAGAGATTAATTCTTCCATTTTAGTCATAGCTTTATAATAAAGTTTCGACCTTTTTAACTCCTTTGTATTTTGAAAAAGATTTAGTGAGAAGAAATTTATAATCGCATAGATAACTATAGTAATAATTATTAAAGATACTAATAATTCCGCAAGAGTCACTCCAGTATTCTCTCTTAAATTTCCCCTAGCTGATTTCACTAAAATTTATGCTCCTGAATTTTTGTAATTTTTTTAGTACCAGTCTGTACTACGAAAGGTAAATCAAAAATAGTTTTCTGAATCTCTTTTAAATTATATTCAATAAAACCCTCAGCATTTATTTGAATGCTAGAGCCACTTCTAGGTGACTTAACGATTACGGCACCAGTCATTTCAAAATTACCGCTAATTTCCAGTTCACCAATAATATAAAGCAGACCTCTAAATTTACTTACAGCCTTTTTAGTATCACCAGAAATTTTTACTTTCCCGCCCTCTGGATTGCGCCCTGCTTCAGTGGTGTCAATAATTAAAATCCCTTGTCCAATAAGAGGGGAACTCGTAGAGAATGATCTACTGCCGTTAATAATATTTAGACCGAAAAATTCATTAGGATCAAAGTATTCTTCTAATTGTTTTTTAGCAAACCCAGTTAATTTTGCAATATAACCACCAGGGCTTTGATCTTTAGAGTTTCTTTTGAAGTAATTTAAAAATGGTATATCTGCAAACACAATATTAGTAAGCTTTTGAAAACCATTTATATTTTCAAGACTTAACCAAGAGTAGTTAGGTGTTAAATGTAATTCCGCATCTTTTTCAGATATAGCTTCAGTGCTGATGACAGCTGGAGTAAACTGTATGAAACGATCTCGAATAAAATGTGGCTGTTTAAAACCAGGTGGCTCTAGCGAAATAATATTTTCATTTACTTCTTTAACATAAGCAAAGTCTGTCAGGGTCTCAAAAGAGCCAGAGCTAATCACAGAAACAAAAGAAGATTTTTTAAAATTCTGTAATAACCTTGTTTCCGTAAAAGACGTAACGTTCTGCAAGTCAAAGCTTTCGACTACAGCAGAGCCATCTAATTTAATCTTAGTCTTATCATCATCTTCTTCATCTTTGTTATTTAAACTAAATTCATTTCTAAATTCGATGAAGCTATCTCCCTTGATAATGGAGTCTTGTAGGATAGCAGATGCCGATTCTATACCTTTAATTTTAAAGTCTTTAGAACTGAAATCTACCTCGGTGTTTGCAGTTAAGGCTGCTGATATCTGAGGAACAGTACGTCTTACTATCGCAGATTCCTTATAAGTAATGCCGCTTACGGTAGCGATAGATTCTAAAAGCCATACAGTTTCTAGATCAGAGTTAATTAAATTAAATGTTCTTTTTACTGTAGGGCTTCCAGCTGCGTTAGGCTGAGTATTTTTATCAGGGTTCCCTGGCCTTCCAGCTTCTTCGTCATCTTCGAAATCTGGATCAAAAGCCCAAGGCAAGTTAGAGAGAGAATTTGCTTGTAATAAAGTTAGCTGGGTTGAAAATATTCCAGTATTGGGTTCAAGATCATTTTCACTATTAGGTTTAGCTTTTACATTTATCGCCCATGAATTACTTTGACCACCTTTATTAAAAACACTAATGGTAAAAGGGTTATTTAATGGGAGATTTCTGGCATTTAGATTAAGTAGAATTTCAGTATCGCTAAAGCTTAAAATATCGAATTGAAGACCACTTGCTTCTGAAGCAATAATCGGTGCTTCACCATCATGACTGAGATTTTTACCTTTAATTTTTACAGCACTCAATTTATCGTTATCATAAATTTCAACTAATTGAGATAACTGTTTGTTTTCACCCTGAGCATAAATGTTGTAAATCTGTGGGGCATCGTGCTGTGAGCTTTTCTCTGGCAGCACGTAAAAATTACTTTTTTTACCGGAGAGATTTAAATTATAAGTTCCTGGTTTAGCTTTTTCATTAATAGCTAAGGTTAAAGAGTCAGCTGATTGAGCTTTTTTTACTATTTCAAGATCTGGAGTGGTGAATTTAGCTGAACTAAGATCTAAATTCTCTCCATCTACCAGTATGTCTACTATCTCACTTGCATAAGCATAGTTTGGATTAATGGATCTTAAGACTGGTTTAGATTTAAGAGAAAAATCAAGATCTGGTCCACCAAAGTATTCTTGAAGAATATTTCTTTGTTTGAAATTTACTTTAACTTTATCTGCGATTTTAATTTTCAGACCAGGTTTGAAATGAGAATATTTAGGGATTTTTATAATACCTAAATACTGAATATTAACTTCAGGTAACGGCAAATATAGTTCTTCGATACTAGGGGTAGGAGTCATTCCTAGTGTTGATTCGGGAAGATTTGCTCTCTCTGCTTTATCCTCAGCAAGCAATTCATTATAACGATCTTGGTTAATTACATCTCCTGCTTGGATATTTACAAAAAATAATTCATCATCGAAATAATTTAAATAACGTGGCTGAATTTCTAAAACTGAATCTTCTAAATCTTCTTCCTCGCCTTCATCTTCCTCCTCTTCACTGTCATTTGCAAGATTTTTATTTTCATCAGCGAAGTCATCGTCATCATCGGCTGACTCATCTAGTACATCTGAATCTGGTAGTGTGCGAGTGTTGAGCATTGCTAAAGCCCTTTGGTTAGCTGATTCTGCAAGATATTTGGCTTGAAGAGAGTAAAGTGATTTTACACTAAACTCATTATTGCGTTTACCGAAATAATAAAGAACTGAAAAAAGGGCAGCAAAAAATAAAGCTACAAAAAGAGCATAACTAAGAGTAAATCCTTGGTCTAATCTTCGCACTATCTAGTAAAATGCCTTTATCGCTGAGAGAGGCAGAAGTATAGCCACTCTTGAAATTTTACTGGTTCATCCTCCATTAAAGCATGTGATGACCACTTAAACAATTCAAAACTTGAATCTTTAGTTTTTTCATGAAGAGCGTATATTAAGTGTGCTGGTGAAACGAAATCAAATCTACCAGCTGCAAAAAATATTTTCTGTTTTAGGCGAGGTACTTTTCTAAAGGAATTCCAGCTTTTAACGTGCTTAAATATTTCCCTTAGTACTTGAGCATCAGTAGTTATCGAAGATTTATAGCGAGGTCTTAAAGGAGTCTTTTTAAAAAAATCCAAATGAGCTTGAATAAAATAAAGTGGTTTACCAAGCAGTGCTCCAAGAAAAAATTTAATCGGTAAAATCAATTTAGCTGGCAGGCAGATTAAAACTAGCCTGTTTACTAAATCAGGATAACGCTCTGCAAGATAAATAGCGACTAAACCGCCAAAGCTATGAGTAACGATAGTGATCGGGCCTGTTATGTTTAAATGTTTTAATGTCTCTATAGTATCGTGTACATGTGTGTCTATGTCTAAACGTACTTTTTCTGAAGGCTGTATTAAATTCTGTGTATCACCATGTCCGCGTAAATCAAAAGCTAGGCAGTGAAAGCCTCTAGAAGCGACGAAATTGAGTTCATTCAGCCATACACTAGCATCACTAGCACTACCATGAATGAAAAGCACAGTGTGATTCTTTCTCTCACCTCTTTCGTAGTAGTGTAAAATCATCCTAAGTTAATCTTGGCACTGTTGCCAAACTCCAATTTCTGCGTTTTCGTCGTCCTCATGATCCTCATGTACCCGCAGTACATTGCGGTCATTCGTCCTCCTCAGCCTTGAACTTGTTCGTTTAGCAACGGTGCCATCTTATTGGAAATAATTTTAATAATATTCACCGTGCTTCCTTAAAATATATATTTCCCGATAACGTTATGATATTAAACTCTTATTATGGGAAAGTCTATACAAGGAGCGATTTTCATCTCCAAGGAATCTATGTTGCTGGCAAATAAAGCCAAATCTATCACTGAGTGTTTTGGGATTGATTTTAGTCAATCTAGGTTTATTAATGCTGAAGATTCTGGCTCTTGGTTTTATCCTCAATATGGTATAGATAAGCTTCTTAGTTCTTTCTGGGGAATTAAGACGAGGTCGCGTTTAATTGCCGTTAGTAAAAACGTAAATGATGAAGAGTGGAGAGGTTTAGTTTCCGAATGGGATAGTTATACGGCTTCCCCAGGGCATTTCAGGCTGAGTAAAAAACTTGTTTTTAACTTACTTCGATATGCACTTGGTTTTAGAAAAGATGATTTTAATTTAGCTCAATTAAGTGAATTAGAGCTGAAAATTTTCGAGAGTTTTTTCCTTGAAATGGAAAAGCACTGGAAGAATCAGTGGCGTATTAGTGATCCTAACTCTTCTGGTGCGAATGACTTTTTAATTTGGGTAATTGAGTTTGAAAACGGTGATACTGCTAATTTAGCGATAAGTGTTCCTCCAGGATTAAGACCTAAAGAATATTTAGATTCAGCTGATTATCAAGTAGATCTTAATCATTTAATTAATGAATTAGATTTCCGAGTTCCAATGGATATAGTGGTGGGTAAAACCAAACTTAATCTATCTGACCTCAAGAATTTAGAGGAAGATGACATCGTTTTTTTAGAGCGAAGCTCAATTGATAAGATGTGGTGGGAGAGAAATGACTTTGAAAATCTATATATAAATATTGATTTGCCTTCCCGTGATGATGAGGAATGGGTAGATTTATATTATGATGATATTGAAGTACCAAGCATGCAAAATAATAATTCACTAAGTGATGATACGGATCTTTTAACAGACCTTAATATTGAGCTTACTGCTCAATTTAAATCAGTTAATTTACCTTTAAAAAAGATAATGGAGCTTAAGGATGGTGGAGTGATTCCTCTTGGGCTTCTTTTAGATAGTGAGCTTATTTTAATAGCTGCTGGTAATAAGATAGTAGCTAAGGGTGAATTAATAGTTTTAGGAAATCAGTTTGGTTTAAAGATTAAAAACACTAGAATTAAATCTGATAGAGTCGGAAATTCTGCTTCTGATGGGTTTACTCAATCTTCACCTAAACATCCAGTTAATCAAAGTCAAGCTGCAAGACCAGCTCCGCAACAGATGAGACAAGCTCCTCAAGCTGCTAAAGAAGAGCGCTTTGTGGAAATTGATGAAGAAGCTTTACTGCAAAAAGAATTAGAGGAAGTGGGTTTAGACCCAGATGAGTTAGATGAACTCGGTGAACTTTACTAAGGAAATGATGAAAAATTTAGTTTTTCGTCCCGGACTTTCAGGTAAAGAGCTTAAGGAGTCAAGTTCTTGAGGTTTCATTTCATTTCTAGATTTTATAAATTGGTTTTTATAACAGTTTTACTACTTAGTGGTATTTTATTGAATAGCTGTAGTCGTTTTACTTTTAATAATCAAGTTTTAAAACTTAATTTAGCTTATTCAGAGGAGCAAGCTACTTTAGTCAAGGAAATTATAAAAATTAATCAACGGGATAAAAGATTTCGAAATATAAATTTAATAAAAGTAGAACAGAGTAAGGCTATTAAGCTTCTTAAGACTAATGCGGTTGATGCTTATTTAGGAACCATTATAGATGAAAGTTCTGAACTTTATTTAAGTAAGAATCTTATTGCTAAAGATGGGATTGTAATAATCGTAAATCCACGAAACCCAGTTAAAAACATAGATCTAGATACCTTATCTCGGATTTTTCTAAAAAATGTTAATAACTGGAAGGTATTGGGGCTAGAAGATCAGCCGATTATTTTTATTAATAAAAATAATACTAATGAAAAACGATTATTCCTTGAAAGCTTTTTCAAGAAACCACTGAGTCAAAATTCAACTAATCAATTTGAAGTAAATAATGATATTGAAGCTATAGATTTAGTCCAGCAATATGAACACAGTATTTCATATATAAGTTTTTCTTCGATTACAAATCGTGTGAATACCGTTCATGTAGATCATATCGCTCCAACTCAATTAAATATTAGTTCTGGAAACTTTCCGATTTATAAGCCTATATCAATTTATGAGTCTGATAAACTTTTAACTCAAGCTAAGAAGAGAGCTTTGATAGAAGATTTATTAAATTTTCTTTGGTCGGCAGATGCTATACCAGTTATCAAGTCGGCAGGTTTTATTCCTCTCTCTGCAGCTGAAATTGAAGTGATCAAATACGAAAGCTTACCATTAACGCTTGGGGTCTCAGCGCCACTCTCAGGTCCATATGCTGAATTAGGGAGGGCTATAATGAACGGCACTAAAATGGCAGTTCTTGAGGCGAATGAAAAAAAACTTAAAAATCATAAGAAAATAGAGTTGATAATTTGTGATGATAAGGCGGAAGTGAGTAAGGGACTTGATTGTGCAAATATATTTATCAAGAATAAGGTCTTGGGCGTAGTTGGACACTTAAATTCATTAATATCAATAGAGGCTTCTAAGCTTTATATAGATAATAATATTATCCAAATCAGTCCAGGCTCTTCTCATCCTTGGCTTACAGAGAGTGAAGAAGCTAAAGGTAAAGTTTTTAGAACTATTAATATAGATGAAAATCAAGCAGAGAAAATAGCAAGTGCGATTTCAAAATTAGAAAATCAAAAGAAGGAAAATATATTAGTTTTACACAATGGAACTATATATGGTTCGCATCTAGCAACACTTATAGAGAACTTTATTTTTAGATACTTAGGAAAAGATGTCATCGTGCAGAGTAAAAGCTTTAATATTAATGATTCAAGATATCATTTGCAGTTAAAGACTAATGTTCCAGATATTATAGTTTTTATCGGTGAATATGCTGATGCAGCTCAGGTATTAGTCGATTTAGCTTTAGACAATAAATCAGATATAACTTTTTTTGGAGCTGACGGAAATTTTAGTAAGCGTTTTATTGATCTAGCGGGTTTAAGAGCAGAAGGGGCTTATATTATAGGCTGTGATTTAGATCAAACATCAGTAAGTTATAAATCTTTTGAGAAGCGTTATCAGGAATTGTTTCGTTCAGGTGTAAGTTCATTTTCTATTTATAGCTATGATGCTAGTAGAATTTTAATTAATGCGATTCAAATATTAAATCAAGACGAAACGGCGACGGATAAAGGTCTAGGTGAAATTATTGGTGAGAGTAAAACTGACAGTTACTGTGGTGAAATTAGCTTTAATGAAAAGGGAGACCCGAAACAGTCTCGCCTAGCAGTTTTTAAAGTTAAGAATGGTAAGTTTGTTAAGACTAATCTTTGAATGATGAAAAAGAAAAATTTTTATCACGGACGGTTAGGTGAAAAACGCTTCAAGAGAGGCTGCTTTAGTCTGAAATAGTTTAAATTTATCATCAATAATTTCTTTTAAAATCTGGGTTACCTTTGGACCTATTGAGTGAAATTCTAAAACCTCGCGATAATTATCTAGGTTAATCTGTCCATCTATAATTTCGAAAAAATTTCTTACGCACTGAGAGCTAGTGAAGGTGAGCTTTACTGTATCTTGGCACTCTCGCGAAACTCCAGTTTCTGCGTTTTCTCTGACGGAGCGAAGAGTTTCATCTAAGAGTCTTTTGAAATTACTAATTACTTCAGAAGAAGTCTCTGGTTTGATCGTTTTATAAGCATTTACTTGAGTTACTTTCACAGTGCCAAGGCTCTCTAATTCCTTTATTAATAAATCATCAGCTATGCTAGTGCGAGGAATTAAAAGATTAATGGGTTCTAAAATATTTTCACTCGAAGCTACATCTCTTAAAAATTCTCTTGAGAAAACTTCAGAGTTAAACTCGCTCGGGCAGAAATTTACCGGGAAATTTATTTCTTGTTCTATGAATTTTTCAGTCGCTGAGCCAATTACGGCTATTTTTAAATGTGCGGCTAAATGAAAAAAGTGACCGCCTATTTCTAATAGACGATTAAAAAAGCTTTCTGCCGCTCTGCGGCTTAAAAATATTAGCCAATCAAACTCATGATTACGCCTAATCGCCGCATCTAAAGCTGTGTAATTATCATCTGCTGCTGTAAAAGATAAACAAGGAAAGAAAAAATAATCACTAATTCCTTTAGCTTCAAGGATTTTTACAAACTCAGGTGAGTCCTCTTTTGCTCTAGTGATAACTACAGTCACAAAAATCATCCTAGCAACGAAAAGAGCCGCTATGCATTAAAACTTGTGAATCTTTTCTTTTAACTTCCTAGTTTATAGCCAAAGCCTCTAACTGTTTGAATAATTTTAGGATGATTAGCATCCTGCTCAAGCTTCTGTCTTAACCAGCAGATATGAACATCCACTGTTTTGGTATCACCCTCGAAATCTAAGCCCCAAACCTTCTCAATCAGGTCATCTCTTGAATAAATACGCTTAGGATTTTCCATAAATAATCTCAGCATGGAAAATTCTCTTGGTGAAAGGTTTATCTCTTTATCCTTCAGCCATATTCTGTGACTTAAAAGGTCTATAATTATGTCACCAAAACGGATTCGTTTTGGCTTAGCTGCTGAAGTTTGTTGAGATCTTCTTAAAGCAGAATTAATCCTAGCTATAAGCTCATCCCAGTTAAAAGGTTTAGTGACGTAATCATCAGCACCATTCTCTAAGCCTTCGACTATTTCCTCTTTAGCACTTTTACCAGTAACCATAATTACTGGTATGAAATTTTGAGAACTTCTGATCTTCTTTAAGACGTCTATCCCAGCTAGGTCTGGCATGCTCCAGTCTAAAAGAATAATATCTGGTTCTTCTCTTTCATACATTCCTAAAGCTTCTACGCCATTATAAGCGGTACAAACTTCAAAGCCATTCTCTTTTAAAGAATAAGCCATAGGATCTATAAGATTGACTTCGTCATCTACAAGTAAAATTTTGTAGGCCATAATATATCCTTAATATACCCCATTATTAAGAAGTCTTAAAATATTAAGGAAATTATTTAGTTGTAATTCAATGGACTGCTCTAAAACGCAGAAATTGAAGATTGCGTGCAGTCCATTAAAGAGTTTTTCAAACTCTGCTCGCATTTAATATAAATAGCAGAGCCAATCTCTGTAGTATTAGCCTTGCCGCCAAGGTCTGGAGTTAAAAGCCCTTCAGTGATAACTTCCTCTACAGCTTTATCTATAATCTGAGCTTCTTTTTCTTTATCTAAGCTATATCTAAGCATCATGGAAAGGGAAAGAATCATAGCGATAGGATTAGCTAGTCCTTTCCCCATAATATCTGGAGCTGAGCCATGTACTGGCTCATAGAGACCTATTTCACCACCAAGAGACGCACTTGGCAGTAAGCCTATGCTACCCGTAAGCATACTAGCTTCATCTGAAAGGATGTCCCCGAAAAGATTAGAAGTTACTATAACGTCGAACTGTTTAGGATTACGTACTAGCTGCATCGCTGCGTTATCTACGTACATGTGGGAAAGCTCTACTTCTGGATAAGCCTTAGACACTTCGATTACCGTATCACGCCAAAGCTGAGACACATCCAGTACATTAGATTTATCTACAGAACACAGTCTTTTTCCTCTTTTCATCGCAAATTCAAACGCAACTTTAGCGATTCTCTCTATTTCATATTTTTCATAGACCATGGTGTTAAGAGCTCTAGTACCGTCGTTCATGGCTGGTTTACCGAAATAAATACCACCAGTAAGCTCGCGCACTACGACTAAATCTACGCCACTTACTATTTCAGATTTTAATGAAGATAAATCTGCTAAGGCTGGATAGACGAAAGCAGGTCTAATATTAGCGAAGGCGCCTAAAAATTTTCTTAAACCTAGTAGACCAGTTTCTGGTCTAAGTTCACGTGCTAGATTGTCATACTGCGGAGCCCCAATCGCTGACATCAATACAGCAGCCACGTCTTTAAGTTTTTCTTGGCTCTCTTGCGGGAAGGGATTATTATATTTATCAATAGCTTGACCACCTAAATCTACGCTTACTAATTCATACTCTGGAATTAAAAGCTGCATCAGCTTTTTAGCCTCAGACATAATCTCTGGACCTATTCCATCTCCTTCGATGATGGCGATTTTTTTACTTAAATTCTTCATTTGAGTTATTTTAGCAAGAGATTAATGCTAGTGTTTGGGAACTCTAATCTCTAAATTTTAGTGAGCCTTGTGAGATATGGCATTCTGTTCCCGAGAACAGCTTAAAGAATTATCCAAAAATCCAGATCATGAAGCTGGAGCTAAAGCTGTTTCTGATGCTGTTTTAAAATTCACGGGAATACCTAAGCCTTTACAAGATTTTTTGATAAAAAATCTTGGGATAAATACTCCAGAGCTTCAAAATAAAACGATCATCACTGAGCCTTCTAAAATAGACACTAATGGCGAGTTAACTTCACAGTTCATAATTAAACTAGCACCAGAAAGTGCAGCTAAGCTTCTCAAGAAAGGATCTTTACATTTTCTCAGTAAATTAAACCCGTTTAGAAATAAAGCTTTTGACAAAGCAGAGTTAAATAAGCTCGCAGAGCAAATACATACTAATACCATTCCTAAAGTTAATCGTGAAATCGCGAGTGGCAAAGTAATGGTGCAGCTTTTAGTTAATTTTGATGAAAATAAAAAGCAAGCTGAAATTGGTGGGCTGGCTTTGAGTCATTGTCCAGTAGATTTTATTCATGAGCATCCTAGAACTTTAAAAATCATAGAGCATTTAAAAAAAGAGTTACCTAAACTAGAGAAAAAACTTTTAAATGATAAAGGCTTAGAACCTAAGTCTAAAGAGCTTATAGAAAGGAGCTTAGCTGATTTAAATAGTTTCGTAAATCTAAATCCCAAAGCACAAGGTAAAGAAATAGCTGCTCATGCTAAAGGCTTTATAGTGCTTGAACATGTTGCTAGAACAGAAAAGGAGACGAAGCTAGGAGATATAAATCATGGCGGTGAGATAGATGTTACGAACTTTGCAGGGAATCTTATGAAAGGAGATGGAAATTGGGTAATATCTATGCCTGGTCAAAAAATATCTATGCCTGATCAAAATCCAAATCTCAATCTAAAGACCGATTCTCTTCCATGGTTAGGAATTAATCCACAGAACCCGAAAAAAGTAATAGAAGGAAAGCACTCCTTTGTCAGTAGATTTTCATATATAGATCCACGTATTGCACTGCTTAGTTCGATTTCAGAGATGCTCTTTCATGGTAAGCACCTATCTGAAAAGCAGATCAAGGAGGCTTTAATCGCAAATGTGGAGAGTACCATTAAATACAATCTAGAAAACGAAGCTAAAAGAACTAACGCTAAATAAGGTTATGAATACAGTAAGCTCACTAAGTTCTATTTCGCCGCAGCCTGTTATTCCTAACTCAAATCAGGTCACTGAAAGCCCCAGTTTGATTTCTGTAGAAGGCAGCTCATCAAAAGTCTCACAGGCTGAAGCTCCGCTGCGATCTTATAAGCTAAAAATAATTTCGCTACAGCATTTATTTAGACCTAAGATTCTTTTAAATAAAATACTTTTAAAAGTTCTCTATTTAGGTAATTCGATTCCAACTTTAGCTACCCCTACTAATTTAAAACAGTTTGAAAAACTAGGAGCCATAATTGTACCTAAATATATTCTTACGGAAGAAGGAAGGCGCATACTAACCTATATATGAAGCATGCTGCTGGTGAGCATAATACTCAAGTTTATTTTCACGGTAACGCTGGTAATATAAACACCTTCTCCAATGAAGCTTTAGAAGATTTTAAAAATGGCAAGAATGTTTTTTTAAGCAGCTATACTGGCTACTCAGGTAATTCTGGACAAGCTTCTCGGAAAAATTTAGTTACAGATTTTAAAGCGATTTTTAATTATTTAATTGATCTGATTACCTATGAAGCCGCCAAAAAAACAGCTTAAGTGCTAGCCACGCTTACCTATGTAAGGCATCATTGGGGTATGACAAACAAGATCCAATTTCAAAAAGGCTTAAGCTAACGTCTATTCTATCGCTGCAAATCATGCAGGCATC
>CANHDW010000022.1 GCA_947459525.1 Candidatus Caenarcanales bacterium
CCTCTAGAAGCAGTTTGATATAATGAGTGCGTGAATTTTGCCTTCACCAGTGGTGTTTTGACACCACCTCTAGAAGCAGTTTGATATAATATTAATGGATTCTCTTAATTCTAGGCCTCTGTTTTGACACCACCTCTAGAAGCAGTTTGATATAATCGGATAAAAGTAAGAGTGCTATAATAAAAAACTGTATCAAACTACTTCTAGAACATTGTCATAACTGATCTCAGATAGTTAAACCCTCTGCAATGCACGGTGGAATTCATCTGAAACTTAAATAAATTACCAAAAAGTTAATTGAGCAGGATTTTTTTGTCCTGCTTTATACTTTCTGTTCCCAAGTGGAGCTGGCTCATAGAGAGCGATATTTATAGAATTTTCCCACTGTTTGTCCGTCATATAAAAAGCTGTGATATTCCCTTTGCTTGGTGCGAGATTTTTCACCCTGTGCATCTCTAATTTATATTTTTCAATGCTGATACAGTTTCTGATATAGATAGACTCTTGCATCATCGTAAAACCCATATCCAGAAGATCATTGCGAAATCTACTCGCCTTTTTTCTATCTTCATCTGCCACCACTGGTAGATCAAAAGCTACCATCAGCCAACCCATTCTAAATTTACTCCTCATCTTTTAAGTAATAATGTTTATTTACATCTGGTATCCATAAAGGATTTAACTTTAGGTATTTAAAATATTCATCCTCAAAGCATTTAGCAAACTGCCTTACGTAAATATCTAGTGCATCCATAAGTTTATAATTCTTTTTTTGTTCATCTTCGACTCGCATTTCTCTTAGGCTATTCATGAATCTTTGAATCCAACGCTGCCACAGTATTTCTTCCTTTGTGCTTTTAAGTTCATTCTGTATGAAATGAATAAAGATGAGATCGACAAAAGGTCTGAAGACTTCCATGAGATCATAAATTAACGGTGTTGCTCTGTATCTAGATTTGTGATGGAATCCTAGATTTGGGCATAAGCCATAAATTAAGCTAGAACGGTGAATTAGACCTCGAATAATACCGTAACCATAATTAAGAGCTTTATTAATAAAGTGTTCGGCATTTTTCTTTTCACGAATTAATTCAGGATGCCCTAATCCTGTAAAATAATGCTCCCAATACCATCTTGCAGAGTTACTTTCATCAAGTTTTTCTCCTTCAAGTAAATGCCATAGCTTATGCTTGGGGCTTACTCTTTCCAGTGTTTTAAATTGATTAGATATTTTACCTCTTAAAATCTTCTCCCATAATAGATCCTGAAATTCTGTGTTTTTAGAGATCTGGTTGTGAAATAACTCACCGCGAATAACCTTATCCTCAGCAGCACTAAGACCCACTAGCTGATAATTTTCATTACAGTGAAGAATAATCCCTTCATTTTCTATAATTCTAGAAATGGTCTCTCCTGTAAATAAAAGTTTAGGAGTGAGGCAGATAACCGCTCTTACGTCTTTTAGAACTATGAATTTATCTTCACTATCTTTCGATGAGCAGATTAATAAACCTCTATCTACAGATAACTTAGAGCCAGCCTTACTTATGGTAATAATATGAAAACTCACACGACCTCACGAACCAGCTAAGCATACGGAACTCTTATTCAGTACACTTTCTTTAATACTCGGCTATGTTTTTTCTTTCTTGAATGAAATTTTAATTATCTAGAGGCTGGAGTATTTCTCTTAAATATTCTGGAGCTAGATCAGCTTCATTAAACCAAGTTATGGTTCTAGCGTCTTTATCATATTTAACTGTAGCGAAATTCTTTAAGTTTTGAAGCGGCTTAAACATGCCATTTGGCTTAGCGTTTAGTATAAAACTTTCTAGATTAACTAGACCCTTAGCACCATCATTAAAGGCTAATTTGACTTTATATTCACCGAGGTATTCGGCATTCGTGACCAAAGGAATGCTTTCATTTTTTCTATTCTTTTTTAAATGTTTCATAAATTTCTCCGAGCTTATTTAAGGGGTGTTATTTTATTAAGTTTTTCTTCGTTTAAAATTTTCTGCCAGTTTGTTAACCGTTCACTGTGATTTAATTCTACCCATTTTTTAATTAACTTTGTGACTTTTGGAGGAAGAGATTTTTTGATATTTTCACCTTTAAAATTAAATTTAGCTGTTAAACCTGCATGGTATGCATGAAAGTGTGGTGGACTATGGTCATTAAGGTACATGTAAATTTTAATTCCATTAAATTCACTAATTAAAGGCATAAAATAAATTCTGCTAAGAATTTAATAGATATGCTTTTAATACAGGGTTTTAACGGATGACTAATTAAACTAAAGCTGCTTCTTTCTTGTTTTTTACTGGGTCGATTTTGATGAAACGAGCTTTGGTGAGCGTACTAACTTTAGGTTTAATCGTTTGACTATTTAAATACATTTGTCCAGAACTATCAATAGAATTCAAAATATAAACCCCAGCAGGATACTCCTTAGCTCCCACTTTAAATGGTGATTCTACTAAAATACTATCGCCAGTCTCAAACATACAGCCGTTTTCATAAAGCTCATAGCCTTTCTCTGTTAGCTCTTTTAAAGCTAGTTTAGTATTTTTATGAGCGAAAAGTGCATAGACTCTAGCCTTTCCTTTTTCATCGAAATAAATAATCTGTCCTTTATGACTCTTAGTATGTTTAAATTGACCTCTCGTTAATGATTTACTCGGTGAGAAGTCTTTAAACTCCTCTAAGCATAAGCGTTCATTATCACTATAGACCTCTGATTCAGTTTCCTTGTCTATGATCTGAATCTTTTTAATTAAAGTCTTTCTGTAAGGATGTCTATAATCTTTAAGTGTATTGAGCCAGGTCTCTTTAGAGAAATCCATTAACTCTAATTTATTTTTTAAGTCCTTTCGCACATCTAAATCCCAGATTTTTTCTAGTCTTTTATTGACCTCATCCTTCGTGATTTTCTCGCTTAAATATGCGTAAAATTCTTTATGATAAGTCAGGCAGTTAAAATCAACTAAGTCCCCTTTTTTATTTTTTCTCTGTATCTTCTCTAATCTATAAATAGTCTCTTTTGGCAGTAGAGCTGAAATATCCCTCGTTTTATTAAATGGAGAAATCTCTTTAAATCTTTTCTCGAAATTCTCTTTACTCTTCTCTAAAGCCTCACAGCTAAATCGTCTCGTGTCGCTATCATTAATAGAGCTATCTGCTTTCTCTTTTATGCTCTGTGAGCAGCTTATGCAGTAGGCATCTAAGGCGTGGTGAAGTTTATTATCACGGTTTTTCTTTTTCAATTCTGGAGCTAAATTCTTCCACTCTTCTTCACTTAAATTTTGTAAAAGCCTTTCTAGCTTATATTTAGATCTTAATTTCGCTGTAACCGCTCCACTATTTACGAAAATTTTTCTTTCGTCATCTCTAGTTTGCAAGCCCCAACCGAATAATTTAGCTGTTACGCTTTGAGCTAATCTTGCTACATGGGCAGTTTCAGCAAGTCCCGTGTATCTCTCGAAAAGTTCTAGTGGTTTAGTATTTATTAAAAGCTCTGAAGTACGCTTAGGCAGGGCTTTCATGTTTCTAATACGAGCTTGGAATTTAATCCATTCATCTGTACCTTTGCTTGATATCCATTCATAAGCTGTCCTCTTACCTTTTTCTTGATTAGCTAAGCCGAGGCAGAGAACCTTATTAAATAGTGCATCTGAAGTGATTACATCAGAGTAAGGAAATATATGATCTATCTGATACTCTCTAAATTTTTCTGGAATTAAGGCTTCGCCAGTATAAGGACAGATACGCCCCTGTCTTTCCCAGAGCTTATACTTATCTATGTTCTTTTTATTTACCTCTAAACCATTCTCTAAAAGGTCTTTAGCTGCTTTATCATTTTTCTTTTCATTGTCTTTAATTGCAGTGTTGTAATTTTTAACTACTTTATTACCATCTATATAACCGCCTTCTCCACGAATAAACTCGAAAATGATTTTATCAGGTGTGCCGTGTTTTTCAGCTAGAGCCTCGACTAGATTGATAAATACCTGTAAACGATTTCTAACTACTGGATTATTAACTGAGCCTATTTTTAAAGCGATTTCCTTATACTTATCATCCTCTAAATCTATCTCATAACGATTATCCTGAATGCTGATCTTTTCCCAAGTCTCACCAAGACGGCTAGTTACTCTTTCTATTTCTGATTTAGTTACTCCTAGATGTGGTTTAGTTTCATCTGAATTCTGAACGTGCTTGGAAATGTCTATCTGATTAGGGTCTAAAGTGTTTTCTAAAATCTCATTTATGATTTTAAGTGCTAGACGGCAGAAAGAGCTTCTGCCAGAAGTGTTAAATTTAATTTCATCATTGAAATTTGGGTCATGAAAGGTAGCATCTAGTACGGTTTTGATGATTTTATCTCGCTCAGCTTTAGTTAATTTCAGTGATTTTACTTCACTGCTAATTTTTTCTTGAATAAGACTAAAACATTTCCCATAAACTTTTTTAAACTCCTCTCTAGTAAAGCCTCTGCGTTCTCCATAGACGTCAGTGAAACGGAAGTTTTTAAGATGCATTAAAAGCTTAAATTTACTATTCTCGGTATCTTTAGCATTACAAGTGTTTCTTAGGGGCATTAGGCAGCATTTATCCATCATGCGGTTATCGAATCTTGGGGTCTTTTGTGCTAAAACGCCCTGTGCTTCCCATTCAGTACCCCTCTGCCTTTTAAATTCTTTAGGAGCATTTTTCTTTACTGTAACGAAAGCTTCTTTAGCTGGACCGTAGAGAAAATAATCAGTCTCGGTATTTTTTAGATTAGGGATAATTTCTTTAGCATTATCAAATAAAATTCTAAGTTCGGCTGCTACTAGCTCACGGGGGGCTACTCTACCTTTTCTTCTAACTGTTCTTGAAGCTGAAAGTGATTCAGCCTGTGAGATATCTTCTATTCTGAGCTTTATTTTATTTAGATTTAGTGGATACTCGTCACTGATTAAGCCTTGTAGTTTCGCTTCAAAATAGCATGGATAATGCAGTTCTTTAGCACTGAACGTCTCTTGAAGGGCTTTTTCATATTCTTGAACTGCTTCGTAATTTTCTTTAGCATCATCTAGAGCTTCTGCTGCATTTTCAGTATTTTCTATCTCATGATCTTTGTAATCACTATGTTTGTAACCCCTATGCTGAATAGCTGCATGCAGAGCTTTATATATCTGCCATTCGCTAAGTGCTTGTCCTTGAATTAGAGTGGCTAAATCTTGAGCTGGATTACTTGAATAATTCATTAAAGTTACTCTAAGTAAAGCTGAGTTATAAATCGTATTAGAATTTTTAGGCGTGTACTCTGCCTTTAGTCTATCGTCAGCAGCTTTAACTCGAATACTCTTATTCTTATCTATGTCCTCATAAAACTCTATTAATGGTGTTAGTCCAGCTTCTGACCAGATTTTATTTAACCATAACTCTCTTTTTTTATGAGCTTGTCTGGTTCTAAAAGCTCTACGGCGTTTAGCTATATCTTGGGTGCTAGCATGTTCAGCAGGGATAAGCATGCTGCCAAGGTCGATAATCTCGCTTCCACGCCTCGCACAGTAGCCTATACTTCCCTTGCCTAAATCAAACCCAAAAACCGTCTCTTCAAAAATCATAATAAGTTTAAATAAATATTAGCAATTTGAACTTTGCTAAAATCTAAATCATGTCTTCTAATTCTACTATATACGACACTATAATCATCGGTGCTGGACCTGCTGGTCTCTCTGCTGGGCTTTACGCTTCTAGAGGGAACCTTAAGACTCTTATCCTCGAGAAAGGTATAGTAGGCGGGCAGCTTCAAGTTACTCATGAGATTGAAAACTATCCAGGTATGGATCATATGACAGGTCCACAGATATCTGATGCTATGGAGGCGCAGACTAAAAGATTTGGCTGTGAGGTTATTACTGGTGATCCAGTTGTTTCAGTAGATTTAGAATCTTCGCCTAAAGTCGTTAAGACAGCTAAAGGTGAATTTAAAGGTCACACACTGATTATCGCTAGCGGCTCTGAGCATAAACAGCTAGGCGTACCAGGGGAAAAAGAAAACTGGGGTAAGGGTGTCTCCTACTGTGCTGTCTGTGATGGAGCTTTTTTTAAAGAAAGAGAAGTGGTCGTCGTCGGTGGTGGTTCTTCTGCGGTAGAAGAAGGTAATTTTTTAACGAAGTTCGCGAAAAAGGTTACTTTAATTCACAGGCGTGATGAGCTGCGTGCTGAGAGGATTCTACAGAATCGTTTTAAAGCTAATCCTAAGACTGATATAGTTTGGGACAGTGTCGTAACTAAAATTAACGGTAGTGTTTTAGGCGTAGAGTCTGTTACGGTAAAGAATCTTAAAACTAATGAAGAATATGATTTTCCTTGCGAAGGAGTTTTTATTTATGTCGGCTTGATTCCGAATGTAGATTTTTTAGAGTCTAAAATAGAGACAGATGAAGCAGGTAAAATAAAATCGACGATTAAGATGGAGACTAATTTACCTGGTATTTTTGTAGCTGGTGATGTTAGAGATACTGTTCTAAAGCAAGCTGTAACAGCAGCTTCGGATGGATCCCTCGCTGCTACTATGGCGATAGCTTATGTAGAGTCGCTAGAAGATCAGCACTTAGCCACTGCCTAGACTGTAGCCAAACTCCAATTTTTGCGTTTGCGTTAGCCTTGAAACTGCACGTTCGGTATCGGTCTCTTGTAATCGTTAAAGAGATTTTTTTTTTCGATTCTTCTATTTAGGATAATTTCCCTAAGTTCTTTTCCTGCACGCTCGGCTGAATCATTAATAACTGAAAAATCAAAGTCATTTATATATTTCATTTCATCTCTAGCTTTAGCTAGCCGAAGTAAAATTTTTTCTTCTGGTTCTGTCGCTCTTTTTCTCAGTCTTGCTTCTAGTTCATCAATGCTAGGCGGTAAAAGAAATATCATTAATGCTTCTGGGAATTTTTTTTTTACTTGTAAAGCACCCTGGACTTCTATTTCTAAGAAAACATCAGTGCCATTTTTTAATTTTTCAAAAACGAAATCTTTAGGTGTGCCATATTTATTACCAACAAACTCAGCCCACTCTAATAATTTATCAGCTTGGATCAATTCATCAAATTCACGGTTCGTTCTGAAAAAATAATTTTTACCCTCTTCTTCGCCGCTTCTCTTTTCACGAGTAGTTACAGAAACCGAAAATATAAGGTTATCTAAATTTTGGAAAAGTTCTTTTACGACAGTACCTTTACCGACCCCAGAAGGGCCTGTGAAAACTATTAGATTACCCATTTTTGAGTTCATTCTAGGCACTCAACTATAGCAATATCACCCTCTTTTTGGATGATTTTAACTGTAGTCCCTTGTCCTATAAATTCCCCTTTTAAGCTCTTCGCTAACAAAACAGCATCAAAATCAAAAAGTTTTATAGTCCCAGGTTCAGTTTCTGTAATCGGTTTGAAAACCATGGCTTCTTTGCCAATGAGATTATTATCAGAATTTTTATTTTCTGGGATTTTTACGATAAATTTAAGCGCGGGTCTAAGAGTGAAGACTAAAATACTAGTAATTGCTATGAAAATCAGTGCAAGTACGTAGAAGTTCATAGTACTGAGTTGATCTATGATTCCGATCACTAGGCTTGAAACTGCAAGGCAAATAAAAATAAACAAGCGGGGGGTGAAAGCCTCCGCAAGCATGAGTAAACCAGCTACAATATACCAAATAGAGGTGGAATCCATTATCTAAGGAATTCTAACAAACTTTTGGTAATCACTTCTTAAAAAACATAAAGCAATTGCTACAGCGTCTACGGCATCATCGGGACGAATCTTTTCTGTAAGCCCCAAATCAGCCATGACAAAGCTTTCTACTTCACTTTTCTCGGCTCTGCCTTTGCCAGTAATTATTTGTTTAACCTGTAATGGCGTATATTCAAAAATCTGCATCTTTGATTCATGAGCTAGTTGTAAAACAACTCCACGAGCTTGTGCTACCGGAATGACAGTTTTTAGGTTTTTAAAAAAGAAAAGCTGTTCTATCGCAAGTATATCTGGAGTGAAATTATTAATAAGCTCTAGAAGATCTAGACGAATCTCTGTAAGTCTTTTAGCTTCACTATCGAATTTACTAGTTTCGATAATGCCACACTGTAATAGTTTATATAAATTATTAGAACTATAAGATTCGAGAAGTGCAAAGCCAAGTCGAGCCGTTCCAGGATCTATTCCAAGTATTTTCATAAGTATGAGCTTCCTTAATTGTAAGTTTCACCAAAGATTTCGCAAAGCCGAATCTCTAATACTATAATTATATGGCAAGATTTTATTTACATTAATGATTCGACCCATAAATATATTTCTATCCCACATTTTGACTAATCCCCTTTATCGGATGGTGGTATCAATAATAGCTGCTTTTTTATTGAGTTTAAATTTAGCCTGTTTTAATTACCCTGTGATGGCTTGGATCGGTTTAATACCGCTAGTTTTATTAAATAAAAGCTGTCAAAGAATAGAAAGGCTATTTTTTGACAGCTTTATTTTTTTCTTGATTTATAACTTACTATCATTTGCTTGGCTCTTTAGTATTCATCCTTTAAAGTGGCTTGGTATAGAGAGTTTCCCTAGCATTATCATTGCAAGTTTAGCGTGGCTAGTCCCGAGTCTGTACCACAGTGTATTTTTGCTTATATTTTCTTTCTCGATTTGGATTTTTTATAGGCTTAAGGATAGGACTAAGCTTGAGGAACTCAGCATCGTAGAGATACTCATCTTAGCTTTTATCTGGTCTCTGATTCAATATAAGATACTTGCTAGCACTAGTTTCTTATCGCTTTTTGCAGTGCCAATAAATCAGCTAGCCTATGGTCAGTATTTAAGTGCTGATTTAAGTAAGCTCGTAAGAGTTACTGGGGCCGTGGGACTTGAGATTATTATTGTTACATTTAATTTACTTATCGCTAATTTAATTCATATTTATGATTTTAAAAATACTAAGACTAGAATGTTTTACCAAAGCAGCACGGGGTTTATCGAAAATTTATCTATAAATAGTCACATTAAAACGATACTCGGCATTGTTATTCTATTCATTTTTACTGGGGCTTATATTAATTTTATTGCAGATGCTCGAAAGCCTGTTAAAGCCTTATCTTTTACTTTGGTTCAGGCGAATCTGAATCGCAAAGATACTAGAGTGAATCTTGATAATTTAGATAAGACCTTGGAACTTCAAGAAAAGCTGTCCTGGATTAAGAAAAAGAGCCATTTGTTGATTTGGACTGAAGCTAGCATCCCTACGAATGTTACGAACATGAATCACAGTGCTAAGGTTATGAAACTGATTTCAAGAATACAGAAAGAGTATGAATATTTTATTTTTGGGACTTATTCTAATATAGATGGTGAGCTGTTTAATAGCTTAAAGCTTATAGATATTAAAGAAGAGAAGGTAAGAACTTATCATAAGGCTCAGTTAGTTCCTTTTGGTGAGTACACTCCATTCATTAATCTTTTACCTGAAACTGTTAGTAAATTAGCCACTTCGACCATTGGCACAGGGTTTTCTGCGGGTAAAGAGCATCAGAAGCTACTTGAATTTAATGGTATTAAAGTAGGTAGTTCTATTTGTTTTGAATTACTGTTTCCTGAAATTATTCGCAGACAAACTCGTGATGGAGCGAATTTCCTTGTTAATGTAAATGATCTTTCTTGGTTTCAAAATGATAATATGAAAAAGCTTTTCCTAGCAGTAGCTGTTATTAGAGCTGCTGAAAATTCTAAAGATTTAATTCTTGTTGGTAATACTGGTTATTCAGCTTTGATTAAGCGAGATGGTCAGATTCATGATTTAACTAAAATGAATCAGCCTCAAGCTGTATATTCAGCTGTGGGATTGGATTACAGTAAGAGTTTTTACAGTGAATTTGGTTGGTAGAGTTCCGCTAAGCGTCTACTTTGTCAATCGGGAATCTTGCTGCCATGTAAATGGGGTAACGATTTAATTTCTTTTCGTCATTTGATCCAAAATTTTTAGCACAAAAAATAACTTTATAAGACGAATTATATTTGTTTTGAAAAATTTGAATACTTCGTGATCTAGTATTATTTCCAGACTTGACTTCAACAGGAATCACTTCCCTAGAGACTTCTTTGAGAAATTCGACTTCAGATTCGCCTTCTTTCCAAGCAAATAATCTGTCTCTGCGTCCTTCTGCGCAAGAAAATTCTTGAGCAATAAAGTTTTCTGCATAGAAGCCCTTATAGGTACCGTAATCATAGTTCAGGATTAATTGAGGGTTAAGGTCACTTAATGCTCCTAAAATTCCTACGTCATAGACAAAAAGTTTAAAACGATTTTCTTCTGTATAAGCTTTGAATGGTAGTTGACCACAGTTTACTATTGGAACTTTTAAAATTAATCCAGCTGCTTCTAACCAATCTATAGTCCCAGACATTCGTTCATAACTATTGAGATTTGAGATTACTCCTTTAAACTTAAATTTAGGGGCTGAGCCGTTTTGCTCTTTGGCTAGTTGAGCTGGGATATTACTCCACAATCTTTCAAGATGCATGGAATTCTCTTTACCACTATGTCTTGCAATATCAGCAAGGTGAGTTTGTATAAGAGTTTCTTGGCATTTACGCACTTCATGTAACGCTGTAATTAAGTTTTTTTTATATTCTATATAGCTTAAGATTGCCTCTGGTAGACCACCTACGATTAAGTATATTTTCCAGAGCTCCCAGGTTTTTTGGTGAATTGCTTCTGAAAAATCTTCTTTGTTTGACCACTCTGTAAGATATTTAAATAAAAAATGCTCTCCAATAGCTTCAATAAATTCAAAAAAACTCAAGGGATACATATTGATAGAGTTGATTTTTCCAACAGGAAAGGAGCTTTGGCTGAGATTTACTCCTAGTAAAGAGCCAGCTGCACAGATAGCTAGCTTAGGTACTTCTTCGCAGAAGTATTTCAGGCTGGTAATAGCCTTTGGGCAGTCTTGAATTTCATCAAATATGATTAAATCTGTTTTTATGTCTATCTTCTGATTAAATAATATTTCCAGTTCACTAATTATTCTTTGAGGCTTTAAATCTTTTTCAAAGATTTGTTGATATTCTTTTTGCCTCTCAAAATTAATATAGAAATGATTTTTGAAATTATCATTCCCAAACTGCTTTAGGCTATGTGTTTTACCAATTTGTCTTGCACCAAGCAGCACAAGAGGTTTTCGCTTCTCTTTTTTTTGCCACTGTCTTAATTGCTTATCAATGTTTCTTTTCATTAGTAATTTCAGCTTTGAACTTGCACATTTGCGAACAGTGCCTTATCGATTTGCAAGTAGTCTCCTGTTTCGCGATACCGCTAACATATAAAAGAATTATGCCACGGAAATGGCATATCTGTTAAAAATAAAGCCTTTAAAATTACATTTTAGTAATTTTAAAGGCTTTATTTTTCTCTATTTTGTAACTTTTTAGGGCTTCACCGTGAAAAACTATACAGCTGTAAGTTGGCTCATATTTTTAATAATCGCATCACCGAACTCTGAACATTTAAGCAGAGTAGCACCATCCATAAGTCTTTCAAAATCATAAGTTACAGTTTTATCTGCGATAGCTTTTTCTAAGCCTTTTTCTATAAGCTTAGCTGCTTCATCCCAGCCCATAAACTCAAACATCATTACGCCAGAAAGGATTACAGATCCTGGATTTACTTTATCTAAATCAGCATATTTAGGCGCAGTACCATGAGTCGCCTCGAATACGGCTTGATTTTCTCCAATATTCGCTCCTGGAGCTATACCTAGACCACCTACTTGAGCAGCAGCGGCGTCAGATAAGTAATCACCATTTAAGTTCATCGTTGCAATAACTTGATATTCGTCTGGTCTTAAAAGTAGCTGTTGGAAAGTACTATCTGCGATACGATTTCCTAGAACTATCTTGTCACCAGCATTTGCGCCATCCCAGATTTCTTCTTCAGTAATAACTTCATTAGGGAATTCTCTTTTCACCAGCTCATAACCCCAGTCTCTGAAAGCACCTTCAGTATATTTCATAATGTTACCTTTATGAACTAAATGAACTTTCTTAAGTCCTTTCTGAATAGCGTATTCTACTGCTGCACGAATCAGTCTCTCTGAACCAGATTTAGAGATAGGTTTTACACCTATGCCTGAAAAATCCTTAATCTGTTTTTTAGGATTAAACGAATTAATCAACTCTATAACTTTTAAAGCCTCTGGAGAATTAGCTTCGTAATCGAAACCAGAATATACATCCTCTGTATTTTCTCTAAATAAAGTGATGTCTAATTTTTCTGGATTCTTCATCGGTGAAGGCACGCCTTTATACCAGCGAACTGGTCTAACACACGCATATAGATCAAAAATCTGTCTAAGAGCGACATTCAGGCTTCTGATTCCGCCACCAACTGGGGTAGTTAAAGGTCCTTTAATCGCCAGTGAATATTCTTTAATATCATCAATGGTCTGTTGTGGTAGCCATTCACCAGTCTGGTTAAAAGCTTTTTCACCAGCAAGAATCTCTTTCCATTCGATTTTCTTTTTACCTTTATATGCGATTTCTACTGCCGCATCTAAAACTCTCTGAGATGCTTTCCAGATATCTGGTCCAGTTCCATCACCTTCTATAAATAGAACTATAGGATTGTTTCCTACTTGTGCTTTTGCGTTTTTAATAATTACTTTTTCAGCCATAACCTTTATCTTATATACAATTTAAGGGTAAGTCAAACTATTGTATTTGGGGGATTTGGCTGGGCTTGATTTATTTTTCTAAATCATAACCAACGTTTCTCAGTGCTGTCTTTAAAAAATCTAATACTCGGCTATCAGTAAGTTCGGGTTGATATTTATTAATAATATTCTCCAATACTTTCCTTTTTTCTAAATCTGCTGGGTAAACTTCTTCTTGAGGTAAGCGGCGGCGAGTTAAGCCTCTATTCTTTAAAAATTCCTCATTGAAAATTAGTGTTAATTCAGCTGAAAGATTTTCTTCTGAGAGTTTTTTTTCTATATGGATAGCTGCTTTTACTAAAAAATCACAGAGTTTTTCATCCACGTAAAATCTACTCGTTAAAAAGCTTAATAGCTCTTTTGCTTTGTTGATATCTTCTCCTTTTATACGATCGAAATAATTATTAAATTCAGATAAAAGTACGTTGGAGACTTGCTGCTCATAAAAAGAAGAAATTTCATATGGTGAGAAATAATCTAGGAGATAATTGTAACGATATCTCTCCTTGTTATTTTGTGAAAAATAAAAGTCAAGTACTCTAATATAGCGTTTTGCAGATTCCTCTTCTGATTTACTTTCGTTTTTATAGCTTTGATAGACTATTCTTGTTTTTGAATCTTGTTTAAGGATTTTTCTTATGAAATTAAGTAATTCCTCAAAACCATAGTAATTTTCTATAAAGTTCAATAGTGGTATAGAATCTTCATCAAAGGGATTAATGCGATTAGTAAAAAACTCATCAATAAAGAGTTTCAATTCATTTTTAAATTTCTCATTTAGGTTTTTATCTTCAAATAAAAAGCTCAGTATATTATTTTTTACATGAGAGTGAGGGGGTTCCTGTTCTGCAAGTTTCCAAGCTTCTTCAATTAAATTTCTAGTTTTAGCAAATGATACATTGAAATATTTATAAATAGAAAAAGATATTCTATCGAGTGCGTTTCTGTTCCTTTGTTTGAGCATGATTTGAAAATACTCTAAATCTTTTTCTTGTTCTTGAAATATTTTTGGGTCTCTTCCATGCATGAGCATCCAAGATAGATATCCATGTGATTGAATATCATCTGGATTCCAAAGCTTTTCCATCAGTGAATAGAAAAAATCTTCTTTGTTGAAAAATGGACGTAGAAGATCTATAAATTTATATTTATAAGAATTATATTCTTTGAAAATGTAATCATAGATTGCTTCAGCTTGATTCGTAAGTGTGTTTCCTATATAGCTTGTAATGCGTTCTAAGACTGCATTTGAAAAAGAGTAACACCATTCTTTTGTTTTAAAATCTTCTAGAACTTGAATCAAAGTATCAATAAATTTATAAATATCTGGAAAAGAGTCAATTAGTTCCTTAATTTGATTATCTAAGTCACTATCAAGAATAAGATATTCATTTGAGCAGAATAGAGCTAATTTTTCTTGATTATCCTTGGTGCCTTGAGCTAGAGAAACGAGTTCATATTTTTTATCGGAAAATTCTTTTTTAATTTCATCATCTTTGTAAAGTCTAAATGTATTTAAAATGGCAGCTTTTAATTCAATACTCGGAAATTCTTTTAATTCATTGATGAAAAAGTCAAAAAGTTGATTAAGCTCGCTAACCCTGTCAAGAGGGCTATCTTCTTTGCGAGAGTGAATTTTAATAAACCAAAATTCATGCAGTAAAAATTTATAAATCTTTATTTTTTTTTGCTCATTAATACCGATCTGTTTTATGAGCTTCTGCATCATTCTGAAAGCGTCTTCTCTGATGATTATTAAATCATCACTTGGATAAACCCAGAGACGGTTACACCAATAGGCTCTATCAGACTCGTAGTAAGAGTAAGGTTTACATTCTGAGCTTAATAAAACCTCTAAACCTGAGTAAATAAAGCTGAAATCGTCATCCTGAGAAATGTCTAGCTCTTTTAATTTTTTTTCTAATTTATCTAAAAAGTACCTTTGCCTTAATAAAGGCTTTTCTCTATAATAGCCATATTCATTAAAATCATAATGTAAATATCTAAAAGCCTCTTCCATAAAGCTTAGATTATTATTAAATAGTTTGAAATATTTCATTAACAGTTCATAACTATTGTCTAGTGAGATTAGGTCACAAGCATTCAGCATAATGATCTGGAACTGTTCTTTAATGGTTTCTTGTAGATCTTTAAGAGAATTAAAATTACTTTTTATAGTATTGAGGAAAAAATCATTATTAGAAAATTGTTCAGAATAAAGCTGCTCTAATGTATTTAAAACAAATTTTGGGTCTCTATACGCAATTGAGCTTAAAATTCTTAATTTTAACTGAATGGAATAAAGCTCTTCTTGGCTATTAATTTTTTTTTTGAAAAAAACTTCGTCTTTTAATTTATTAATTATCTCAGAGAGTGTGTTTTCACCAATCTTATAGAAATCTAATTTCTCGCCCTTAAGTTTTAAAAGGCGATCGAAGATTAGCTCTAAGCGTTTTTTATTATCATCTCTTTCTAGAAGATCGAGAAAGAAGCTCGTTATGGAATAACTAGCTTCTGTGAAGTAATCTACTAAAATAGCGTCACTAAATAACTCTGGTTTAATGCGGTAACGCACTTCATTTATCTGCTGAAAGAGAAGATGAGACTGGGCTGCTTTCGTAATTAATTTTGGCAGTAGTCCTTGGGATTCTCTTGAAACTCTTGGAAACAAAGGGTCTAGCTCGGATATATCAATTTCATTTTGGAGAGCGGTTAAAAAGATTATTTGATCTAAGGTCTCATCTTTTAGTTCGCTACTTTCTTTTCTCCAAGTTTCTTTTATTTCACAAATGTAACCTTTCACTAGAGCCACCAAATGACTCCCTTGACTATCTAATGTGAGAGTATTAAGGTCTTTGCCGTCTCTAAGACACTTGATGAAATGTTTTAATAGAATAGGCACACCTTCTATTTTTTTAACTGTAGACGAAACATAGGAATCTTTATCTAGCGAATCATTTATTTCTCCAGAGATGATACTTCTTACAGTATCATCAGAAAGTCTGCCTAATTGATATTCCGATACCAGCTCCCTCCTGAATCGTGCATAATGACCCTCTCCTATTAAGTTAGAATCCTTAGGTAAAAGGTTCTCAGACCTGAGAGTGATAATAAATTTAGCTTTATTATTTTTAGCATTAGCTAATCTAGATAAAGTATCCATGAAGGATTCCTTCCTAACATCGTTTTGAAGGTCATCTATAAAAAATAAAGTCTTTCTTTGATTAAATAACTCATTGTTTTCTAGCTCTTTAATTACGGTCGCAGAGCTCTCATTAAAGAAAAAAGGATCGAGATTATTTTCTTCAAAGAATTTATAACATAGTGAGGTTTTTCCCATCCCTGGTTCAGCAGCAAGAATAAAAACTTTCTTTTCTTCTTGATTATAAAAATTACTTAATTCCTCTAAATCTCTTTCTCTGCCTGAAACTTCACTTGCAGAGGCGTCGAAGATCCCCTCTCTAAAGGCTTTCTTTTGACGCCTATATAGATATTTTTCAAGTCCGGTAGTGCCTTCTAAATATTGTTCAATGTATTCTAGGTCATTGATCTCAATTTTTTTAAAGCCGTCTTTTTTTTCGCTTTTCTCTTCCTCGTAACAATATAATTTTTTTAATAGAGTGGAGAATTTAGATAATTCAATCACGTCTCTCTCAAATTGAAAGTCATATCCTTTAAGAGTAGCTTTTTTATTCAATGTAGCCTTTGTACTTTTTTGAGGCTGAGTATGCTGGGCAGCTATAAATAAGAAAATTAAGCGTGGTTTCTTAACTGTAGAGCTTCTTGTAAAGGGTTTTTCAAGAGTCTTTTTGATTTTACCGTTAATACCATTCTCTGATGAAATTTGAATTTGAACGCTAGCCGAGTCGTTCTTCAAATCTATAGTAGTTGCATTAACTACTTTCATTACCTGAAAGGGTGAACCTTCTATGAGAATATTTAGAATTGGCTTAAAGTATGATTCTGCATATTTAGATAAAGAAGTGCTGCCAGAGCTGGTTTCGGCAGTAACAGCCAAGGTTAAGCTAGTTAGATGCCTTTGAATATTATTGATAGTGGCTTCATATTTTTCTAACACACAACTAATTCTGAAATCATCTTAGCAGGTTTAAATTTTTTCTCTATCTGTTGTGCCAGTCTGCTCTTCTGTACTCGCTAAAAAGTCTTCTTGTCTTATATAAAGTTCATGTAGCTTAGCTTCTAGTAATTTTTTGTCTGGAAGTTGTAATTGATATTGTGCAATCAGTGTGGGTGATAGGCTTCGTGACATGGCATATTCCACTACCTCATCATCTCTATCACGGCAAAGTAATACTCCAATACTTGGGTTCTCATGTGGCTTTTTTAGATCACGATCTAAGGCTTCTAAATAAAAATTAAGCTGTCCCATATGTTCAGGTGAGAATTTACCAATTTTTAATTCAAAAGCTACTAATGCAGATAAACCGCGATGATAAAACAATAAATCAATGTAAAAATCTTGGTTACCGACTTGTAAACGATATTCTTCACCCATGAAAATAAAATCTTTTCCTAATTCTAAGATAAAAGCTTTCATGTGAGAAGTAAGTGCTTTCTTTAAATCATTCTCACTGTGTGTTTCAGGTAAGCCTAAAAATTCCAGTACATAATTGTCTTTGAAAGACTCACTGAGACTAGGGTGTAATTCTCTCAGCGCTGCTGAGAGTTTTGACTGACCAAGACAATTACGCTCATAGTGAGCTGAATTAATTTGGCGTTCAAGTTCGCGTGATGCATATTTTTTTTTCACGCAAAGATTCAGGTAATAAGCACGTTCTTCTGTACTTTTACAGCGTGAAAAAATAATCGTATTTTGCGTCCATGGTAATTCTCTCACCAGTGATGAGAGTTTTTCATCAGCTTGATAAGTTTCATAAAACTGTTTCATTCGCCAAAGATTTTTATCACTAAATCCTTTTATGTCTGGAGCTTTTTGCATCATGTAATTTGAAAATTCAGTAACCACTCCTCGCCCCAAGCTTCTTCTTTGACTTTTTGACTGATAGTCTTACCGATGAACTAATACAAGTCAATCAAGCCCGTATTAATTTGAGTAAATACTTTCTGTCTTGCTTGTTGAAAATTCAGGTTCTTCTCCCGTTTGAGTGGAATTAGTATTTCACAAGGGTATTAGCTTAAAGGTGAGAATTTTAAGTTTGAGGTATTCTTCATCTCGAATACCATAAGCTCTTCGCTGAAAGACTCGAATTTTGTTATTGAGTCCTTCAACAAACCCCATCTTAATTCCTAGTCCTAAAGTGCAATGAGCAACAATACCATCC
>CANHDW010000023.1 GCA_947459525.1 Candidatus Caenarcanales bacterium
AACATATACTCTATATCTACGCCTACTTTCATAACCTAGTCATAGATAAGGCTCCACTTCTTATGAAAAATTTGATTTGAAATCAGGGAAATGCTTCGCTGTCAGTGATTTAGGCTTGACTTGTAGGAGAAATTAATGGGGGCAGTTTAATTTAGTATAATTATTTTTATGTCCAAGCTTACAATGCTTACGGCTTACGACTTTAATACAGCAAGGGCACTTGAGGAGTCTGGTCTTGATTATATCCTTGTTGGAGATAGCTTAGCTAATGTCTTTCTTGGTTATAAAACCACGCAAGAAGTTAGTTTAGATGAAATGTTGATGTGTACACGTGCAGTGAAGCGAGGTGCGCCGAATACTAAGATAATAGGTGACTTGCCCTATGTTTCAGTATCTAGGGGAGTTGCTGGGGCTTATGAAGATTCTTTAAAGTTTTTTGAAGCGGGTATTTATGCTTTGAAAATAGAAAATGCTGAAGCTGCGAGTTTAGAACTTATTTCTAAGCTAGTAAATGCTGGCTATAAGGTTTTAGGCCATATAGGTTATACGCCACAGAGTGTCGAGAAGTTTTCAATACAGAATAAACTGATAACAGACGCTGAGCTTTTACTTAGTGAAGCTAAGGCTTTAGAGGATGCTGGGGTTATAGGGCTAGTGCTAGAGATGGTTCCCGAGGCTATCGCTAAATTAATTACTGATAGCATAAGAGCTTTTACTATAGGTATCGGTGCGGGTTCTCATACTACGGGTCAAGTCTTAGTTACTGACGATCTTTTAGGTAGATTTAATTTATTTAAGCCTAAATTTGTTAAAAGATATTCTTATCAGTACGAAGATATGTTGAATGCTTTCAAGGCTTATGTCTCTGAGGTTAAGTCTATTCAATTTCCAGCACTAGAACACGTTTTGGCTTAAAGCGCGTGCCGCGGAACTCCAATTTCTGCGTTTTCGTCCTCCTTAGCCTTGAACTTATTCGTTCGGCTACGCGCCCTTAATACAAAACGACTCTTTCACTTGCTAATAGCTCATAAGTATTCATGCCTCTAAGCTCAAGATTATAAATAGCTTTAGAAAAATCTACACAGTAAAGTAGATTAAGATTCCCTGTCTGTGGCAGCTCTGCGAGCTGCCCGCTTTTAAAGCTATCGCCATCAGGAAAGTATTCCTTATTCATACTGTCGACTAGTCTAAAAGATAGAAAGCGAATAGCTTCTGTACTTTTGTTTTCATAATCAAGATTGATTTTCAAACATTTTTGATTAAAATTAGAGCCAGATTTTTTAATCTTATTAATTTGAAGTAAGGCTTTTTTTGCTAACTGATTCTTGGACTCTGCCGTTGAGGGTTTTGTTAAATTTTCTGTATCTTTCTGAGCCTTGCTGTTGATTAAGTTTTGGGAGTCGAGTTCACTTAAAAGCCAGTCATTATTTGGCTTTAACTTAAGCTCAGAACCTGGTTCTAGATTGAAATTTTTACCTTTGCTAGTTATACCATAAGCAAGACCAATTGCAGCTCCAGTAGCAGCAGTACCACCTGCAATATAGGGATTACTAAAAGCTAAAACTCCAGCTATTTGATAGCTAAGTAAAGGAGCTATTAAAGCTCCTCCCAGTGTATAGCCTATGGCTTTTCCCACTTTACTTGCTTTATTAGAAAAGCTTTCACGCAGCTCCATATTATCTGCATTTAAAACCCCTTTTGGGATTGATATAGATTGAGGCTTACTTGAAGTGCCGACTTCTATCTTATAAAACTCTAACTCTATAAACCCGTCTCTATTGAAGGATTTAGCGAGTTCGCTGTTTTTAACCTTTGCGTAAAATTTACTTCCTTTGGGTAATAGAATTTTCAGAGAATTACTGGATAATTCTTCTTTCATATTGTTAGTGCTTAACTGACCCTTGGCATTTGAGTTTTCGGATAATTGAATATCATAAATATTCTCCAGAACCACTTCAGCATTAATATTTAAAGGTGCAAGCTTTCCCTCTATATCCTTATCAATCATGCCAAAATCAGTTGGGATTTGAGTTACTCTTAAAGAAATTTCTTGGTCATATTCTAGTTTATATTCTATATGAGCTTTTAAAGATCGTTCTTGATTTAGATTCTGAGACGGCTTACAATCTTCTAGAGACCGCTGCAAAACTCCAATTTCTGCGTTTCCGTTGTGCTGTATTTTAGATCTTGCTATTACAACAGACAGTGGATTAATTACGAGTAGCATTAATAAGGCTGAGATTAATTTAGTTTTGAGTTTAAAGACTCGCATACTGTGCTTGATTGAAATTTAATCGCTTTTCTACAGTATATATCTTTTTATCTTGGGATTCATAATAGGTACGCATTAACATATCAGCAAGCAAGCCCATCATCGCGATCTGCACAGAGACAGTAAAAAACATAGCAGCGATCACTGGCAGAGGCGTAGAATCCAAGTCTATACCTTCACTGAATTTTAAAATCAAAGCCCAGATGCTGCTTCCAAAGAAAAGTAACATGCTCGCTACTGAAATTCCACCGAAAACATAAATAGGTCTAGTAGCGTAATTCGTCAAAAATTTAATTACAATTAAATCCAAAATAACTTTAACAGTACGATTTATTCCATATTTAGACTTACCGAAGCGTCTTGCATGGTGCTTCACTGGCATTTCTGTAACCTTAGCTCCATACCAGCTCGCACAGACAGGGATAAAGCGATGTAATTCACCATAAAGCTTTACATACTGTAATACATCGGCTTTATAGGCTTTTAAACTACAGCCATAATCATGTAATTTAACTCCAGAAATCCAAGAAATAATACTATTAGCTATTACTGATGGTAACTTACGATTAATAAAAGTATCTTTCCTGTTTTTTCTCCAGCCACTGACTACATCATAGCCTTCGTCTATTTTATTAATTAGTTCGGGAATATCACTAGGATCATTCTGTAAATCTGAATCTAAAGGAATTAAAATTTCACCAGAGGAATTTTCTATCCCAGCTTGCATTGCGGCGGTTTGACCATAATTGCGTCTCAGTTTAATAACTTTTACGTAATCTTTACCTTGAGATATTTTTTCTAATATCTCATAACTAGCATCTTTACTGCCATCATCGACATAAATGATTTCATAGCTAATTTTTCCATTTAAAGATTTTTCTATTTCTGCTTGCAGTAATTCTAAATTCTCTTCCTCGTTATAAACAGGAATTATAAGAGAAGCCTTATATTTATAAATATTCGCTTTATCTGCATTAAGATTCATCTTATTGATTATACTAAACAGTCCCTAGGGAGCTGCTCGCAATCTTAAGGAATTTCTGTGTCCCCTTAGGGGCGTGTAGCCGAACGAACAAGTTCAAGGCTGAGGAGGACGAATGACCGCAGTGTACTGCGGGTACATGAGGATCATGAGGACGACGAAAACGCAGAAATTGGAGTTCCGCTACACGCCCCTCAGACTTTAATGTATCTGTTGGTAACCATATAGCTACTAGTACCGCAGACTATAATTCCAGTTAAAAACATAATCACAAAGATTAAGCCAAGCTCATTACCAGAGTCAAAAGTGAAGGTAAGCGGCATAATAGTTTTAAATGAAGCCTGAAATGAGTTCCAGACGAAGTTTTGGAATATAAGCAATGGAATTATCGCTATTAAGGACGATACCAAACCATAAAAGATACCGTGAGTAATAAAAGGTCCTCTGATATACCAGTCATCTACGCCAACTAGGCGAAGTATTTTAATTTCCAGTGAACGAGATTTGACTATAAGTTGAATCGTATTAGAAATGATAGTGATAGTACTTATCGCTAGAATTAAAGTGATAAAAAGACCAAACGAAAATAGAATTGACCTAACTCTTCTTAGACCTTGAAATAACTGAGGAGCATAGCTAATCTGCTCTATACCAGAATAATTTTTTATCTGCTCTATCACTGGTTTAAGATCTTGAGCACGTTTTACATTTACGTGAAGTGTGTCTGGAAGTGGGTTACTAGAATCTTCACTGAATCCAAATTTATCCCTAAAAGTTCTCCAAGCTATATCTTTAGGGATGATATCTACTTTCTTTACTGCCTCAATCTGGCTAATTTTTTGAGCTATAGCTTTAGTCTCAGCTCCTTCAATAAGATAAATAGAGAATTCCAGCTGATTATCTAAATTTTGATAAATTTGCTTAATAGATGAATTGAACTGGAGTACACCACCAAACAAAGCTAGGGTTACAGTCAAGATACTGATCACCATGAAATTAGACATTCCAGAGAACTTTATACTCTGATAGGTCTCTTTCAGGATACGCCAAATGATTCTAATACTACGCATAAGGGTTAGACACTGCACTTAAAAGAGTGTCATTAACAAGTTTACCATCTTCAAGGACTAGAACTCTTTCTTTAAACTCTTTAACTATTTTATGATTATGAGTACTAACTATAACGGTAGTTCCTCTCAGAGAGACACTCTTCAATAAATTAAAAATCTCTATAGATGTTTTAGGATCTAGATTTCCCGTAGGCTCGTCTGCTATTACGAGTGGAGGTCCTTGTACTATCGCTCTAGCGATACCAACACGCTGCTGCTCACCACCTGAAAGCTCGTCTGGGAAAGCTTCTGCTCTTTCTAATAAGCCGACTAAGTTTAAAGCTCCAGCTACTCTTTTTTGAATCTCAAATTCAGAAACGCCTAAACCTCTTAAGCCATAAGCGATATTATCAAAAATACTTTTATTCGGTAATAATTTAAAATCTTGAAAAATTATACCCATACGACGTCTTAAATAAGGGATTTTATCTTCAGACAGTGAGCTAACATCTATATTATTTATTAAAATCTGACCATGGGTGTTTCGCTCTTCACGATAAAGTAATTTCATCAAAGTAGATTTACCAGCTCCACTGGGACCTACGATGAAAACCATTTCTCCCGCTTCAATTTCAAAGTTAATATTATCTAATGCCTTAATAGGTCCATAAAATTTACTGACATTTTTGAATTTAATCACGCTTTTTGATATTATACAGCAGTGAAGAGCATTATTTCATCAGTAGCTGTGTAGTTCTATATGCACTGCTATATGAGTTTTAGTTACGTTATTATTACTAAAGGGTTGTGCTAGATTTATGGATTCTGAATTAAAAACTGAGAAATCTCGTAAAACATGTAAAAATATTTTAGACTCTGCTAAAGATGTCTTTATTGAAAAAGGTTTTAATCAGGTTACAGTTAAAGATATCGCTGCTAAAGCGGGTCTAGGACATGGTACTTTTTACTTATACTTTTCTGATAAAAAAGACGTTTTTTATAAACTCTTAGAACAGGTAGAAGACGACCTCTACACTGCTTTTCAGGGTGGCGCAGATATAGACGCTGAATACAAAGAAGGTTTAAGCACCTATCGTGCTTTAAGAAAAGATATTTCGGCGATTTTTGAAAGTTTTAAGCGTAATTACGACATTATTCGTTTGAGTAAAGAGCTTGCTTCCTTAGATCCACAGTTCGCAGAAAAATACTATAATATTCGCTTACGCTTAATCGAACGCACGGAAAGGATTATAGATAGAAGTCCTTTACAGAAGCATGTAGATTCTAAAATAGCAGCTGTAGCTATTTCTGGAATGATAGAAAGCACTGCTGAAGAGTGGTTGAATTTAAATAATCCGCATCGAATTGAGATGGATTTTGACAGATTGCTATCTACTATTTCTAAGATGTATTTTAAGTTGGTGAGTTAAGACTCAGGGTATTAACTGATTTTTATTAATTCCTAGTATTTGATTGATAAAATAAAGCTTAGATGGCGGAAAAGGAATTCAAATTCATAGATCTCTGTGCTGGAGTTGGTGCTGGACATTATGCATTTAAATTACTTGGCGGTGAGTGTATTGGTTTCTCCGAAATAGATCCTTCAGCAGAGAGGACTTACAGATACTTACATGGTGATTACCAAAATTACGGCGATCTGATGGAGATAGAAGCCTCTCGTCTCCCAGCTTTTGATGGACTCTTAGCTGGTTTCCCTTGTCAGTCATTTTCCGTAGTTGGGAAAAGAAAAGGACTAATTGACCCTCGTGGCAAAGTAATATATGGAATTACTAATATCTTAAAGCAAGCAAAGCCTAAATTCTTTCTCTTAGAAAATGTGAAAGGTCTTTTAAGTATAGACTCCGGAAGAACTTTTAACTTTATTATTGAGTTGCTCTCTAGTGCAGGTTATAAAACATTCTCCGAGGTCTTAAACAGTATGTATTACGATGTCCCGCATTCGAGGGAAAGAATTTACATAGTTGGTTTTAGAAATGACCTAAATGTTCAAGAATTTGATTTTCCAAAGCCTTCCCCGATAAAAGATTTAAGAGAATATTTAATTGATCGTGATCCGCAGCATATACTTTCAGGACCTCCCTTAGATACTTTTAAAAATAACTACTTACATAATAAATATAATCAAGGGGCTGTTTCTTATGAGAAAATTTTGAAAACAGATTATCTTGTGATTGATACTAGGCAAAGTGATTTGCGTATTTATGAAAATTTTGTTCCAACTATTAGGACTGGTAGGCAAGGTATTTTATATGTTAGAGATGGTATTTTACGTAAATTAAGTGGCTATGAAGCCTTTCTATTGCAAGGCTTTGGCAATTTATCTTCTAAAACTACTTCTGCAAGCATACCCAATTCTAAGCTCTTAGCACAAGCTGGTAATGCGATGACGGTGAATGTAATGTCTAGAATTGGTAAAATCATGCTAGAACTATTAAATGCAAAATCAGAAAGACTTAGTGGCACTGGGATCTAAAACTGCAAAAGATGGTTTTATTAATGAAGACGATGTTGTAAATAGATTCAATGATTGGCATACTGATTTAGTAGCCCAAGAATGGCTTCAAACAATGGGTTATGTAATTGATGAAATCGATTTCGTCAAAGCTTGTAAAATTAAAGGTAGTTTTAAAGCTGACATTCAAATATCTGTCGAAATTAAATGCAAAAATTTAGTAAATATACAGAACATACAGGTTAAATTAGTTTCTAATAAATCTGGTTTTAATCAAATCGACAGAAGATGGTTAGATAAATATCAAGAGTTGTGGGATATCTCAGATGAGTTATTAAAAATCTTAAAATATTTTACTGGAGAATTAAACCCCTATAAACCTAATACACGTGAGTCTCGTAGAATGTTTCTTAATGAACTATCTGAGTTCGAACAACAATTAGTTATAGATTTTTTTAATAAAAATAAGACATTAGTTATTTGTGATATTTTGAAAGGGAGGGGAAAGTATTCAGCAGAATGGGTTTTAGTGATTTTAAAAATGCAGGATCAATATTCTTGGGTTATTAAGCCGATTAATCATGTCTTAAATTTTTATAGTGAAGGAGAGGTTGCCATAACAAATAAAGGCAGTCTAAAAATAGGTAAGATTACTATGCAGCGAAAAGGCGGTGATGGAGGTAGACCTACAGCAAATATGCTTCAGTTTAAGATTAATCCATGCCTATTGTTTGATTTAAATGTAAATTCATAAAGAATACTAAATAAACTCACCCAAGATTTCAAAAATATCAAGCCAGTGAATCGCCACAGTTTCTTTACTTAGAGGAACTTTATTCTTTACATTACAGAGAACTATAGATCTAGCAGCCGGGAATAATTTACTTACTTTTTCTAATCCTGAAGCGTGATCCTTTTTAGGAGTCATTGTCATCTTCAGTTCAAGCAAAAGATATTTATTTTCATACTCTAGCAGTAGATCCACTTCCACCCCCTGACTGTCACGAAAATGATACAGAGGAGGCTTGATGCCACGATTACAAAAAGATTTATAAATTTCAGATATTACAAAATTTTCAAACAGAGCTCCAGCCATAGGACCATTTTCAATGATTTCCTTTGTCGTATTTCCAGATAAATAGCTCACCAAGCCTGTGTCTAAAAAATATAACTTAGGACTTTTGACGATTCTTTTTCCTAAATTTTTGTAATAGGGCTGTAATAAAAAAATAATTTGGCTACGTTCAAGTAAACTAATCCAGGACTGAATTGTGAGGTTACTAACCCCAAGCTCTTTTGCGAATTCTTGATATTTCAATTCTTGAGAGCATCTAGCTGCAAGTAATTTAATAAAACGATCATAAGTACCGAGGTGTTCTTTTTTTAGATTGTCGCGTATATCTTTATTGAGCAGGGATTCGATATATGCTGAATACCAAAGCTTCGATTCTAATTTTGCATCAGCCACTAATTCTGGATACAATCCACGTAAAGAATAATCTATCCATGTTGAGATTTTTTTCTTGCGAAGTTCTTCTATTGCTATTGGTGTAAGAGTAGCCATACCTAACCTACCAGCAAGACTTTCATGAATATCTGCAACTAAAGTAAATTGTTGAGAACCAGTTAAAATATATTGCCCTTTCTTTTTTCTGTTATTATCGATTTCAATCTTTATGTAGGAAAGTAGATCAGGAGCGTTCTGTATCTCATCAACAATGAGAGGCGGTTTATAGAAATTTAAAAATGCTTTCGGGTCTCTTGTAGCTATATCCCTAGCTTGCAAGTCATCTAAAGTTACATAGGTGTAATTTGGGAAGTTTTTTTTTAAGAGTGTAGACTTGCCACTCTGTCTAGCTCCAGATAGCAAAACCGCTGGAAACTGGTCCAGCAATTGCTTAATAAAAGGAGTTAAAAGTCTTTTTATATACACTTAAATATCATACCATATTTAAGTTACACTTAAATATGGTATGAAAACTCTTGGGCGTATAGGTAAAATGAAAAGCTTTTCCCTGAAAACGCAGAAACTAGAGTTTGGCAACCGTGTCCTAAACTAATTCCACTATAGTCGCTATTCCCTGCCCAAAGCCCACACACATAGTGATTAGACCTCGTTTTAATTTTCTTCTTTCTAGTTCATTTACTAAAGTGCTCAGTATTCTTGCACCAGAGCAGCCCAGAGGATGACCTAAAGCTATCGCACCACCATTTACATTCAGCTTATCTAAAGGTATTTCTAATTCTTTAACACAGGCTAAAACCACAGAAGCGAATGCCTCATTAACTTCTACTAAGTCCATATCAGCCATACTTAAACCTGTTCTCTTAAAAAGCTCTTTTACAGCTGGAATCGGTCCTGTAAGCTGCATCACGGGGTCACTGCCACAGACATAGCTTTTTAAAATACGAGCACGAGGCTTTAAATTATATTTCTTTAAAGCAGATTCACTAGCTAAAAGCACTGCTGATGCACCGTCCGTGATCTGACTTGCGTTGGCTGGGCTAATTACACCACCATCTTTAAAAGGAGTAGGCAGAGTCGCCATTTTAGCTAAATCTATCTCGGGGCGAATGCCTTCATCTTTTAAAACCACTCCAAAATCTTTAGTCTCAACTCCTATTATTTCATTATCGAAATAGCCCTTAGAAGCAGCATTGAAAGCTTTTTTATGAGACTCCGCACTGAAAGTATCTAAATCTGTACGACTGAATCCCCATTTTTCAGCGATAAGTTCTGCTGACTGACCCATACTTTTTACGGGATATTTCGCTAAATAAGAATCAGATAAACTAGAACCTTGATTCGCTGAACTCGGTAGTGGCAGGGAATCCATGCCCATCGGCACTCTACCCATGTGTTCCACGCCACCAGCTATAAGCAGCTCATAATCATTAGCTTTAATCCCCTGTACTGCAAAATCTACTGCCTGTAAGCCAGAGCTGCACATTCTATTGATTTGAATACCTGGGACATTCTCAGATAAAGCAAGTAAGGCTATAAGCCTAGCTATATTCATGCTTTGCTCCGCGATAGGAGTTACACAGCCATAAATAAGATCATCTACAGATTCAGGATCTAGCTTATTGCGCTCTATCAAAGCTTTTACTGGTGCAGCACCTAAATCAACTGGATGCACACTTGATAAGGAAGAGCCAGCTTTCCCTCTGCCCATCGGTGTTCTTACTAGATCTACGATATACGCTTCACTTGTCATAAAAGCATTATTCCACATTAATTTCTTTTAAGCTATTTCACTTACACCTTAATTTCTTAATAACTTCTTAGCAATTTCTTAATAAAGTTCAAGAAATTGGGTAAAATGTAAGTATGGTCTCAGATTATATAGAAGAAGAATTAATGATGTTAGATGAAAACTCTAGGCAGCTTATTTCATCTAATATTTCTGCTGCTATTGATATTAATGACCCGATAAAAGTTTTAAATTTAGATTATATTCATACTGTTCCTGAAACATCTTTATTAGAGACGGCTATCGCTTATATGGCAGATAATAATAAAGGCTGTGTCGGCGTTACTGACAGCGAAGGACAAGTCATCGGTATCTTTACTGAGCGAGATGTACTTAGAAGGGTAATATCTAAAAAAGTAGATATCACTAAAGTTGTGATTAAAGATTACATGACACGTAATCCGCAGATGCTTTCAGAGGGAGATCCTATAGCTTTCGCTTTAAATCATATGTCCGATGGCTCTTATAGACACATACCGATAAAAAAGAATGGAGCTGCAAGGTACATGCTCTCAGTAAGAGATATAGTTGATCAAATTTCTTTAGCTTATAGAGATAAAGTATTTAATCTGCCACCGAGATTCAGGCAAGAATCGTCGAGTGAGTATGGCGGCTAAAACGCTGATCATAAGGACGACGAAAACGCAGAAATTTTAATTCGTATAGCAGTCCTAAGAGATAGTTTTAGCTTTTTCAATAGCCTCTTCTATAGAACCCACCATGTAGAAAGCCTGTTCTGGAAGCTCGTCATGCTTACCTTCAAGAATTTCTTTAAAGCTTCTGATAGTATCCTCTAATTTAACATATTTACCAGACATGCCCGTAAATACTTCAGCTACGAAGAAAGGCTGGGAAAGGAACTTCTGTACTTTTCTTGCTCTTGTTACAGTCATTCTATCTTCTTCAGAAAGCTCATCCATACCAAGAATAGCAATAATATCTTGAAGCTCTTTATATCTCTGAAGAATAGCTTGAACTCCTCTAGCCACTTGATAATGCTCCACCCCTACTATAGACTCCTTAAGAGCAGTAGAAGTAGAATCCAGAGGATCTACAGCTGGATAAATACCTAATTCTGCGATAGATCTGTTAAGAACTGTAGTCGCATCTAAGTGAGAGAAAGTCGTCGCTGGAGCTGGATCTGTAAGGTCATCTGCTGGAACATATACAGCTTGAACTGATGTGATAGAACCGTTTTCAGTAGAAGTAATTCTTTCTTGAAGCTGTCCCATCTCATTAGCCAATGTCGGCTGATAACCTACTGCTGAAGGCATTCTACCTAAAAGCGCTGATACTTCAGAACCTGCTTGGGTAAATCTGAAAATATTATCAACAAAAAGCAGTGTATCTTTCTGCTCTTTATCTCTAAAATATTCTGCCATAGTGAGGCCAGTAAGAGCTACTCTCATTCTCGCTCCTGGAGGCTCATTCATTTGACCATAAACCAGTGCTACTTTTTCAAGTACGCCAGAATCCTTCATTTCATGATAAAGGTCATTACCTTCACGAGTTCTCTCACCTACACCAGAGAATACAGAAATACCGTCGTGAGCCTTAGCTACGTTATTAATAAGCTCCATAATTAAAACTGTCTTACCAACGCCAGCACCACCGAATAGTCCGATTTTTCCACCTTTAACATAAGGCTCTAAAAGATCAATAACTTTAATACCTGTTTCAAATATCTCAACTTTAGTAGCTTGCTCTGATAAAGCTGGTGGCTGCCTGTGAATAGATAAAAACTCTTTAGCATTAACTTCACCGACTTCATCTACCGGCTCACCTAAAACATTAAAAATTCTTCCTAGAGTACAAGCTCCAACAGGGACTCTGATAGGTTTACCAGTATCTATAACTTTCATACCTCTTGATAAGCCCTCAGTGGCGTTCATAGAGATAGTTCTAACACGGTGATCGCCAAGCAATAACTGCACTTCTACCGTTACATTAATTTGCTCACCCTGAGCATTAGTTCCTTCGATTTTAAGAGCGTTATAAATTTCAGGAAGATGACCGCTTTCAAATTCCACATCAATAACAGGCCCTATAACCTGTATAACCTTTCCTTCAGTAGCATTAATAGTAGTACTCATATAGAATCGGATTTTAGCATATTAAGACTGCTCGCAAACTTCAATCTCTGCGTTTTCGTCGTTTTCTCCGTTTTCGTTACTTAACTTTTATAAAGTCGCTGATCGCCATTAAATAAAGTTCTAATATCGCTGATTTTATGTTTCAGCATGGTAAATCTTTCTAGACCTAATCCAGCAGCAAATCCTGAGTATTTTTTAGAATCTATTTTGGCCATTTCGAGTACATTCGGATCTACCATGCCACAGCCCATTAGTTCTAACCAACCTCGTCCACCACAGGTGTTACAACCTTTACCCTCACAGAAGACACACTCAGCGTCTAATTCTGCACTCGGCTCAGTAAATGGAAAATAATCTGGTCTTAAACGAGTGCTTACGCTCTTACCAAAAAATTCTTTAAGAAACTCATTTAGAAACCATTTCATGTGACCAAAGTTAATATTTTCATCTATTAACATGATTTCTAATTGATGAAAGAAAGGCATTTTACGGGCGTTAACTTCTTCATTACGATAGACACGACCATGACCAATAATTCTAAAAGGAGGTTTCAATTTTTCCATAGCCCTGATTTGAATAGACGAAGTATGACTTCTTAATAATATTTCAGGGGAAAGGCTGGTGTAGAAAGTATCCTGTTCATCTCTCGCTGGGTGATCTTCACTAGTATTTAATGCCGTGAAATTATAGTAAGTATTTTCGAGTTCTGGACCATCTACTAATTTAAAACCTAATCTCTGAAAGATCCCTACGATATCTTTAGTGACATCGTTAAGCGGATGAATCTTCCCTAGAGTCTTTCTACCATTAGGTAAACTAATATCTATTTTCTCTGCTTCTAATTTAGCGGCAATTTCTTCTTGCTTCAGTTCATCATTACGTGAATTAAATATAGTTTCTATTCGACTTTGAGCTTCATTGATAAGTTTACCTAATGCTGGTTTATCTTCAGGCTTAAGATCCTTCATGTAGACCTTAAATTCACTAATTTCACTTTTATTACCCAAATATTTTGCTTTTATCTGATGAGCATTTTTTAAATTAAGATTAGTTTTAAAATCTTCGCTAGCTCTGATCTCTATCTGATCTAGCTTTAGTTTTAGTTCATCGAGGTTAATGGTTTGCATGTTTCAGGCTCAGGGTATATGATTTTAGCATTAATTATATGACAGCCAAATTAGCCAATCCACTCCTTAGTACATCTGAGTTCATACCATATCAGAGCATTAAAGCTGAGCATATTTACCCTGCTACCGTAGAAATCATTAAACAAGCTCAAGCTAAGCTAGAAGAGATTTTAGCGACTAAAGGTGAGCTGAATTTTGAAAATGCAATGTATCCCCTGATAGCAATGGAGGATTTAGTAGATAAGGTGTGGACTCCAGTCGAGAATTTACTTTCATTAAATGGTGATGATGATTTTAGAGATGAAGCTGAGAAAGCCAGACCCGTTATGGTGGAATTCTATAATAATTATTCTTTAGATCCGCGTGTCTATGAATTCGTTAAAAGATATGCACAGTCAGAAGATGCAAAAAAACTTACTGGTGAAAGAAAAAGGTATTTAGAAAATACTTTAAAGGATTTTAAATTATCAGGAGCAGAACTCGAAGGCGAGGCAAGAGAAGAGTTTAAAGAATTAAATTTAAAATTATCTCAGCTTTCACAAAAGTTCTCGAATAACGTCGTAGATAGTAAGTTTGACTTAATTATCAAGAATACAGAAGATTTATCAGGTCTGCCAGAGGATCTTATTCAAGCGGCAGCTCTCAAAGCTAAAGAGAATGGCATAGAATCTGCTTGGGTATTTAATTTAGATTACCCTTCCTATGGCCCTTTTATGAAATTCTCTGATAATGGAGCTTTAAGAAAAACACTCTATATCGAATATTTAACTAGAGCCTCTGCTGGGAAAAAGAGTAAGAAAAATGAGTCACTAGATAATGAACCGCTTATCCTTGATATTTTTGCGGTAAAAGCGCGTAAGGCAAAGCTACTTGGATTTCCTAGTTATGCAGATTTATCACTACAAATGAAGATGGCTGAGAGTCCTAAGCAAGTTACAGAATTTCTTATAAGGCTTGCAGAAAAAGCAAGAGCTTTAGCTGAAAAGGAATATGCTGAATTAGTTGCATTTCAAAAATCTATTAACTATCAAAATACTGACAATAATCTCGATAAAATCTTGCCGTGGGATACAGCATACCTATCCGAGAAACTCAGGAAAGAAAAATATGATTTCGACACTAATTTAACTAAGCCGTATTTTGAGCTAAATGCAACTATCGAAGGTATGTTTAATATCGCTAAAACCCTTTACTCTATAGACTTTCAGAAAGTAGAAAATATAGAAGTATGGCATGAAGATGTCAGCGTTTACCAAGTATTAGAAAAAGATGGTTCTATTATTGGCACATTTTACATGGATCTCTACCCAAGAGAAGTTAAGCGCAGTGGTGCTTGGGTAATGCCTCTTGTTGATTCTGCCATTAATCCATCTGGGCATAAAATCAAACCACAGTGTACACTTGTCTGTAATTTAACGAAACCGCAGCTGGAACCTAGTTACAGTCCTTCTCTGTTAACTCATCTTGAAGTTTTAACACTGTTTCACGAATTCGGTCATGCTCTGCATCATCTTTTAAGTAATGTAGAACTTTCACCCATGGCTGGAACTAATGTTGAGTGGGATTTCGTAGAATTACCAAGCCAATTAAATGAAAACTTTGTTTGGCAGAAAGAATCTTTATCAACTTTTGCGAAGCATTATGAAACAGGCGAACCAATCCCGGCGGGTCTTTTAGATAAAATGCTTGCAGCACGTAATTTTAATGAAGGTTTATCCTGCTTAAGACAGGTGGAATTCGCTTTATTTGATCTAGAAATATATATGAATGAAGATGAATCTCTATCAGAATCACCTAAGCTAACCCATCTTAGAATCGCAAGAAAATATAACCTCATAGATCCATCAGATCTAGTCTGCTTCCCTAATTCTTTTTCACATATCTTTGCAGGTGGATATGCTTCTGGCTATTATAGTTATAAATGGGCAGAAGTGCTTGAAGCTGATGCTTTCAGCCGTTTCCAGAATGAAGGCGTGCTAAATCCCGCAGTAGGAGCCGAGTATAGAAAAAATATACTGGAGAAAGGTGACAGTGAAGCTCCTTTGTCCTTGTTTAAGGCTTTTGTGGGCAGAGAACCAGATGAAAATGCATTATTAAAGAGAATGGGACTTTAGGTCTCTTCTTCATACATTTCAATAATTTCAAATTGATTGTTATACAAGTAAATCAGCATCTTGTCATTTTCAAGCATGACCTTTCTACAAGCTAAATCACTCTTGTAATTTTTAATATACAAGACTTGATAGCCATTTACATCTAACTCGATAACCGGGGACTTATTTACAGCTTGGTAGCAAGCAACTTTAGTACCATTTTCAAAGTTTAAGTAACCTATTCGGTTACCGTGTTCATCAGTGACAAAAGAACTGAAGCACTCATCGTCGGATTTGTCTTTAAATAAATATTCAATTATCGGATCTTTATGATTTGAGTTATTTGGTTTCATATTTTCTATAGATATAAGGAAAAAAGATTATGGTTTGATAATGATGTAATAATATTTAATATAAATGAAAAAACTTTTAGTCAAGATCGCCGCTAAAGAGAAGCCTGTAAAGGAAATATCTAAGGATAAACCTTTTTTAATTTATCCCGATAAAACTCTTATAGAAATTTATCTGCCGAATTTAAAAACCATTACTAATTCTGAGTTGCGTAAAGCTATTTCTGAACTGCCTTGGAAAGATTTAGAATACAGTGAATTAGATTTAGATATTAGTAACTTAAATACTATTCAACAAGAAATAGTGTATGAAATGATTTTTCTCAAATCATATTTTTTCGATAAATATAAAACTAAAAACAAAAAAATTAAACTTAAAACTATACACGGCTCTAAAGCCCAAAAGCTAAATTTCAATCTGAGAGATAAGCTTATAGATTCAGTTCTTTTCTGTAGGGATATAGTCTCAGCTAATGCTAGTGAAATTAATCCAGGTAGTTTAGAGGCACTCGCAGTAGAAATTACGACTAAGTGCCCGCAGATAAAATTGAAAACCGTGTCTGCGACTGAAGCTAAAAAGCTTGGCATGGAGTGCTTACTTGCGGTAGGTAAAGAAAGTCTTATTAACTCTGGAAAAGAGTTTCACCCAAGGCTTTTAGTTTTAGAATTTGATCCAGAGATGGGAAACGCAGAAATTGAAGTTTGCGGGCAGTCTTACTTGGGGACTGCTCGCAAACGTACAAGTTCAAGGCTGAGGAGGACGAATGACCGCAGTGTACTGCAGTCCCATTTAGCTTTAGTGGGCAAGGGAATTACTTTTGATACTGGCGGTCTCTGCTTAAAACCTAATCAGTATATGCTAGACATGAAATCTGACATGGCTGGTGCTGCTACCGTGCTTTCAGTCTTTCATTTAATTTCTAAATTAAGCGCGACAGAGAGAAAGAAAATTAAACGTAAAATCACAGGAGTAATGGCTCTTGCCGAGAATGCCTTTGGGGGAGCTAGTTACAAACCGGGTGATGTGCTGCGAGCCTTAAATGGTAAGACAGTACAGGTCGTAGACACTGATGCGGAGGGACGTTTAGTTTTAGCTGATGCTTTAAGCTATTTATCTAAGTTAAAAAATAAGCCGACACATGTCGTAGATTTAGCTACCTTAACAGGTTCTATAGTAGCGACACTAGGTGAAGTCGCTGCTGGAGCGATGACTAATGATGAAGAATTTCTTAGTAAAGTAGAGGCTGCTTTCGCCGAAGAGGGTGAAAAGCTGTGGCATATGCCGATGCTAGAAGAATATAAGAAGAAAACAGATTCAGAAATCGCTGATTTAGCACACTGTAGCTCTAGACCAGACGCCTTAATCGCAGCTCAATTCCTAAGTAACTTTATTCCTAAAGATTCTAAATGGGTGCATTTAGATATCGCGGGTGTCGGTTTTATTGAGCATGATGGCTTATTTGCATATAAAGGTGCTACTGGCTTTGGGGTCAGAGGTCTTTATAGATTATTAGTGTCAAGCTGAAATTTTTATCAAAATAATTCCTTAATCTCCTTTTAATTTAGTAACCCTGAATTCAGATCTGAAGT
>CANHDW010000024.1 GCA_947459525.1 Candidatus Caenarcanales bacterium
ACCTCCGCTACGCAAGCAGACTTGAATAAACCATTGAAATTGAAAGCCCACAAAATCTCATTCATTTAAAAATCTTATCACGTCGTATTTACGCTATCCACTCAAATTGGAGAAGAGCCGAATAAATGTAGTAAAAAATAGGATATGCGTCCTAAGAAAGTGCAGATTGAATTATTTACAAATTTTCTAATAGCAACTCAGAAGCAGTATAGCTGCACCGAGTTAGAGAATGTGTCATCAATTGAGTTATCGCATGATGCCGTAAATAGATTTTTAAACAGCAGTAATTTTGAAGCAGAAATGCTGTGGGATGAGGTATCTGAATATATCTCAAAAGATGACGGTTACTTGATTTTCGATGATATAACAGCCTTCTCTTCTTCAGCTTCATTAGAAGTCTGTGGATTAAATTTCATATCACCTTTTTTCGCAAAATATTTATTCACTGCATCTACATAAGCATGAGCTGAAGCGACTAAAATATCAGTTTTCGCTGAATGCCCTGTAAATAACTGACCTGAATCGTTATCCATAATCCTGATGGTAACTTCACCTAGTGAGTCTATACCTTCAGTAACGGCTTTAATACTGAATTCAGTAAGCGTACAGTTAGCCTTAGTAAGCTCACGAATACATTTACAAGCTGCATCTACAGGACCAGTTCCTAGAGCTGCTCCTTTAAGGATATTAGTTTTATCACGTTGATCTTGCAGGCAGATACTCGCTGTCGGTAAGCCTGAAGTGCCGCAGGTAACTTGAACGTGTAATAAATTAAAGGTGTTTTGAGAATCCTTCATCGTAATAGATAAATCAGTCGCTAAACTAATTAGATCTCGGTCATCGACACGTTTTTTCTTGTCAGCCAGTCTGATGAATCGTTCATAGATTTTCTGTAAATCATCACCCTCTATAGTTTTAAAACCTAACTGTTCTAATCTGCTCTTGATAGCGTGTTTTCCAGAACGTGGGCCTAGTGGTAACTGTGTGCTTTTAAGTCCGATGTCACCTAAATCGATAATCTCATAAGTTTTTTTATTCTTTAGCATGCCATCTTGATGTATGCCCGATTCATGAGCGAAAGCATTAGAGCCTACTATAGCTTTATTCGGCTGAACCATAATTCCAGTGATACTGCTGACAAGCTTACTACTGCGGATAATCTGTGGTGTCGCCACGTCAGTGTAATAACCAAACTCGCTTCTAGTCTTAAGTATCATGACTATCTCTTCTAGGCTCGCATTCCCGGCTCTTTCGCCGATACCATTTATGGTACATTCCACTTGCTCAGCACCATTCTTCACGGCAGCCAAGCTGTTAGCGACAGCTAGTCCTAAGTCGTTATGGCAGTGGACAGATATTTTAGCTTTAGAAATATTCGGTACATTTGCTTTAATGTCTGCGATTAAAGCTCCGAATTCTTCTGGAGTAGTGTAGCCGACTGTATCTGGAATATTAATTATGCTGGCACCAGCATCTATAGCTGTTTCTATGATTCTAAATAGGAAATCTTTTTCGCTTCTGCATGCGTCTTCTGCTGAAAATTCTACTTCGTCTACTAATTTCCTTGCATATTTAATCATCGCAGCAGCTTTTTCTAAAACCTGTTCTGGATTCATTTTCAGCTTGAATTCCATGTGGATAGGCGAAGTGGCGATAAAGGTATGAATTCTTTTTTTCTTGGCTGGAGCTAAAGCTTTAGCAGCGGCTTCTATGTCTTTTTCTAAGGCTCTCGCTAAAGCACAGATGGTTGGTCCCTGTACCTGTTCTGCGATAGCATAGACTGAATCGAAATCACCTTGACTAGATACTGGAAAACCAGCTTCGATAACATCTACATTTAGTTGAGCTAGTTGTTTCGCTATCTCTAATTTTTCTTCCTGATTCATGGAAGCACCTGGTGATTGTTCACCATCTCTTAAAGTGGTGTCGAATATGTCTATCTTCTTTTTTATTGCGTTATCTGACATTTTCCATAATGATACAATTTTTCCTCTGCTATTTCTTCAATTCTTGATTATGATTAAGGGAGTTGTAAAATTTTTGCAGCTTATTAATACTAAATTCTCATGCAGACTGCTCGCAAAAATAATAAATCTTTCAGTGCGATTCGCCATTACTGCCTCCTTCTATCATTTGTATACTTGATTTTGGGTTTATTTTTTTTCTTACCTGCTCAGGCGCAGGGCTTTGTAGAAACCCCTTCGATGTCTTCTGTTTCAGAAAATGGACTTGAATATCAAGCTATTTCAGAGACACCCGCTGGGACTTTAAATGGAAAAAGCTCTGTTAGCCCTAAAATATTGAAAGTGGGCATTGAAGGTAATCGCCTTATACCAGAAGCTGAAATATTAGAATTAATAAAATCAAGATATGGTAATGACTTTGTTCGAGAGAATATAGTAGCGGACCTTGAAGCTCTTTATAAGACTGGTTATTTTGTCAAATCCTCTATTGAAGCCTTGCCTGTAGTAGTTAAAGACGGAGTTGAAATAAACTATTTTCTCAAAGAAAACCCTATGGTCAAAGATATTTATGTCTATGGTAATGAATCCGAGACGGTAACTGTTGATGTTTACGCTATTTTAAAAGATCTTTTAGGAAGACCTCAGAGTGTAGTAGTGACCTCTCAGAAATTGCGTGAAATTGAAGAAAAGTATGCTACCGAGGGCTTTGTGTTAGCTAGAGTCGTGGATGTTAAATGGAATGAACAAGAGGGAATCTTAAGTGTTTATGTCGCAGAAGGTGAACTCTCGGATATTGTCTTTGAAGGTAACCGTAAGACTAAAGAGACGTATTTAAGAAGGCTGGTCGCTAGAACTAAACCTGGTGAGCCTTATAACGAAAAGAGATTTATGAAAGATTTCCGTCGCATTAAGGGGACTGGTTATTTTAAAAACGTTCAAAGAGAAATTGAAGCGGTAGAAGGCAGCGAAAAATATAAATTAAAAGTTCTTTTAGAAGAAAACCGTAATACTAAGCTTGGCATGGGTGGTGGTTTGAATTCAGGTTCTGGTGTATTTGGAAATGCTTCAGTGAAGGTAGGTAATATTAATGGCGATGGTCAAAATTTTGATATTAATGCTACTTTCGGCACAGGGATTGGTTCTAACTCATCTTTTAATGATACAGATTTCTTTAGGCAGGGTACTCAGACGAGAATAGCTGCTAATTACTCTATTCCATATTTTATGAGAAGTGAAAATACTTTTAAAGCTTACGCGAATTATACTCAGGGTAACAGTTTCCAAGTCGATTTTGCAGAGCAGCTTTCTTATGGAGCGGGCTTAAGTTTGTCTAGATTCTATGGAACACAGGATGAACATGATTTATCTACGAGTACTGGTTTTAATGTTATTGATTTAAAGGGGATTGATGATAAGAAATACATTCCGAATTTAGTTAGAAACTTGATTAAAGAAGAGGGTATCAGTAGAAAAAATGCCCTTAAAACAGCTCGCCTGATTCGTCAGCAGCAGCTCATATCAGGTAGTTTCTGGAACTTCAGGGGTTCCTACTCGTACCAAGAATTAGATTCTCGTATTAATCCTCGTGATGGTTGGAAATTTAATACTACTCTTGAACCAGTCTTAGGTTTCTCTGAAGTTACTTCTTATACGAAGCTCAGAGCGAATGTCTCACGTTATATCCCTCTTGTAAAAGAAAGTAGCTTACTTGTAAATGCCAGGGTAGGTCACGAATTATTTGGCAGTATTCCACGTTTCGATCTTTATCGTTTAGGCGGTATAGGTGGAGTTAGAGGTTATAGAACTCTTTCTCAGCTTGGTTTTGGTAATACTATTGCACTTACCACTATAGAAGCTAGAACACCTATCTATAATATAGTTCCCCCTCTAAAAAATATTAAGATATTCAGGAAGGTTGATTTTGCTGTATTTACAGATGCAGGTTTAGCTAGTGGTCAGGTGACTTTTAATAAAATTACAGAAAGGCTCAGCCGTGCTTGTGCAGTAGGTTTTGGAGTTCGGGTTGCATTGCCTTTTGTTGGTAGAGTCAGAGTTGATGTTGGTTTCCCTTTAGTTAAAGCTTTAACTCAGTCGAGATTCTTTATGTTTAACTTTGGCCCAGCGGATATGTTCTAAAAAAATGAGCAATCAGCTATTCCCTGTGCTATCATAGTCCCAAAATGTCTGAAACTATTGATAATGCAGTAATTGATTTGAGCGAAGAAGCACGGGTAGCACTTGCACTTTATTTAGACGTAATGCAGAAGGGTGTGGTTACTAAAAAAGGTACTAAGATTCCTCTTTTAAGTACTAAAAAGATTTCTAAAATGGCGGAAGTTAACGCTAAGCAGGTTTCTAAAAGCTTTGATCGTATGAGAACTAAAGGTTTTATCGTTAATGATGATAGTGGTGATTTGTATATCCCTGATATTATCGCTTTTGAAGATTGGTTACGTACTGAAGGAGCTGTGATTGACTAGCCCTGTGCTTGTTCATCACCATGCTTTGAATTCTTTTATAGAGTTACTTCATCATTATGGTGAAGCTTTCCATATAGTTGATGATGTTTATTCCCGTTCACGCTTAGCGTGGTTATCTCAGGCAGAATGTAAACAGCCAGAGTTTAATCAGATAGTTTCAGAACTGTATTATCAGTTAGTACGCTATGTTATCGCTCGTGAATTTCCGACTATTAGCACTAAGGTAAAAACGCGAATGGCAGCCTTAAGTCCTTTGGGGGAGTGGGAAGGAACTGTTATAGACCCAGATACTAAATTGGTTTCTGTTAATATCGCAAGAGCGGGTTCTTTACCTAGTCAAATATGTTTTGATGCTTGTAATTTTATTCTTAATCCTGATCTTGTGAGGCAAGATCATATGTACATGGCTCGTAAAACTGACACTAAGGGGAAAGTAATCGGCGTGGATTTTAGTGGTAATAAAGTCGGTGGTTCTGTGGAAGATGCTATAGTGCTTTTCCCTGATCCGATGGGGGCTACAGGCAGTTCACTTTTAGAAGCGATTAATTTTTATAAAAGAGAGGCTAAGGCTCGCAAGCTGATTAGTTTGCATCTTGTTGTTAGCCCAGAGTTTATTAAAAAGATGAAAGCCGAAGCTCCAGATCTTATTGTTTATGCTTTTAGAGTGGATAGAGGGGCGTCTTCGGCTAAGGCTAAAGCTGCGATTCCTGGTGAATTTTTAGATGAAGAAAGTGGGCTTACCGATATTCAGTATATAGTTCCTGGACTTGGTGGGCTTGGTGAGCTTATAAATAATTCTTATTGTTGAAATAAATGTTTTAAGCTTAACCTCTCTTTTAATTTTAAATTCTTTCCATTAACCAAACATTAACCCGCATCTAGTATACCTGCTTCAGAAGAGAAGGGTAACCAAAAGAGTTTTAAAAGACCAGAAATCAAATGGTCTGATTTTTTGTAAAAAAAAGGAGAATATAATGGCAACATTTTCATCAGTACCATTTGTTAATGCATCAGAGCGGATGACTGAGGCTAACTCGTTAGTCACTCAAACAGCTTCTGATAACGCTTTCGCTGAGCAGTTAATGCAACAGGCTATACTCGGAAATGGTGACTCTGAAGCTGCAAGGCAGTTGATGGGTACCACTCGTGAGTTGATGGGTCTGGCTCGTATTAATCAGCAGTTTTGGTTAGAAGTCGCTAAGGGTGATAAAGATCAGTACAAAAAAGAAATGGAATTAATCAAAAAATCTTAATAGATTTGTTTTTAACTTAAAAATATCTAGGAATTAAATCGATGACGATAGAAGCACCGAACCTTATTAACTGGCGTATTCAGCACATGAATAACGATAATGCACATAAGTATATTATGGCGGCGAACTTCCAGGATATTTTCCAGCTAACTCGTAGAGTTGGTGAAGTTAGATTACAGATGGATAAGATTAGATTTAGGGCTCAGGGCATTGGTGGTATGTTAGGTATTGCTGGCGGTGCCCTTGGTGGCCCCTTAGGATCTGTCGTTGGTTTCGGGGTCGGTCGTTCTATCGGTGGTTATATCGGTAACGTTATGGCTAAGCGTTATTATGGTCAGGATCATGCTGTAATTAATGAGCAGTTAACGACAGCTCAGCAGAGAAATTCTCAATTAAATTACCAGTATGCAGTGCATAATGCTTTAGGTGAAGTTTTAGACACTCTTGCCCAAAATGAGGGTAAAGAACAAGAGAAGATTATTCAAGACGTTCTTGTATTATAAATTTACATTTGGCCTGTTTCAGAGCTTATAGGGTTATCTACTAATTTCAGCAGGTCAGAGACATTTATGCTTCCCATAAAATAAGCGATTTCCGCTTGGGAACTGTTATAGGCATTTATACTATCTATATATTTACTTTGGGCATTGAAATAGCTGCTCTCTTTTTGGATTAAATTAGCGAATACTTCGATTCCATTTCTGTAACGCAGTTTGGCTAATCTAAGAGCTTCTTCTGAGGCTTCAAGCTCTTTGTTAATCGCATTTATGGAAGATTTGGCTTGCTGGAATTTTATATAAGATTTTCTAAGTTCTTTTTCTATTCTGGTCTGTTCTTGTTCTAGAACGAGCTTAGCCTTCTTTATATCTAATTTAGCTTTAGCTATATCGCTGAAATTACCTAAGCCGAGATTTTCTCCTACTTTTACATTTACGTTAAAAGCGAGTGTAGTTGTGTGAAAGAGGTTATTAAACTCCCCGCCATTACCACTTTTATCAGCATAAATATCTAGTTTTGGTAATAAATTCCCGACTTTAGACAGACCTTCTTTTATGGCAGCTTCCTTTATCGCAAGGCTTTTTAGAATCTGTGGATTCTTTTTTAAAGCTGTCTCGAGAAATTCCTCTATGCTTAAATTTTCTTGGACTAAATTAAAGACACGGATTTTCTCATTTCTGATTTGTAAAGCACTATCTAAATTTATTCTTAGATGTTGAGCTAAATCAATTTCAGAAGTTCTGAACGCGGCTTCACTGTCTATAAGGTTTTTTTGAAATTTGGCTAATTCTGCCGCAGCTATCATCTGATCTAATTTAGTACCAGTACCAGCATTGAAAAATTTAGAACTTAAATCTAAATTAGCTTTCATGCTTTCAAGGGCTTTGGCTCCAGTTGCAAGCTTCAATTGAGCACTAAGTAAATTGTTGTAAAAATGTATTGAATCTAAAAGTGTTTTGTTGTAAGTTTCTTGTTCCTGTAATTCGGTGGCTTGTTTATAGAATTTTTCTGCAAGAGTTAAAAACAGTGTAGTACCACCATTAAATACTCGATAATCGAGCCTGACGGCCGTGTTTGCGATATTTTCATTAATTTGTCCCTGAACTCTAGAGTTAAGATAAAAGGTTCCATCTAAATTTCTGTTACCAAGTCCTACTGCGAAATCTGGTAGGTTGTCAGAGAACTGTTTCCAGAACTTCCATTTAGCGATTTTACTGTCTAGCCTTGCGATATTAAGATTGATATTATTTGCTATGGACTGTTCTAATATTTCTTCTAGCCCAATCTCTATCGGGCTTTTAAAAGAAGTATCGAGTTTAATCGGATAGAAATTAGTCTCGATGTGAGCTTTATAGAAAAAATCATCTATTCCTATATTATCTAAAACATAATCAGATTTGAGATTTACGCTAGGGGTTTCTGGCTCTGAATATAATTCAGCTTTGAGACTTAACTCTGGAATTATTTCTTGATAATCATCTTTGTAAGATTTGACGAAACTCTCTGCTATTACAGGATGGCAGTGCAAAAGTATTAAACCTAAGTATATTGCAGCTTTAGAGAAGCGAGGGATGATGAATATTGATTCCAGTTTTTGATTAATTTTAGTTTTTTTATATGAATTAAGCATAAAAGGCTTTAACAGCTCTATTATAGATTAAGTATGTTGAGGCTTGTATTTTTTGGTACTCCAGAATTTGCGGTTCCTGCTTTGAATTTGCTTATAAACTCTAGTGATATTGAGGTACTCGCTGTAATTACTCAGTCAGATAAGCCGGTAGGACGCAAGCAAATATTAACAGCTCCGCCAGTTAAGAATATAGCGTTAAAGCACGGCATTCCTGTTTTCCAGCCCGAGAAATTAAATCTAGATGAACTGTTATTTAAGACATTGAGTGATTTAAAACCAGATGCCTTAGTTACAGTGGCTTACGGGCAGATTTTAAAAGAAAATTATTTAAATTTAAGCCCTCTTGGGGTAATTAACTTACACGCTAGTTTATTACCTAAATATAGAGGCCCTGCTCCTATAAATTGGATGCTAATTAATGGAGAAAAGGAGATCGGCGTTTCGACTATGCTCAGTGATGCTGGAGTAGACACTGGTCCCATTTTACTTTCTTCTGAGATGTTGTATCTGGAGAATGAAACCGCTCAAGAATTAACTTTAAGAATGTCACATTTCGGTGCAGATTTACTTTTAAGCACTCTTCTAAAGTTAAATTTTAATAAGCAGCAGAATATTGAAGCCTCACGACAGCTTAATGACAACGTAGAAAGCGGGATTCGTGTCCAGTCTTTGAATAAAGGTCTGGAATTCTGTAAAGGCGAGGTTCAGCAGGGCTTTGCGGAGCTAGCTGTCTTTGAGCAATTAGCTCCATTTATGACTAAGGATTTAGGATTAATAGATTTCTTCTCTCCAGAGTTGCATTTCAGCTCACCTAATTCTAAACAAGCCTTTTTTAAATTCTCAAAACCCAATTCAGCAGAGAATATTCATAATTTAGTTAGAGGCACCTATCCTTGGCCTGGGGCTTACTTTCTGTTTAGAGGTGAAAAGGTCGCTATTCTAGAGACTGCTGTTGCAGGCGAAGAACTTAAGTCTCTAGATCCTGGGACTATAGTGAAAGTTAATCATAAAGAGGGTTTTATCTGGGTGCAGACTTTTGATGGAATTTTACAGATTAATAAGCTTAAGCCTAGTGGTAAAGCAGAGATGAAGGCCAGTGACTGCTTGAATGGTTTTAGGCTTAAGGAAGGGGATTTGTTGATTTAGGGTTAGATCTCAATTCTTAATTACATTACTAATCCGTAACTTTGGTTAATGCTTGAACTTTGGTTAATGCTTGATTTATGATATCTGCTCCATTGAGTTCAGGATTAGAGATTATTATTGGGGCTGCTGGTGTTCTTCTTTCACTTGAATTAACTGTTTCCGTGAAAGCTTCTAAAACTCCTGGAATTGCGAACATCTTGCTCGCGTATTCTCCCGTGATGCTTATTAAAGCTGGCTTATTGATAAGTTTATCGTTCTCGGGATCTTTACTCTTCTCTATACGATGTTTAACTCTTTCTGCCGCTCGGATAGCTGATGTAATAAATAATTTCTGTGCGAATGCATCTCCTCCTTGAGCAAGTTCGAGTAATGATTCAGAATTTATTTCTGAACTATTCTTCATTGTAGAGATAGAACTCTTTTTAAACTCTTCTTCAGTTGAATTAATAATTCTCAAACACTCTTGAAGGCTACCAAAATTATCTTCTTTGTTAATCTGCCCATTTAAGTAAATAAATCTTTGTGCGTATGCCGTTGCTCCAGCTGGATCATGCTCTGCTCCATTCGCTATGCTTTTGTAAGCATAATCGGATTTTATTGGCTGACCGTTTTGCCCTTGCATACTAAGAGGGTTTTGAAATACTTCAAGAGCTTTATATTTTTCTTGAAATAATGGTGGTGAAACGCAGTCTTCTGGGTTTATCTGAGTTCTAAATCCTGTGCTGCCATTATATCCAATGCCTAAATTTATATTATGCCATCTATTATCCATTATTAAATTAACGACATTATCGCCTTTTTTGAGCTGTCCACTGGCTTGTGCTTCTAAAGCCGAAGCTCTTGATGCATAGTCTCCGTCATTGTGTAGTTGAACATTGATGAGTTTTTTAATCGCAGTTTTATCAAGACTCTTAATCTGTGCTTTATCTAAAGTTTTGAGTTTTTCTTGCACCGCATCATAAATAGCCTGTTTTAAATCAAAGGCTGTTGGTTTTCTATCTTCCTAGAATTCAGCTGATTTAAGTAGGAAAAAGATTTTGAAATCGTCTTTCAAATCTTAAAAATCTTAACGGTGACTATCGTAGAAAAATAAAGTCCTAAAATAGCAAAAGCTAAAATCGACATAGTAAAAGGATCTGGTGTCGGTGTTAGAAAAGCAGAAAGCACGAAAGCCCCTACGGTAACATAACGCCAGATAGATAAAAGTTGTTTTATTGTAACTAGTTTAAAGAAAGTAAGAATTACTATTAAGATGGGGATTTGAAAACTAATCCCAGAGATCATTAATAGTGATAGGCAGAGATTTATAAAATGTTCTATGCCATAGCGGCTTTCTATCACTGTGCTATTAAAACCTAGAAGAAAGTTTAGTAATGGTGGCAGTATGAAATAATACGCGAAGCTAACACCAGACAGTAAAAGTAAGGGTATGCTTAAAAAAATAATTTTTAAAATTTTATATTCTTTTTCTTTAAGACCAGATCTTATAAAGGCGAGTACTTGCTGGCAGATGATTGGACTGATTAATATTAAACTCACAAAGCCAGAGGCTTTGAAACTACTAAAGAGTAATTCACCTGGCTTTAATTGAAAAAAACTTGATCCTTGTGGGGCTTGCTTTTCGAGCAGACTTATAAAGAATTCTGAATAATTAAAGCAGATAATGAAAATTAATACCCCAAGCCCGAGAACGAGAAAAAGTCTATTCCTTATTTCCTCAAGATGTTCAGTAATATCTTTTGGGGTTGGGTCATATATGGCATCTGTTGTACCGACTGATTCTTGGGCGTGTAGCTGAACTCCAATTTCCGCGTTTTCGTCTTCCTCTATTGAGGGTTTATTCTGTAAATAATCTTCGCGGTTTTTTTTTGGTTCAGGCATTAGGTTTAATTTTCTCACAGTATTTCTTTAAATGCCTGCTCTTAGAAATTGAAACTCCTCGTGCCACTGTTAACTTAGAACTCATCTAGCACAGCATCTTCAAGAATCAAGCTTTGAGATTATACTGAAGCTATATGGTAGATGAAATTAAGTTGAAAGCGGCTATAAAAAAAATAGATGGTTGGTGGGCAAGTATCTTTTCTGGTCCTGTCGCAAATTACCTTTTAAGGTATATCGCTGATATAAACTGGATAAGCCCTAATCATGTTACCTTATTTGCTCTTTTCCTAGGCATAGTAGCTTCTGTTTGTTTTGTTGTCGCAAGCCCTTTATCTATGATACTTGGAGCATTATTGGTGCAGTTATCTTTTATTGTTGATTGTATGGACGGGCAGTTAGCTCGTTATAGGCAGCAGTTCTCTGTTTTAGGAGCATGGCTAGATCGAATAGCAGACAGGGTTAAAGACTTTCTTTATTTTTTTTCCTTGGCTTTAGGTTTTTTCTTAAAGCATAGATACGCTTTAAATGCTAGAGATTTATCTAATCTTTCTGGCTCATCGACGATAAATTATATTAATTACCATTTTGGAGGTATTAATCTAAGTTTTGAACTTTGGCTAATTTGGCCTGTGGCGATGCTTGCTCTTTTCACTGTTCTATTAATAGATTATTACGTGAATCAGGATATGAAACTGTCTTCAGGAGTGGTTTCTTTACCAGCGGATAATTCAGGTTCGGAATATTCTTCTAATAATATGCTTTCTGGAAATACTTTAAAAATAGGATCTGAATCAGAGCCGAATGTGAAAGATCAGTCTCGGTTATCGCTAATTACACTTATATTGTCTTTTGGGAAACAGGTCTATCAGAGGGTTCCGATTCTCAGGTTTAATATAGGAGAGCAGGCTCTTCTAATTAGTCTGTTTTCTATCTTTAACGCAGTCTTTTTAATGCTTATATTTTTTGCAAGCTTAGGTACTTTCTATGTCTTCTATTGGCCAGTAGCTCGTTTAAGAGGTTTTACACAGCAGAAAAGTTAGTATCTTCTCAGTATTTATTTTATTTAGAGGGGGAATCTTAAGATTTTTTTAGCAAAGGGTACTGCAAGTTCTAGGTTCTTTTGCTAAGATAGTAATTCCTGATGACGAGGTCAGCAGGAAGTAAACTGAAAACTGAATAATACCAACAAGAATCTCGTTAATATCCAAAAATTGAGTTTTGCAGGACACTTTAAGACGTAGTATATTACTATATCAAAAGTCATGGAGAGTTTGATCCTGGCTCAGGACTAACGCTGACGGTATGCCTTACACATGCAAGTCGAACGGAAAGGTCTCTTCGGAGATACTCAAGTGGCGGACGGGTGAGTAACACGTAGGAATCTGCCCCAGAGTGGGGGACAACCAAGGGAAACCTTGGCTAATACCCCATATGGCGTGAGCTGAAAGTTTTTTCGCTCTGGGAGGAGCCTGCGCTTGATTAGCTAGTTGGTGAGGTAATAGCTCACCAAGGCGACGATCAATAGCTGGTCTGAGAAGATGACCAGCCACAATGGGACTGAGATACGGCCCATACTCCTACGGGAGGCAGCAGTGGGGAATTTTGCGCAATGGACGAAAGTCTGACGCAGCAATACCGTGTGTGGGATGACGCCTCGTGGGGTGTAAACCACTGTCAGAATGGAAAAATTTGATTGTACATTCAAAGGAAGCACCGGCTAATTCCGTGCCAGCAGCCGCGGTAATACGGAAGGTGCAAGCGTTGTCCGGATTTATTGGGCGTAAAGAGTTTGTAGGCGGTTTTGTAAGTCTGAAGTGAAATAATGGAGCTCAACTCCATACACGCTTTTGAAACTACAGAACTAGAGAATGTTAGGGGTGAGTGGAATTTCCAGTGTAGCGGTGAAATGCGTAGATATTGGAAAGAACACCGGAGGCGAAGGCGGCTCACTGGGACATTTCTGACGCTGAGAAACGAAAGCTAGGGGAGCGAAAGGGATTAGATACCCCTGTAGTCCTAGCCGTAAACGATGAATACTAGATGTCATGGGAATCGACCCCTGTGGTATCGTAGCTAACGCATTAAGTATTCCGCCTGGGAAGTATGCACGCAAGTGTGAAACTCAAAGGAATTGACGGGGACCCGCACAAGCGGTGGAACATGTGGTTTAATTCGATGCAACGCGAAAAACCTTACCAGGCCTTGACATCTGTAGAATCGAGTGGAGACATTCGAGTGCCTTCGGGAGCTACAAGACAGGTGCTGCACGGCTGTCGTCAGCTCGTGTCGTGAGATGTTGGGTTAAGTCCCGCAACGAGCGCAACCCACGTTGTTAGTTGCCATCATTTAGTTGGGCACTCTAGCAAGACTGCCGGTGTTAAACCGGAGGAAGGTGTGGACGACGTCAAGTCATCATGGCCCTTATGGCCTGGGCTACACACGTGTTACAATGGCCATTACAACGAGTCGCTACTTAGTGATAAGATGCTAATCTCTCAAAAATGGTCTCAGTTCGGATTGCAGGCTGCAACTCGCCTGCATGAAGTCGGAATCGCTAGTAAACGCAGATCAGCACGCTGCGTTGAATGTGTTCCCGGGTCTTGTACACACCGCCCGTCACACCACGGAAGATTGTAACACCCGAAGTCGGTGCTCTAACCCATTTGGGAGGAAGCCGCCTAAGGTGGTGCCATTGACTGGGGTGAAGTCGTAACAAGGTAGCCGTACCGGAAGGTGTGGCTGGATCACCTCCTTTTAAGGAGTAGGACACCAGTCCTATGGTCGATCACTGTGAAGCTAACAAGTTTTTAATTAAAACTCAGTTCTTGTTAGTGGAGTGTTCATTGATGAGGTTCAGGTATTATTCAGTTTTCAGTTTGTTTAATTAGTCTCTAGTTACTCACTTGCAGGGTTTGCCGACAAGCCCCTTCAAATTTAGTATTAAATTATGATTTCATTGTAATTGTTTATATTTTATGTTTGCTTTTTAATATAAAACGTCCATAATATTAGAAGTGATAATAAAGACCGTTTACCAAGAAAAAGCTCCAGCTAAGATTAATTTATATCTTGACGTTCTTGATCGTAAATTTTATCCACGGGAGGATGGCTTTCATAATATCAAGACTCTGTTTCAATCTATCGATTTAGCAGATCAATTAAATGTCGAGATAGAGTCTCTAGTTGCTAAATCCGATGAAATTAGCTATGAAGTCATCATTAAATCGAATGTGCCTGAAATAGATAAGCTTGGAGAAAAGAATATAGTACATAAAGCTTTGATGCTTTATTTTACTGCTTTGGACCCGAAAGTTTTAGAGCAAATTCAGAAAATCAAACTAAGCATCTATATAGATAAAAAAATCCCAATTTCAGCTGGTTTAGCTGGCGGAAGTGCTGATGCTGCTGCGATTTTAAGAATAATTAATAGATATTTCTATGAAAATTTTAATGGGGGACTATCCTCAAATGTCCTGATTCAGTTAGCAGCTAAAATAGGCGCAGATGTACCATTTTGCTTAAATTCAACGCTTCAGCCTCGTGTTTATGCTGAAGGAATTGGGGACGATTTTAAAGATAAAAAATCAAATATTAATTACAATGAGATCTCTAATTTAATTATGGTTAGACCTAATTTTGGCATCGTTACATCAGATGCCTATAGAGCTGTTGATAGATTTGCGGAGAAAAAACGTTTAAAGAAAATTACAGGTTTGGTTTTTAATCGAGAGGGACCTTTATTATCTGCTCAGAAAGAAGATGTTATCGAAGATCTTTATAATAGCTTTGAGGAAGCTATTAAAGATGATTACCCAGTATTAGTTCAAATTAAAGATACTCTGTATTCTAAATTTGCAGCCAAGAAGGTTTTATTAGCAGGTTCTGGCTCGACTATGGTGGCATTTTACCCCAAGGATATTGGTAACCTAAATCAAATATTTGCGAAAGTTAAGGAAACCTACGAATCTAAAAATTATTCTGTATTTAAAAGTAAGTTTTTAGATCCCATGCTAAATTAACTAGAGCATGGAATTTGTAAAACGTAATTTTAGGCTTATTGTAATAGGTGTAATGATGCTTTGGGCGCTATTTTCGGTCTTTAGTTTTCAGTTAATTAATCAGCCTGCTGCAAAGCTGGGAGCTCAGAATCAGCCTGTTAATGCTCCTCTAGAGTCTCCCCGAAAGCCATTTCTAGCGATTGCTAATTTCAATGTTTACAGTAATATAAAACTGGGTTTGGATTTAATCGGTGGTTCGCAGTTTGAGTTTAAGGCACTGCCCTCAGAGGCTGTACCGATAATCAATCCAGAGACTATGGCTGGTTTAGTTAAAGTCTTTGAGAATAGAGTTAACGCTTCAGGTACCACAGAAGCTGTTGTACAGCAGGTTGGTAAGGATAGAGTTTTAGTGGAGGTTCCAGGAGCTAATCCACAAGCAGTAAAAAGAAGATTGCTGGCTACTGCCTTTCTTGAATTTGCTCAAATGAACGACAAGGGAGAATGGGTCTCTACTGGTATTACGGGAGCTGATTTTAAAAAAGCACAGGCGATGTCTGATGGTGGCATGGGCTGGGCTGTTAATTTTGATTTAAAACCAGATTCAGCTAGAAAATTTTCTGAGCTTACAGCTAAGTTAATAGGTAAGCCGCTTGCGATCTTTTTAGATGGGAATTTAATTTCTGCACCTACTGTAAAAAGTGTTATCTCTGGGGGTTCTGGGCAGATTTCGGGTGATTTTTCGGTAGAAGATGCTCAGGATTTAGCTGTGCAGCTAAACGCTGGTGCCTTACCAGTACCTGTTAAAATTCTTACAGAACGCTCTATTAGTGCTACTTTGGGGCAAGAGTCAATTAATAAGAGCCTTTGGGCTGGAGTTTTAGGCTTCGCTTTAGTCGTTATTTTTATGATCTCTATGTATAGATTTTCGGGTGCAGTAGCTAGTTTAGCTCTATTCATTTATGTATTCCTGACTCTTGCCGTGTTTAAAGATACAGTAACCTTAACTCTTGCTGGGGTGGCTGGTTTTATTTTAAGTATCGGCATGGCTGTTGACGCTAATATATTAATTTTCGAGCGTGCGAAAGAAGAGATGGCGACTGGTAAATCTGTTCTGATTGGTATGAGAGACGGTTTTGATAAGGCTTATAGCAGTATTTTTGATAGTAATATGAATACCTCTATCGTTAGTTTGGTTTTGATTATATTTGGAACTGGGATAGTGAAAGGCTTTGCTGTTACACTGCTTCTCGGTGTTTTGATTAGTTTGTTTAGTTCGCTGTTTGTGACTAAGACTTTGCTGTTTTTCTTTGTGGATCTGTTTAAGATTAAGGAAGCTAAGTTTTTTGCTTAGAAATTTTACATTTCTTTCTTTAGGTGTTGTTAAGGTTTGGTAATTGTGCGAGTGCTAAATATTTGGACGTCAAGTACTATGTTCTTTTTAGCTTATAGATAAGCCTAAAAAAGGGTTTTCATAATTGGTGTTTGGGTTTGTGGCATTTAGACCAGCTAGGCTTAGATACTTAGAAGCCGTTTCGTTTGACATTTCTTGAGTTTTTTCTTTTAATAGTGAAGTATTATTCGTTACTATAGCAATTGCAATATTTTTAGGAATTCCCCATGCAATGAGTTCTTTTATTGCATCTTCCTCTGCAATTTTTGTATTTAATTGACCTAGTATTAAGCGTTGGTCTTCCTGCGTTAATGCATGAAACTCTGGACTTCCTGGGCGTGGTACTCCTGAATTTCCGTAGTTTGAAGAATAATCGCTTGAGGAATTATTGTAGTATTTATTATAGGTATTTTGATCACTAGTAT
>CANHDW010000025.1 GCA_947459525.1 Candidatus Caenarcanales bacterium
CACCATTTTAATAAATTAAACTTGATCGAAGTGACTCGAACACGAGTGTTGATCTTTTCGCTGGATTCTTTGTCAAGAATCCACATCTTCGGGTCCACCATTTTAATAAATTAAACTTGATCGAAGTGACTCGAACACGAGTGTTGATCTTTTCGCTGGATTCTTTGTCAAGAATCCACATCTTTTGAATTTATAAGATTCCCTGCTACAGCAGATAGAAAAATAGCTGAAACAATAGCAAATTTTACTTTTATGCGTCCAGGGGGTACTGCACCACATACTATTTCTGCTGAAATAAAAGAAGAGCCGAATAATTTTCCTCTACTCGACCCGCCTACAGATGGCGACTTGAAAACTAATCATAAAATTTTTAGTCTTCATGATGTAAACATGTCAGGCAGAGAGCCTCAATCGTTTGAGGAACAGGAACATAGAGCAGATTTATTAAATAAATTTAGAGTGATTATAAATCAATTATTTTTCCAAAACTCTCTCAAGGAGATTATTAGCGGTTATAAAATGCCTCAAAAAGTATATTAATGGGCTAAAGCGTGTTAATTTATTTGAAGAAAGCTAAAGTAAAGAATACTTTCAGAAAACGATTAGTATTATGCAAACCAATTCAGAAGAGATTATTCCAGTACCCCTAAATTTTAAAATCCCTGCTAATTTCAATTTAGAAGATTATAAAGATATTCAAACTTCTTTTCAGAAAGATTATTTAGGTACTTGGGCAAAGCTCGCTCACGAAGAGCTGTTCTGGCATAAAAATTTTTCACAGATTTTAGATGATAATGATAAACCTTTTTATAAATGGTTTCCAGATGGTGAAACTAATATTTCTTATAATTGCTTAGATATTCATTTAAAAGATCGAGGGGGAAAAGCCGCTTTAATATTTGAAGATGAAGCTGGAGAGTCAGAGATTCTTAGCTATAAAGTATTGCACGCAAGGGTTTGTGAATTTACAGCCTATCTTAAAAATTTAGGGGTGAAGAAAGGTGATAGGGTCTGCATTTATATGTCTCTTTGCCCTGAAGCTATTATAGCTATGCATGCCTGTACTCGTATCGGAGCTATTCATAGTGTAGTTTTTGCTGGATTCGCGGCTCATGCTCTGAGAGATCGCATAGATGAGCTTTCTGCGAAAATTTTAATTACCCAAAATGGTTTTTACCGCCGTGGTAAAAAGGTTGACTTATTAGAAGTCGCTACTGAAGCTATAAGTGAAAACAGTCCAGTGGAGGATCTATTGATTTTTAAAAGGGTAAAAGAACCCTTAAGTTTACAAAGCTCATTAAAAATTCAAATCCATGATGTAGAGAGGGAACTTAAAAATCTTGTGCATTTAGCTATTAAGAATTTAAATTTTAATACTCATGAGGTTCTCGATCAAAGCCCTGAATGGCTTTCAGGGAATGATACTTCCTTTATACTTTATACTAGTGGCAGTACTGGTAAACCTAAAGGCATAGAGCATAATAGCGCTGGTTATCTGCTGTGGGCTAAACTTACCTCGAAATGGGTATTTGACCTTAAAGACGATGATGTGTATTGGTGTACTGCTGATATTGGTTGGATTACAGGTCATAGTTATGTAGCTTATGGTCCACTCGCTAATGGAGCGACGGTGTTTATCTATGAAGGTGCGCCTAATTTTCCAGAAGCTGATAGATACTGGGCTTTAATCGAGAAATATAAAATAAATATCTTTTACACTGCGCCTACCGCAATACGCAGCTTTCAGGCTTGGGGATTAAAATATATCGAAAAACATGATCTGAGTTCTTTACGCTTATTAGGTTCTGTAGGGGAGCCGATTGGCACCGAAACGTGGAAATGGTTTTATGAAAATATAGGTAAGTCTAAATGTCCTATAGTCGATACTTGGTGGCAGACTGAAACAGGTGGAATTATGATAAGTACTTTACCCGGTGTGAATTATATGATTCCAGGAACGGCAGGACCAGCATTACCAGGGATTTCTGCTGAAATAAATCCTGAAGGTCTTTTGCATATCTCTAAACCTTGGCCATCTATGCTTAAGGGTGTCTATAAGAATCCCGATAGATATATAAAAGGCTACTGGACTAAGATTCCAGATTCTTATCTCCCCGGTGATCTTGCTGATACTTCCTTAGAGGGCTATATTAAAATTGGTGGGCGTAATGATGATGTCATTAATGTGTCTGGGCATAGGCTGGGGACGGCTGAAATTGAAACAGCTTTAGCAAAACATCAGACCATAAATGAATCTGCGGCAATCGCGATTCCTCATGCAATAAAGGGAGAAGGCATAGTCGCTTTTGTAGTTCTAAGACAGGGTTTAATGAATCTCACCGATAATCAGCAAAGCCATGAATCTACAGAAGAGAGAGAGCGTATTTTAAAAGAGCATGTGGCGAATGAAATAGGTGCACATGCAAAACCCGAGCGTATCATCATCTGCGAAGCTTTACCTAAAACTCGCTCAGGCAAAGTAATGCGCAGATTACTTAAAGATATAGCTCAAGACAGACTCCCAGAGGGAGATTTATCGACTTTAGAAGATAAAGATGTGGTGGCTAAGCTTTTAGCTGTAGCGAAGTTGAAACGGTAATAGTGCTATTGTTGCATTTCAAGTATAACTATACCTGTATTAAACCCGAACTATACCCGTAAAAAATATTCTATACTTAATCTATGGCAATTCATGAATATTCTTTCCTAGGAAAAGATTTTGTTAAGTTTGAGGACGCTAAAATCAGCGTTATGACGCATGCTTTTTTATATGGAACTGCGGTCTTTGAAGGCATTAGGGCTTACTGGAATCCTAAGAAAGGACAGTTAAATCTTTTACAAGCTAGACCACATTTAGAGAGGATTATGAATAGCTGTAAAATTCTACGCATGGAACCTTATTACAGTGTTGATGAGATGTTAAATATTATCATCGAATTAATGAAAAAAAATAAACCTGAAACTGATACATACATTAGACCAAGCTGGTTTAAATCAGCTCTTCGCATAGGACCCTCTCTGGTAACTAAAGGGGCTGATGCTGAGCATGATGAATCTTTTGTCGTAACTTCTTTAGACTTAGGTGACTACCTTGATACCCAGAAAGGTCTCAGCGTTGAGGTCACTAGCTGGAGACGAGTTTCTGATAATGCTATTCCGCCTCGTGCCAAAGTTAATGGCAGTTATGTGAATACTGCTTTAGCGAAGGCTAGTTCTATGCTTGCGGGTTTTGATGATTCTATATTTCTTACAGAAGAAGGTTATGTCTCAGAAGGCTCTGCTATGAACTTCTTTATGATTAGAGGTGGTAAATTAATTACTTCTTTAGCTTCGGATAATATTCTAGAAGGTATTACTCGTTCTTTTGTTGCACGTTTAGCTCGCGAGGAGTTGGGATTAGAAGTGGAATTTAGACAAATCAATCGTACAGAGCTTTATTTAGCAGATGAAGCATTCTTTGCTGGCACTGGAGCACAGATAGCACCTATCGGTCTTATAGATAATTATGTTATCGGTAATGGTAAAGCTGGCTCTATAACACTTAAGTTACAGGAAATTCATCGCAGTATTTGTCAGGGTGAGAATTCTAAATATGCAGATCAATTAACTCCGATTAATTATCAAAATGTACTTGCCTAACTGCTTTGAACTTAGAACTTGTATATTCCGTATACAGTAGCTTAAAAATAAGCCTGTGAGTAACTTATGGCTTGATACATCAATATCTACTCACAGGCTGGCTTTTTCGTTTTAGCACGGTCTATTCAGAGACAGACCAAGGGCAAGACTTTTAATATAATGGAGATTATTTTTCAGCTCCTGATTCTTATGCGCCACATGCATTTTTTCATTCTTTTCCTTCTCGATTTTATCAAGCATTATGGACATACTCTTTAAAAGAAGCGTATAAGAGTTCAGTAATATAGCATATTCTTCATTAATTTCCTTCTTACCAAATTCGAGCTTAGTCAAGGTATCGATGAGACCCAGACTTAGCTGCGTCATTCCACTTGAGCTCATGTAAATATAAATTAGTTTTTATTTTTTTTTGATGATAATTATTTTTTATTTTGACTCAATATAGTTGAGAACAGTTCTCAGTAGCTCTCCCAGATTAGCTAAGAATGATTCTCATTTAATTATTTATTTGCTTCATCTTGATAAGATCAAATTGATGCGGGGAACAATCGTTCTGTAAAACCGTAAAAAGGGAGATTATTATGCCATACACTATAGTTTCTGAAGTTTGTGAAGGCGCAGCAGACTGTATACCTGTCTGTCCGGTAGATTGCATTCACTGGCCTGAATCAGGTAAAACTAATGAAAAAGGATTTAAATATCCATATATCGATCATTCAACTTGTATCGACTGCGGAGCTTGCTTATCTGCTTGCCCAATAGAAGGTGCTATATTGGACGAAGAAAAACCAGAATTACAGTTAGTTTAACATCTGTAAATTGGAACTAGGTTATTCTTGTGAGTGATTCAGAGAAAACTAAGTTTAAAAAAAACATATTAATAAGCGGCGGCTCCCGAGGAATCGGTAAGTCCGCCGCTTATTTGCTTAGTCGGTCTGATTATAAGGTTTTCGCACCGAGTTCCCAAGAATTAGATCAGAGTTCTGAAAAATCTGTCCAAGATTATTTCTCAAACGCAGAAATTGAAGATTGCGAGCAGTATCTTGAAGGGACTGCTCACAGTCGTACAAGTTCAAGGCTGAGGAGGACGAATGACCGCAGTGTACTGCGGGTACATGAGGATCATGAGGACGATGAAAACGCAGAAGTTGTAGATTGCGAGCAATCCCTCTATGGACTTATAGTAAATGCTGGTGTATATCACAGTTCATGCTTTGAGGAATACAGCTTTAATGACTGGCAGAGGGTTTTAGATGTTAATTTAAATGGTGCCTTTCATTTAGTTAAGGCGGCTTTACCCTTATTAAAAACTTATGTGAAACTAAATCCAGAAAGCTATTCACGAATTATTTTCATCTCATCTGTCAGTGCCTATACTGGTGAACTTTATGCTCCAGCCTATAGTGCAAGTAAAGCAGCTTTAATCGCTTTAGGGAGGAGCCTTGCACAGGAATTTGCTAAATATAAGATTACGGTTAATAGTATATGTCCGGGTTGGGTTAAAACTGATATGGCGTTAAATCAGATGCCTAGTGAAGATGCTATTAAAAACAGTCTTGGAGCGACTTTACAGAATCGCTGGATAGAGCCAGAAGAGATAGCACACGCTATTAGTTATTTACTTTCTGAACCAGCTAAAGGAATCACTGGTCAGCAGTTAAATATCACTGCTGGACTGGATATTTAAGACCGCTGCACAACTCCATTTTCTGCGTTTTCGTCGTCGTCCTCAACCTTGTATATGTATGTTCTGCAGTATAAAGCAGAAAATGTTAGACAAAAACGTTAACCGATCTTATAAAGTCCTTAAATATTGCTAGATCATGGCTCTGATCTTCTTCTAAGACACGAATGGCTTTAGTGCCTATAATAGCTATCTCTACGCCTAAATCTAAAGTATCCTGCACCTTAGCAGCACTATCTATACCAAACCCCAAGCCTATAGGTTTATCTGGAGCATACTTGCGAATTTCAGCTATTTTCTGTTTTAAAATGGCGGTAGTTTCATACCATTTACTGTTGTCTTTATCAGAACCAGTTATACCAATACGGCTTACTAAATATATAAATGGTTCTGATAGCTCTACAATTTTTTCAATTCGCTGCTCTGAACTAGTTATGGCTACTAGTAAAGTTAAAGTAAGTCCATAGGTTTTTAAAATTTCAGAAACCGTCTCAGCCTCTTCCACGGGCAAGTCTGGAATTAGTAAACCTTTAATGCCATACTCTGAGCACTTTTGAGCTAATTTCTCCATACCGTAGACATAGACAGGATTATAGTAAGTGAAGAAAATAATATTATTTAATCCATAATTACAAGAGTCTACTAAACCAGCTTCTGATCGAGCTTGAGCGACAAGATCAAAAATTTTATCTATATTAATTCCATTAGCTAAAGCTTTAAAACTCGCGTTCTGAATTACTGGGCCATCAGCAAGAGGGTCAGAGAAAGGTATGCCAAGCTCAATTAAAGAAACCTTTTCTTCATGCAGTATTTTTAAAGCCTTAATACAAGCGTCTTCTGAAGGATAAGCGGCGGTAATAAAAATACCTAACATTATTCCTCGTCATGCTCTCCAGTTTTATCATGCTCCGCAGCTTTATTAGCTTTAAGCATTAAAAAAAGAACAGTCCCTATAATTACTGTAAGTGTTCCAAATATTGCAATTGCCATCATAGATGTATTATATTACGCTCATAATCTAAGCGTCTAGAAACCTCTAATAATAAGAGCAGATGCTACACGATTTAAAGCTATACAATAAGCTGCCTGTCTAAGACCTATGTTTTTCTCTCTAGCTAATTTCGTTACATTCTGAAAGGCTCTCATCATGTAGTTTTCTAATTCTTGAGCGACTCTTTCATATGTCCAATAGAACTGCTGTAAGTTTTGCACCCATTCAAAATAACTACAGATTACACCACCAGCATTCGCGAGCACACTAGGAACTATCAGAACGCCTTGTTCAAATAGAATGGCATTAGCTTCTGGGGTAGTAGGGGCATTAGCTGCTTCTAAGAGTATCTTAAGATTCTTCGCATTTTTAGCGACTTTCCCTGTAATAGCCTTAGATAGTGCTGCTGGTACCAGTACATCACAGTCAAGCATTAGAAGCTCATCACGGGGAATACTAGTAGCTCCCTCAAAACCATCTAAAGATTCATTATGACTGTCAGCGTAAGCTTTTAAATCTTCTATATTTATACCATTAGGATTATAAACCGCACTAACAGCATTACTGATGCCGATAACCTTTGCTCCTAGTTCTTCTGAAATAATTTTCGCACTGAAATAACCGACATTCCCAAATCCCTGAATAGCTACAGTTAAATCTTTAGGGTCATAACCTCTATACTTGCATGCTTCACGCATACAGATAGCCACGCCTCTTCCAGTAGCTTCTAAACGTCCTTGTGAACCACCCACTTCAAGGGGTTTTCCCGTAACCACTGCTAGGGAATTATTAGAATGAGATTTAGAAAACTCATCATAGATCCAAGCCATAACTTGTGGATTGGTATTCACGTCTGGTGCAGGAATATCTACGTAAGGACCTATATTATCACCTAAATGTGAAACTAAAGCCTTGGTAAGTCTTCTCAGTTCATGAAAAGAAAGTTTTTTAGGATTAATCGCGACTCCACCTTTAGCACCGCCGAAAGGAATGTCCACCAAAGCCGTTTTCCAGGTCATTAGGTTCGCCATCTCTCTAACTTCTTGTAGATTAACTTCTTCGTGATATCTTATGCCACCTTTAAAAGGGCCGCGAGCATTATTATGCTGAACTCTGTAAGCATGAACAGGTAGTAGGCTACCATCATCCAATCTTAAAGGAATCTCCATAAGAATCTCTCTTTTGCAGGTATTTAAATAGGAAAGTATTTGATCATTAATCTCTTTGCCATGTAGGTTTTGTCTTCGATTTAATGAAAATGCAGACGCCGCGTCATAACAAGTTTTCCCGCCTAATGTATAATCTGAGCCTATTATTGTTTCATCAAGTACCATCTTTATTGTCTTCTCATCAAACACCATTGTTTGACCTCCTTTTGCTATTATTTCTTAAGTAAAAGTTCTATTTTCCATCACTTCCCTAAGCAATACTTTATCATGTAGAAAACTAAAGAAAAGTATTAAGCCCCAATGGTTTCCTTAAGAAATTATTTAAAAGAAAAATACCCCGACCTTTCTAATCTTGTGATTAAAAAAAGTCTAGAGATGGGCGCCTGTACAGTTAACGGCAAAATCGAAAGATATGCTAGTCGAGAAATTAATCCACTGAAAGATAAGATAGCTTATCGCAAGGTTAAAGAGTCAGTAAACAAACCACTGGTTATCAATAAAACTCGCATTATCTTTGAGGATGAATATCTATTGATTTACGATAAGGAAGGCTACTATCCAAGTATAGAGACTAGTTCTAAACATCAAATTCACCTTCTTGGAGAATTAAAAAAACAGCTTAAGCTTCGTAAATTATATGCTGTGCATCGCCTTGATAAAGGCACTAGTGGTTTGATTATCTTTGCTAAAGATCAAGATACCACTTCTAAATTTAATGAAATGTTTATTGATAAAGAGATTAAGAAAGAATATCTTGCGATTATAGATGGTATTTTACCTATAAATAAAAGTAAAACCCGTATAGATAATGAACTTGTGCTTATAGATAGAAGTGAAAGTAGCCAAAAGTGGGGAGTTAAGAGTAAAAATAGTACTAAGCCGAGCAGACAAGCTATTACTGAGCTAGAACTTATAAAAGCGTATAAAGACTACTCCTACGTTAGGCTAAGACCCTTTACAGGCAGAACTCACCAACTCAGAGTACACGCAGCTTATTTAGGTCACCCGATTTTAGGTGATACTATTTACGGCGAAAAATTTAGATGTAAAAAAATTTTTGACAGGCATTTATTACATGCTTATAAATTGAGCTTTAAACATCCTATTACAGGAGTTAATTTACAGCTTGTTTCTGACTTGCCAGATGATTTTAAAAAACTAGTTGAAATTAATCTCCTGTAGAAGATAGTGCTGCACAGCGATTTCTAACAGTTTATAAAATTTTATAAATTAAAATTAAAGTTCTCCCCCAAACAGCCGATTAATAATCTTGTAAGTCAATTACTCGGGGGGGGGATAAATGAAAAAGGTTGTATTAACCACAGGTTTAGTTTTATTTAGTGCTTTAAGTTCAGGAACTTCACTCAATGCTTTAGCTCCAGTGAGATTATCGGTTAGTGCTCAGTCATATGATCCAAGGTTATTTGGAACTTGGGAAGTGCATACAGTAGTCGTAGACTCTGGCTGTAAGTATGTTAGAGAAGGTTTAAAAAGCACATCTAAATTAAGTTTTCATTTAGTAAATGGTAAGTTAATTCCAAAATGGTTTGGGCATGACTGGGATCTGGTAGCTAACCGGCTTTTTAAGCTAAATGATAATGATAAGCTGCTTTGGGTCAGGGAAAATAAGCTTCAGCGTGGTAAACATTTATGGGTAGCTAAATCTACTGACGTCTTTAATATACAAAATCAAGATTATATTACGGCTGAGAGTGATGTCGAACAGTATTTAAATGGACATTATACTGGGGACTATAAAACTATCTCTTATCTAAAAAAACTTTAAGTAAAGGGGGGAATTTAGTAATTTAAATCTTATATCTCGCACTTCTTTTCTTCTTCTTTTTAAAAATTAAGATTTAAATTCTAGAGGCTTTACTTTTATTAAGCGGGGGCTAAGCTCCCGCTTTTTATTTCTGTGCTACTACAAGAGCTATAGTTCCAAACATAAGATCTTTAAAGTAACTACGAGTGAAACCCTGATGCCAGAACATTTGTGAAAGTTCTTTCTGTTTAGGCCAAGTTTCTAAAGAATCTACTAGATATCTGTAAGCTAATTTATCACCAGCAAATATAGAGCCTAAAAGTGGTATGAAATTTAGGAAAATATTTTTATAAATATTCTGAATAAAGGGATGTTCCGGATGACCTAAATCTAAGCTAACAATCAAACCACCAGGTTTTAAAACTCTGAAGATCTCTTGTATAGCTCTGCTTAGATCAGCTACATTCCTAAGACCGAATCCTACAGAAATAGCATCAAAATTATCATCAGGAAAAGGTAATTCTAGTGCATCACCTGGCATAAACGTGATTTTAGTAGCCCAAGGTTCTTTAATCTTTCGCTGACGCTTTTCTGCTTCTTCTAACATCGGAGGGCAAGAATCAATAGCCATCACTTTAGATACTTGTGGTTTTTTAGCCCACATTTGAGCCATATCACCAGTACCGGTACAAAGGTCTAAGACTTTAGCGTGCTTTAAATAAGGTATATTAACCGAGGCACTTTCAATAGCTTGTTTTTTCCAAATCTGGTGCAGATTAAAAGTCATAATATTATTCAAGAAGTCGTATTTTTTTGCGATTCTTGTAAACATTTGATTAATGAATAATGGTTTATTTTCGATTTGCAGCACACTAATATTCTATTAGCTTTTTTAAAACTATGTTGGGACTGTTAACGTAGTTCGTTTTTTTCCAAAACGCTATTTAAATTTATACATTCGTTAACAGTCTTAAGTATGCGAGCATTTACGTTTAAAGCCTCTTCGATAGGAACATCTCTCATATTAGATTCTTTAAATTTATTCCACCTAGATAGATCGCCTGTAACTTCTGAGTTTTTTAAGGACTGTTGTTTGGCTTGAGTAATAACTTTTTTTTGGGGTGCTATTTTAGTTTCCTCTTGCTTAATGGGTTTCAAATTTAGCTGCGAAAATAAAGCTAAATTCTGTGGCTTCAGCTCTTGAGATTTTTTAAAATTCTCAGAATTAACTTTATTTTCAGCTTGATCAAAAATAAATTTTCTATCTATTAGTGAATATGAAGATTTCCTCCCTGCCTCAACAATCGTCGTATTACCACTGCTATAACCCAAAGCAGGAAAGGAGTTTAGCGTGGTAACTAGAATTAAAACTGGAGTAGATAATTTTATGCTTTCTAAATTTATTAATAGTTTCACCTTGCTACATCATCCTTAATAATCTCTGAGAAGCACCTTGAACAAGAGGACTAATCATGCTGTAATTTCTTCTTCTATTTTCTCGCCTTAAATTAGCTTCACGCATCATTTCTCTTTCCTGCCTTAATTCAGTTAACCTTCTTTCCTCGTGGTGTTTATTTTCTAATTTAGTTTTTATTTCTGGTGAATTTAACTCTAGAAGTGCCATCTCTGATTCGATTTTTAAAAGTCTCTCACTAAGTGGTTCTTCATCTGAGATTATTCCAAATAATGCTATCTCCAAACGCTCAATACGCATTAATACCGTATCACCGCTGAAATTCTGTTTAGGATACAGTCGCTTTTCGTAATAGGTTAACTTATAATCGCTGTTATCTATCCGCGATATATTACGGGCGTTCATTTCGCTCTGTCTTGAAGTCATGTACTCACTACGGATCTCAGCCTCTGCAGAATTTTTTACAAAAATGAAAAACATTAGCATCACCAAAAAGTTTAAAAGTTTCATGCTCTTATTAATATTTAATTTAGTCCAAAAAAATCTCATTAATCTCACTCCTTAAGGCAGCAGCCGTATTCACTTCTAAAGTAACTTTATAAACCACTTTCTCTGCTGGCACGACGATATCAGTGATTCCCACGGTATTTTTAATTTTCAAAAGAAAAATTTTTAAAAATTGCTCATCCTGACTATTAACTAGGTGTTTAAATTCTAGAAGAGCAGCGTTAGAAGCCAATATTAATCCTGCTATTCTAGAGTTAAGTTTGACGGTAAGTAAAGAGTTCTCAGATACAACACGACTAGCTAAAGTTTTTACTTGATAGGATTGAGACCGAGACATAATTCGGATTTCTGCGTTTTCGTTGATCTCGGGTTGGTATGATCTATTTTTCTCTAGCAGGCTGAAATCAGCACTGTGAGACTTTCCTATATTAAGATTAAAGCGTAATAAACCCTGCTTAGTATTAATTATTAATTCAGCAGCTCCTTTCTCACCAAGCGCCTGTACTGCAAGAACACTGGTATTTAATTTATAAACTTTAACTAAAGACTCGTCACTGACGAGAAATGTGCCAATTTTAAGCGAGTCTAAGGAAATTAATAATATTCTGCCATAGCTAAGACATAATTCAGAAGAGTGATTTTTAAGTATAGACTGGTACACTCCTTCATTCTCTAGACTTTCATCCCCCTCAAGATCCTCATCCATACTTGATAAACTGCGGTTATTTTTAGTTTCATAATAATAAGGGAAGCGAGAATAAAGATGATTAATATAGTTCAGAGTTTGAAAACCATATTTCTTAGAGATGGTCTCAATAACTTCCTTTTCATGAGCTGCTTCTATATTTTTAAAATTCAAATCACTAGAAAAAAAGCTGAGATATTCTTTTACTAATTTAAGCTGCTCTTGGCTAATTTTAGAAATATATTCATAAGCCCCTCTGCTATTACTGATTTGAGCATTATTATTAAAAAAACCACTAATTAAATAGAAAAATTGTTTTAAAGATGCGGCGTTATAAACTTCAAAAGCTCTTTTCAAGCGAGGATTTCGCCTAAGCTCTATCTGTGTTAAATGTTCTAGAATCTTTTCTTCACGCTCTTGACTTAAAGATTTATTCATTTCATAAAGTACATAACGAGCATTTGGCGGCTGCCAGAGTATACTAGGTTTAATATTTAACTGTCTTGAATCTTCAAGCATAGACCTAGGCTTACCGGTAATCATCTTTTGGGGAGAGTCGCTAGCTTGGGCTGAATTGATTTTTGTTTTCCTAGTACTTGGATTAGAGAGTAAATTTAAGGACTTAGGTTTGCGAGCAGTCCCATTTAGTCCTAGATTGGATTTTGCACTAAGCTCAGAGTAATTTAATAGATAAAGAATGAAGATTAGCAGAGTGCAGAATAGTAAAACTAGGCTGATTAACTTTTCTTCAGGTTTTTTATTATCAAGCATAAACAAGATTCTGCAAAATCAGCCTAGAAATTTTAAGGGGTCATTTTTCCCCAAAGAGGAGAAACAATGCAGAAATTACATGTTCCGTAACAGTGCCGAAAACTTTATGAAAAAATTTAATTTTCACTTAGGGGCTTAGTGTAAAATGTTGAATGGACAGGTGCCAGAGTGGTCGATCGGAGCGGTCTTGAAAACCGTCGTAGCGCAAGCTACCGAGGGTTCGAATCCCTCTCTGTCCGCCATTACAATAAAACAAAAGACCACTTAAGAACTTAAGTGGTCTTTTGTTTTATGTAGGGTGTCAGTGAGAATCCACCGGTAAAAAAACGATACTCTGAAATCGTTTTTTTACGTTCCTTCGGGGGGTGTGCGATGAGCTTTTTGGGTTCTTTGTTGGCGTTTCCCCTAAACCCTCTCTGTTGTTCCTTCGTTGCTCAACATAAAGTGCATATTACAGCTAAAATAACTAAAGGGCACTATTGCCGAACGTGCAAGTTCAAGGCTGAGGAGAACGAATGACCGCAGTGTAATTTCCAGCGATGCCGAGGATGCGACACCAGTGTCGTATGCGAGCAAGCGGAAATACAAGCTCCGCTTACTACTTGTACATGAGGATCACGAGGACGACGAAAACGCAGAAAATGGAGTTGTGCAGCAGTCTATGAAATCGTTTTTTACGTTCCTTGGGGGGGTGTGCGATGAGCTTTTTGGGGTTCTTGGTTGGCGTTTCCCCTAAACCCTCTCTGTTATTCCTTAGTTGCTCAACATAAAGTGTATATTACAGCTAAAATAACTATAGGGATAAGCTAGCTTAAATAATTTTCTATTTAACTAATCTAAAAAAAAATCTCCTTGATGAAAAACCTCCTGAATTTTCTGCTCGTTTTCGCTGCGATTAGTGTCGTGGGCGGGATTTCAGTGTTTATTTATGCACAGAATAATGATATTTCTAAACAAGCTAAAAAATTTCTGATTAAAGAGATTAATAAAAGGCTAGATGGAAAAATTAGCGCTAAGGATCTTCGTTTAGAACTTAAGCCAAGCTCACTGAATATAGCAGTTACGGATTTAAAAATCTTAGATAAATCTCGCACAGAGGTTCTTAGCCTTAATAAATTAAATGCCGTTTTATCTACGCCTAATTTACTTAGATTCAAAGTGAAATTTAATTCTTTAAGCACGGATTTATTAGAGCTGCGAGTCATTAAAGATAAAAAAGGCGAATGGAATATCTATAAGATTTTCAAAGCAAAAGAAAAAAAAGGGAAAATGCCTGAAATAGATTTACTGAAAATCGACAACATAAATATTAGAGTTATAGATGAAATTCAAAATCATCAAGTACTTTATGAAAACCTTACTCTGAACTGGAAAAAGGAGAAAAAACATAAACGCTTTCTTGTAGAATTGAGCCCGAATTCTCAGCAGCTCAATAAAACAGGTACTTCCATTAGTGTAAATGGGCTTTTAAACTTCTCTAAGGATTTTCATAAAGACCCAGATTTCTTTTTAAATACTGAATTACATCATTTACCGATTAGTCATTTAGAATTTTTCTTGGCAACTTTTCTTCCCTATAAAGAATTTCAGAAAATACAAGAAGCTATTAATAAATATTCAGCAGCAAAAGCCGTTTTAGATGGTGATATTAAAATCAATCGCATTAAAGATCAGCTGAGAATAAATCTCAGGCAAGATATAGAGAACTTTAGTGGTTTTAAAAAGACTCAAATCCTCGCTGATTTAAATGTAAGTGAGTCTATTCATATAAATAAGCTTGAAACATCCTTTGATCAAGAGTTTTTTGCTATTACTGGAGATTTTAAAAAATGGCAGAGTAAAAACCCAGATATAGATATTAAAGTAAAACTCACTAACAACGATTTATTAAACCTAGTTCAAAATCATTTTACTTTTATAGATAATGAAAATTTAAAAACTATACTAAGTAAAATAGAAATCATTAATTATAATGATCTTTTCAATGGTGAAATCGGTTACAGCTCTGATATTAAGCAGAAAACCTTGAAGCTGAAATTAAATCTCAAGCAAAGAATTAAAAAGACTTTTCAAGTATTAGATAAGCTTCTTACTGCTGATCTGAGTTTTGAAGGGGATAATTTTAAAATTCTTAATCTCAGCATTCCTTTTAATGAAAGTGCTTTAAATGTTACAGGGAAGATTAATACCAAAACTAAAAAATTCGACATTAAAATTTTTACTAAAGACTTCGCTATAGAAAAATTCAAAAGAATTTTTCATGGTTTTAATTTTTTTAAAGAATATCAGAACTATCTCAGTAATTCGACTTTAAGGGGTTTTGCTTTTATAGATCTGCAAATAACTGATAGCTTCCTTAAGGGGTCTGCCAAAATCACGGATGGTCGATTTAGAAAACAGGATTACCCTTTATCTGTAAATCAGTTAAATGCTGATTTACAGATAGATAATAATGACCTGAAAATCAAACAGCTGAATGGTTTTATTAATGGTAGTTTCTTTTCTAGTAATGGTGAAATAGAGTTTCCAGCAGCACCAGCTAAGCCTAAAATTAAACTTGATTTTATAGCACAGAAATTAGATCTTTCAGGGATTTTAGAGTCTGGTGCTTTAGACTCATTTCAGTTTAAAAAAATACTCCCAGACAGTCTTTACGGTGAATTAACAAATATCAAGCTAAAGATTACTACGCCTAATCAGGGGGATTACAATATGGAAGGGCGCTTCGATATTAAAGATCTTAATTTTCAAATCAATGAAGATACGCCCATTATCAGTAATGTAAATGGTGAAGTCATTCTATCTAAAACATTAATTAGTTCTAAAAACCTTTCAGCTAATATTAATGGTGCTGAAATTAAAGGCACAGGAGCTATAGATATTAGTGGTTATATACAATCAATAGATTTAATAGCCAATAATCTTTTAGCGAAAGACCTTTATTATTTGAGCCTTTTTAATGTACCTAAGGTAAAGGATTTTATTGTAGATCCAGATGGATTATTAAATATTATTCTTAAATATAATCCTCTTGGTCTTGAAGTCGACAGTACTTTGAAGAATGTTTCTCTGACCAGTGTTCATGAAAAATTCTCAGAGCCCGTACAAAATTTAAATGGAAAACTCAGTTTTAGGAATAATAAATTTACTTTTCAGGATTTAGGCTTAAGTTCTGGAGCTAGTTCGGGAGTCTTTAATGGTGAGATTCAAAATATTGGTAAAGGAAGTTTTGAGCCATTATTTAACCTACTATTCAAGGGGAAATTGCACTCTAGCTTGCTTAATAAATATTCTCCACCTGCGATTAAAACTAGTTTGAATTATGAAGGATTAGTTCGCTCAGAGTTAGCTTTAAATGGCGGACCAGCAAAGCAAGTACTAGATGTTAAAGTCTTTCTTGATGAACTTAAATATTGTAAATTCTCTACTTGGCTAGATTTAGATAAAAAAATTCTCACTAAACTTAAAGCTAAAATCATTATCACCCCTAGTTTGATTAGTTCAAATGATGCCAAGGCTGTTTTCAAACAAGGTACCGATAAAGCTAAATTATTCGGACGCTTTCAGGTAAGAGATTACCGAAATAGAGAAAAATTAAATTATGAAATTCTTGTGGAATCTCCTCCAGAAACGGAAACTGTGAAAAACAATCTAAATCTATATTCGCCACATATCGCCACTATTAAACCATTTAATTTAGTATTCAATAATGGTAATTTCCTCTGTGATACTTATGGTAGCTATCTTGATAGATTATCTGTGTGTAAATTCACTCTAGGGACAGCAACTGCAAAGCAGTTTGGTATTGGTGATCTCTATAGTAAAAGTTCTAAAATAGAATTCATTTCTGTAG
>CANHDW010000026.1 GCA_947459525.1 Candidatus Caenarcanales bacterium
TGAAATACCAAACCTAGAAGCTATATCACTTGCACTACTACTTGAATTAAGCATTTTCTCCATCTCTACCATATCTTCTTTACTTAAACGACTCATACACGCTCCTTTAAAAGTTTACTTTCTTATTCATTGTATCGGGCAGGGAGCACTGGCTAAATAGTCTTAATTTTTTTATTGAGAAAAAGCCAGAGACCTTTCTTCAATTTTTAAAACACTGTCATAGAGTGGATGATATTAGTCAAATAAACAGTACTTTTCATTCTGTTTTTGAATATTTAAGTATTGAAAAGCTTTCTGGGAAAGATAAAGAAGCAATATTTACTATTATTTTTGAGTACTATCAAGAAAAGACTATGTGGACTTTAGGACCATATTGGAAACTTAAGAGTAAATTATTTACGCTATATAATCATGAGAACGAAAAACATAAAGAATTAGTTTTTCAATATATTTTAGATAGCTTCTTAAATAGTACTGGCTCTTTCTCTAATGCGGAGAAATATAATTATGTAGAGTTAACTAATGCACTTTCTGTTATCCAAGCGTCATTTGATAAGTTAAGTGAAAATGAAAAAAATATATTAAAAGGTCTTTTAATTAAAGACATTAATATAGCTCTTAATAATGAAGATGACGGACAAATCCTTTTACAAAAACGTCTTGAGTTATTAGGTAAATATAAAGATAAAAAAATATTTACTAATGAAAATATCAAGAGCTTATTTAAAACTCGTCAGATAGAAGCCACTCAAGAGCAAGCAGAGAAAAAATCTCACATTCCTTTAGAAGATATAAGCTTGAAAAGGTTATTAGAACTGGGCTATCAGTCAGATGAAGAAAATGATCTTTTCTTTAATTTATTAATGAGAAATCATAATTCAAAATATACACATGAATCAAACAGCAATACTGTTATATTTCAAATGGATTATTTAACAGAAAAAGTAAACTCTAAGAAAAATATCAAAAAAATTCTTGATAAAATTTCACTGGAGTCCTATGAAGAAGAGTGTTTCATCTGTGATTTCTATTTTAATCTTGGGGAAAAACAATGTAGAAGCTTTTCAGAAAAGATTTATCAATTACTTAAGCCAAAAGAATATCAATTACTTAAGCCAAAAGAAGTAGAAGAGTACTTAAGAAGACTTCTCTACTCAGAAAAATCTCGCTCTTCTTGGATCTGTGATTTGAAAAATCATTTACTAGAAAGAGTTTTAGAGGAAAATAGAAATTGGTTAGATGAGGAGATTTTATTATTACACAGTTCTCAAGAAGACTCTAAAAATAAACTAGAATTGCTATTGAATATTTTTAATACAGAAAGAATAAATTTGGTATTAGATAAATTAAACTCAAATAATACAAAAGTAATACTAGAAATATTTAAGGATGATACAAACTATCTCTCACGATTAATTGAATTTTTAATAGAATCCAATAATCCTAATAAAGAAAATATTGCTAAAGAGATAAGCTCTAAGGCTGATTTGAGTGTTCAAAAAAACAAAAATATGAGCGAGAGTCTAATTACTGGAAATAGAGCAGCAATAGTAGAAAAGCCTAAAGATAAAGATCCTCAGATTACCGAAAATCAAAATGAATATAATGAAATTCTAGGATTATCACTAGAAGACTTAATCAGAAATTATTTAAATTTCAACCCTTACCAGTACCAGGATTTTTATAAAAAAGCTATTCAAGAAAGATATCCTTCTCTTACAGAAGAGTTAGAAACAGAAATTAAAAATCAGTCTAAACATCTGCACAAGGATTTATCTACGAACTCAAGAAATCCAGCATATCTTTATTTTAAAATCAACTATCTGATTAATATATATGACTCAGAGTCTCTATCTAAATTTTTACAAGGCTTAATTTTAGAATATTCTGAAGGCTTAGAATATTACACTTCTATAATCAGTGACTTAGATCTAAGTCTTAAAGATGAAAAATTCTTAACAGATCTACTAAAAAAACTTAGCAAAGTACCAGAAAATAAGGGCACTAAAGCTACCATCACCACTCTTAAAATCAGTCGCTATGCAGATTTAAAATTAGCGAAAGAAAGACTCAAGAATATTTTAGAGAAGAAAGCTAAACACGATGTTTTAGCTAAGCACTCTATGGAAGAGCATAGAGAAGCACTTAGTAATTTTCCTGATCAGGAATTATTTTTTGGTAAAGATAAAGTATTTAAGAAAATACTAAAACTCTGCAAAACCAGTCTAGAACAAAGTCCTAGTGAATATGGTCGAATGTCGCTTTTATTTTCTATGCTCTGTAATAATCTAAAGATACTAAGTGCTAAGCCTGAGCTAAAGGAATCCTCACGAGAACTTTTAAATGAATTAGAGAGTGAATTTAAAAAATTAGGCTCTTTCCCTAATAAGAATTTCTTAGAACTAACATTAAGTGAGCTTAGAGCTTATTTTACAAATTTAACTAAGCCTCCATCTATACTTGAAGCAAGTCTACGCTATAACAGTCTTAGAGATTCGATACTCACAGATATTCCCGATGCATTTACATTAAAAGAAAAAGTTTTAAAGATTCTTAGAAAAGATGATGATGGATTTTTAAAAACTATTCTAGAAAAAATAAAAATTAAGCCAGAGACCAATCAGCAAGCTACAAAGAAAAACGAATCATCACAACCCACTAATTCAAGTAGTCAAAATGAAAAATCTCAAATAAAGCCCGCTAGGGAAAAAGATATTCAGAATGAACTTAAGCTGCTAATTGAGAACCGTTTTCTCAGAGAAGGTTTAACTGTCATAATCACAAGAGAAGCTGAGACAGATATTGGTAAAAAAGCTGATTTTCTTATTTCCTACGGCTTCGTGAATCCTATACTTATCGAATTGAAATTAAGTGATCATGATGATCTTAAAAGTGAGGATAGTAGTAAAAAAATAGAAGAGACAGACTCTTACACAAATTTTCTTCATTATAAAAATAATTTCCATTGTGAATACGGCATATTCTTAATATTGGATAATGAGGAGCATAAGCTAGATACTTGGATTAGCAAAGAAAAAAAAGTCCGAAAAGCTTGTGAAAAAAACTCAAATGTCGAAGTGATTAGTCTCTCTCAGAGATTCCAAGACTCAAACTAAAAATGAAAAAGACCACAGAAAATTGGCTAAAAATAGCTGAAAAAGATTTAAAATTTGCGAAGCTCTGCTTAGATGCTGCTGAGCCACTTGGAGAAAAAACAAATCCAGCTAATGTCCTTATTAGATGAAGCTTTTATGGATTCAAGATACCCTGAAGATATAACTCTATTTGAAGACGAATTTAATATAGAAGTGTGTAAAGAAATTTTTACCGAAACCAAGGAAACCATCAAATGCCTAGAAAACTCACTAGTAAAGAACTAAACTCACTAATCAGTGACTTTATCAATAAAGTCTCAGAAAAATTTACTATAGAAAAAGCATTCCTCTATGGCTCTTACGCAAAAGGCACTGCCCATGAGCTAAGTGACGTAGACTTACTGATAATCTCACCAGACTTACCCAAAAGAGCTACTAAGGGTATGAATGGCTACCGAATCATCAGCCAGCTTGATAAGGTTTACCCCGATATAGAACTCAGTGCCATTCACCCAGAAGGTTTGAATAATGAAATTACCAAAAGCTTTTATGATGAGGTTATCCGAACAGGAAAAGAACTCTAAAAAGACCGCTGAACGACGAAAACGCAAAAAATGGAGTTATACAACGGTCTACTAAATCACCTGCTTAACAGGCATCTTAAGCATATACCCCGCTCCGCGCTTAGTATGGATAAGCTTTCCATATTTTTTCTCTTTAAGCTTAGAGCGTAAGTATCTGATATAGACTTCGATTACATTACTCTCACCGATGAAATCATAACCCCAAACCTTATTAAATAAAAACTCGCGAGTTAAATAATCTTCAGGGTGCATCATAAATATACGCAGCAAAGAAAATTCTTTAGTTCTCAGAGAAAGCTCTTCATCATTACGTTTCGCAATTCGTCCTAATTGATCTAACCAAAGATCACCGTAAACGATAACAGGGTTCTGCCCTGGAGCTTTTCTTCTAAATATCGCTCTGATTCTCGCTAAAAGCTCATCTGCGACAAACGGCTTCACTATATAATCATCAGCACCATTATCTAAGCACTTTACTTTATCTTCGATGCTATCTTTAGCTGTAATAAAAATTATCGGCTGATCAAAACCATCTTCACGCACCTGCTTACAAACTTCTTCACCGCTTAAGCTTGGGAGCATACAGTCAAGCAAAATCAAATCAGGGTTATGTTCTTTAACAAACTTTACAGCTTGCAAACCATCAACACTGGTTACCACATCATAACCCTCGTACTTGAGTTCTAACTCAATTAGTCTCAGGATCTGTGGTTCATCTTCAACGACTAGAACTTTAGTGAGTTTAGGATCTTTAATCGTTGCGGTCTGCATGGCTAAGTAAGTAGAATTCTACATACTTGCTAATACGCATGTCAATTGCCGCCTAAAGATAAATCCCATTTATTAAATAAAATTTTTTAAACTTGACAAGCAAATTCTTTTATCATTGAAGTTATGGACACAAGAATTGAAAAAGATACTATGGGTGAAGTCGCAGTACCAGCGAATAGATACTATGGAGCACAGACGGCAAGATCGCTTGCAAATTTTAAAATAGGTCATGATTTAATGCCTCTGGAATTAATCAAAGCCTTTGCAATTCTAAAAAAGGCTTCAGCATTAGTTAATGCTGATCTAGGAATATTAAGTCAAGAAAAAGCTCAGCTTATCGAAGAGGCTTCAGACATAGTTATCTCTGGTGAGCTAAATGATAATTTCCCATTAGTAGTCTGGCAGACTGGTTCTGGTACTCAAACGAACATGAACATTAATGAAGTTATCGCAAATAAAGCTATTGAGTTAGCTGGTGGTGTACTCGGCTCTAAAAATCCTATTCACCCAAATGATGACGTTAATAAATCACAGTCCTCAAATGACACTTTCCCTACTGCGATGCATATCGCAGCGAAATCATATTTAGAGGATTCACTACTAAGCTCTCTAGAAGCCTTACTTGAGACTATGGATAAAAAATCTCAAGAGTTTTCATCTATAGTGAAAATAGGTAGAACCCACTTAATGGACGCCACACCACTTACTCTAGGGCAGGAGTTTTCTGGCTATGCTCAGCAGCTTAGACAAGGCATCAAAAGAGTGAAACTAGTCCTAGAAGATCTTTCGGAATTAGCACTGGGCGGAACTGCCGTAGGGACTGGGCTTAACGCTCACCCTGAGTTCGCGGAAAGAGTTGCTAAAAAGATTTCAGAAATTACGGGCAAACAATTTATTTCAGCTCCTAATAAATTTGAATCACTCGCAGCACATGACGCTCTAGTAATGGCATCTGGCGCTTTAAAGACACTAGCTGTTTCACTTATGAAAATCGCAAATGACATTCGTCTTCTAGGCTCTGGGCCACGCTCTGGCTTAGGCGAACTCAACCTTCCAGAGAATGAACCTGGTTCATCGATTATGCCAGGTAAAGTAAATCCCACTCAATGTGAGGCACTCACGATGGTCTGCGCTCAAGTTATGGGGAATGATGTAGCGATCAGCGTCGGCGGCTCTAACGGTCATTTCGAGTTAAATGTATTTAAGCCACTGATCATTTTTAATTTCCTCAATTCCGCAAGACTGCTTGCAGACGCCTGCCAATCATTCAACACTAACTGTTTAAGGGGCATTGAGGCTAATACAGAGAATTGTCAAAAACATCTTACTAATTCACTAATGTTAGTTACCGCTCTAAATAGCCATATCGGCTATGATAAATCCGCTGAAATAGCTAAAAATGCACATAAGAAAGGATTAACCCTCAAGGAATCCGCTCTAGAATTAGCTTACCTAAGTTCAGAAGATTTCGACAAATGGGTTAAGCCAGAAGAGATGTGCGGTCCGAATCTGGCAGCGAAAACCCATGCTTAACTGAATCCGTAATGAAGTGAAAAAATCCTGATAGCTTAGGATCCTTAGCAATCTTTGCAGTTAAGCCACCTAGAAAATCTTTTGCAATTCCTAATATCTCTTTCGGATTCTCTAATATAGTCAAGAGAAATTTCGTGGAGAATTTAAATTCTGCATTAGCTTTCATCTTAAGCACATATTTTAAAAGTGCCTTTTGGTCTTCTTTCGGTATAGCTTCTTCCTTGCAAACTGCAAATGTTTTCTGGAAATAAACCAATGCTGCTTTCTTAGCCAGACTATCTAATTCAATAGAATCCAGTTTCTGTGACAGTTCTTTTAAATGTCGCTTTAACCCTTCTGCATATTCATCAGCAGCCAGTTTAATCACAGCTATCTGCTTTTCATATTTTTGCCCTAAGCCCTGTGGCATAAATGCTGTCAAAGCTGAACAGAAATTCTCCGTAATCCGAATACAAGCATCTTCAAGTCGCGGTGATTGAATCACCTCTGAATGAAGCTTCTGGTAAAGCTTTAAAGTTTCTCCGTCAGATAGTTTTTGTGTTTCTACATACTTTAAGAAAGCGCCAATTAAATTAATCCTCCCGCGTTGCGAAGTTCCCCTATAAGCAAGTATCCGATATGCTTTGACAGCTGGCATTAGCTCTTTAGGTATACCAGAAAAATCAGCATTAGAAATTGAATCAGGCTCCTTCATTGAAAGTAATTTTCCTACAGGTACTATTTGAGGAGGTTCATTCACAACTTCTCCATCAGGTGGCAAAGCACTCTTCATATTACTAGCAAGTTTAAGGTCTGGGTTTATAAGAAGTTCAGTAGTAACTGCTTTTAAATGAGTAGGACTTCCTTCCGATAACACAGTAGTAGAATCTGGCTGTACTCCAGTTTCTACTAAATTCTTCTGTGAACTATCTCTCTCGCTAGCTGAATTAAGCTTCCCTTCATATTTTTGAGTTTGAGCAGGCTGCACTATTTTTTGAGCAGGCTCCACTATCGCAGTGAGACCACTACCTTGTAAATTATTCATTTAATATCTCCTTCTTCCCGTAAACCTAAACGCCCCTAGAATCCCCTTCGACTCTAAAAACGAGTAAGTTATAAATCTTGATTTTAATTATACATAATTCACAAAATTTTCCTTTACTTTTTCTTAATATTTGCGTGGGGATTTAGATTAATTATTTTTCATTTTATTTTATAAAATCCAATATAGTCAGGACGGCTGTTTTCACAGCTTCTTGATCCCAAATCCAGTCGTGTTCAGTATTCTCAAGAATACTAAGCTTCTTTTCACCTGCAGGAATTTCTTTAAAAACCTTATTCATCGTCTCGTTATCTACGACTAAATCATTTTCAACTTGAATTAAAAGTAAAGGATTTAAAAGATTCACGAACCTTGACTTAAGCTTCTGTGACATTAAAAGTATCTGCCAGAGAAGGTTTGGGCTTACATCATAAACTTTCAAGGGATCTTCATCGGTAATGTGTTTAGTTAGCTGCGAGCTTGGTAATTTAATCAAACTGTTTTCATGAGTGATAAAAGTATCTCTAAATAATTTAAGTAAAGTCGTTAAAGTAAAACTCATCTTAAAAGTCGCTTTAGCACCTTTAAATCCAGGAACTGAATATATTAATTTATCATCAGCAGCGACTTTAATATGGGAAAGCACTACAGCTCCCATGCTATGTCCCATTAAAACTATCTGAGCATCTGGCTTTTCAGTTTTTAATTTTTCATAGATAGCTTGGATATCTGAAACCCAGTCATTAAAAGACTCCACATGGCCGCGCGGTTCATTATTACCGAAACCTTTTAAGTCTGGGGCAATAAGCTCGACTCCATGCTCATCTAGAGCATTTTTTAAATTATCGAACCAAGCGCCTCTGCCGCCTAAGCCATGAATTGCAAGAATAATGACATTCATGATCCTTATGTACCCAGAGTAAGCGAAGCTTGTATTTCCGCTTGCTCGCATACGACACTGGTATCGCATGCTCGGCATCGCTGGAAATTACACCGCCGGTCATTCGTCCTTCTCAGTCTTGAACTTGCACGTTCGGCAACAGTGCCATAAAAGTTTTTTACAGTAAAGCGTTATGAATAAGTACGCTTACTAGAACACCCAGTAAAGCTCCAGCGAAAACCTCTTTAGGACTGTGTCCTAAATCCTCTTTAAGATTTACGCCATTTAAAGTATGGTCGTGAGGAAGCTCCTTTAAAATATGATTTAAAGTCATAGCTTGCTGTCCAGCTGAACGACGCACACCAGCTGAGTCATACATTACCACCGCCGACAGAGTAAGAGCTATCGCAAAATGAATAGATTCGAAACCAGAAATTAAACCTATAGAAGTAGAGAGGGCTATCATCGAAGAAGTATGACTAGAAGGCATTCCGCCAGTGTTAAGAAGCATTGACCAGATGATTTTTTTCTTACAGCAGGAATATAAGACAGTCTTAGTTACCTGAGCAATAAAATTAGCCAGTACCACAGCACTTAGGACCTCTAAACCATTTGCTTTAATTGTTTCGATGAAGGACATAATCCGCAACCAACTTTAGTTTATCAGAATAAATCTGAGTTGCTGATAAAATTTCCTTAGCTTCAGTAATTAATTCAGAAGCCTTAGCCCTCGCCCCATCTATTCCATATAAATCAACATAAGTAAGCTTATTCTGCTGAGCATCTTTTTGAGTCTGTTTCCCCATTTGCTCTGGTGTGGAAGTGTAATCTAAAACATCATCAACGATCTGAAAAGCTAAACCTAAATTAGCAGCATATTTTTCTAAAGCTTTTAATTGACCAGTATCTGCCCCTGCTAGGATAGCCCCATTAACGATAGAAGCTGAGAGTAAAGCCCCAGTCTTAAATTCCTGCATTAAGCGAGATTTTCTAAAATACTCTAAAGCAGTTGCACTATTGTGCTGCTGAATTTCATCTTCTTCTCTTTTTAACTTAAGATTTAACCTAGCAAGCTCTAAATCCATAGCCTGCCCGACTATCATTTGTTGAACAGCTAATGTCAAATTACTCACTACTTTAAGAATTAAAGAATCACTTAACCCTAAAACATCTTTACTATACTCAATAAAAACCGATACTGGATTAACTAAAAGAAAATCACCTACTAATAATGCGATATCTTCTCCATAGACTACATGATTAGTCGGCTTACCTCTTCTGAGATCATCATTATCCATACAAGGTAGATCATCATGCACTAAACTTCCACAGTGTATTAATTCAATAGCAAGTGCAAGACCCATAGCTGGATTATTTTTTAGTTCATCCTCATTACTTAAATGTTCCAAAACCCCATCTCTTGAGTTTTTAGTGCCTCCTTGGATAGCCTCGGCCGTTAAAAGAGCTAATACTGGTCTTAAGCGTTTACCACCATTTGCGTAAGCATAAGAGATAGCAGAAAATAATTTTTTCTCTTCATTTACATTAAATGCTATATAGGATTTTAAATTTGTTCCGATATTTAATAGTACGTTTTCAAAAACTTTACTATAAGAACTTAGAAAACTCATCTGGCTAGTTAACACAAATATCAGTCTAGCCTATATTTCACGGTTTTCCATACAACTTAAATCAAAAATTTCAAGAGAAATAAAAAAATTTTAACTTTTCTTTACATTTAAGAGAATATTTTTAGAAATTAGGGTATATGTACTATAGAACTTGATTCGTTGATCAATCAAAAAGATGAACTAAGCAAAGTTCTAGGTGTAACTTAACCAAATATTAATATGTATTTCGTTAAGTATGGTGTAAAGACAAGGAGGTAGGTGTCATGGGTGCAATTAATACATCGCAGCAATTAGCGAAAGTTCGGTCTAAAATCGATGCTCAGCAACAAGTAGTAGCAAAATTAGAAACTGAATTACAGCAAACGATCCTAGGTGAGCAGCGAAATGCTCAGAACGTTTTAACAGGTGCAGGTGGTATTCAAGATATATATAAAGGCATACCAGATGGAGCAATTTTATTTGCAGCTATTCAAGATGGTATACAAAATTTTGATGGTGGTACTGGTACTTTCACTAACGTCGCGTTAGACCAGGATTTAATCAGACAGATGCTGTATCAAGCAAGAGCTCTTCTCGGTGAATTAAGAATAGAAGAACAACATTACAACCAAGAAGTACAGCAAGAACAAAGTTTACGTAAGTCACTGATCGACTTATCTAAAGCCTAATTAAATTCATTTGATTTACAATGTCGTAGATTTAAAACAGCAGCCCGGAGGCTGCTGTTTTGTTTTTAAAAGAGAAATTTTATACCATTAATCAAAACAATATTATTTTTTCTGATTAAAAGCTTTAAGAGAAATAGTTTAAGCTATAATATTTTTCTGTTTAGTCCCATAGCTCAGTTGGCTTGGAGGCGTAGCCTCCTATAAAAAGAGTCAGCCCGAACTGCGGGGTCGCATACTAAATGGTCCCATAGCTCAGTTGGTCAGAGCAGTCGACTCATAATCGATTGGTCGTGTGTTCAAGTCACACTGGGACCACCAGTTTTAAGAAATCTGATATTAAGAAAAGCTTGCGTCAAATGCGTCATGCTATACATTTTTATTATACAATTTTGCAGCTTATATAAAACCTTGGGGAACGAGGAAAATATGCTTTGATTTATTCTTAAATAACAAAATCCCAAGAAAATGTTACTTATTTACTTGTAAGTAACACGTGCGTGAGTTAATCTTTTATAAGTAACATAAATCGACCTTTTCGTTACTTATCAAGGTTAAATGGATAAAACTGGACGTATTGGAGAATATATTAAAAGTTCTGCTGCCGCTGGAGAGCATTATCTAGCATACGTACCGCAGCCACTGCCACCTGTTCCACCACTTGATATGCTGGATCTTGCTGAGTTATTAGATAAAGCTAGTGCTGCTCTTGGACGTTTAGATGGTATGAGTATGGTTCTGCCAGATCCATCACTGTTTATTTATATGTATATTCGCAAGGAAGCGGTTCTGTCTTCCCAGGTTGAGGGAACTCAATCTTCTTTATCTGATTTATTGTTTTTTGAGAATGAAGACGCTCCAGGGGTGCCATTCGATGATGTCGCAGAGGTTTCCTCTTATGTTACTGCGATGAATTATGGGCTTGAGCGACTTAAGGATTTCCCCCTTTCGCTTCGATTAATTAGGGAAATTCACGGGCAGTTAATGAATAATGCACGTGGAAGAAATAAGAATCCAGGTGAATTTAGAAGTTCTCAGAATTGGATTGGTGGTTCACGCCCAGGGAATGCACGTTTTGTTCCACCGCCTCCAGAAAAACTCAAAGAAGCTTTATATTCCTTTGAGAAGTTCTTGCATGATGAGAATACTAAATTACCAGCTCTTATAAAAGCTGCACTTGCTCATGTTCAGTTTGAGACTTTGCATCCATTTTTAGATGGAAATGGTCGTTTAGGGCGTTTACTGATTACTTTTATTTTATGCGTAGAAGGGGCTTTAACAAAGCCTCTCCTCTATCTAAGTCTTTATTTAAAAGCAAATAGGCAGGCATATTATGATTATTTACAGTCTGTCAGGGAAACAGGAGACTGGGAGGCGTGGATTAAGTTTTTCCTCAGGGGAGTCGTAGAGACCTCTAATCAGGCTACCGAGACAGCGATATCAATTCTTGATTTATTTAAAAAGGATCGCAGCTTGATTGAAGAATCTGGCAGGGGTACTGCTCTGATGATCGTTTATAATCATTTTCAGCATTATCCTCTTAGCAATACGACACGTCTTCGTGCAGAAACGAAGAAGCCTTTACCGACAATTCTAAGATCTTTAGCAAGCCTTGAACAGCTTGGAATTATTAAAGAGATTTCTGGAAAGGAAAGGCATAAAGTTTTTGTTTATCGTGAATATTTAGATATTCTTGGAAGGGATACTGAGCCATTAATTAGTGATATTAATTAAAAGAGAAATCAAACAAAATCTGAGGCTTTAAAAAATCATTTTTACTGCTAATAATGCGAAGCACTTGACAGAAAATATGTTATGATGTATATTGTCGAGAACTCTAGCGAGAGTAATTATAAACTAGTAACAATCTTAGCAGCTTCGATATATAAAAACAATATCAAAATGATTAATTAAAAAATCGTTTTTACCGCCAATAAGGCAAAGGACTTGACAGAAAATATGATATACTAATAATGTCAAGGGCTCTAGCGAGAGTAATTATAAACTAATAACAATCTTAGCAGCTTCGATACATAAAATCAATAGAAAAATGGTTGATTAAAAAAAAATCATTTTCACCCCGCCAATAAGGCGAAGGAGATAAGCATGCTTATGCTTAACAATACAATAACGCGACTCTTGAGCCGCGTACCAGAAGAACACGTATGGCACATGAATCCCTGGTATTCAGCCATGAACTCGGGGGAAACCCCTTATCCTAAGCCGTGCGCTGACAATAGCATACGTCTAAATTTTAGTGCTTTTGATGTGCATATTCTAAAACATTTAAAAAGTGACCTGAGCAATTATGTAGAGGCGATAGAGGCTGCAATGAATAACTGCTCCAGGGAGCAATTCTCCACGAAGAAGAATATTTTGTTTGCGGCTAAATCACACCTAAAATATTTCGTTAAAAAGAAGAAGATTGACGAGTCAGTTCTAAAAGAAATAGATGAGATAAAGCTAAAAAGAATCCAAGAGCCTAAACAGCCAGTGCTAAGCCTAAAAGATGTAAAGCGGATCATAGAGCATACCGAACGAAAATCTTATAGGCAGCTTGAGTATTATAATAGGCAGCTTGATCAGGCTATTATTTGGTTCTTGTTTTATACGGGCGTCAGAGTTAGTGAATTAAGTAACCTCACATTAGAATGCTTAGACTTAGATAAAGATCGCTTTAAGGTCGTAAACTCTAAGGGTGGTAAATCTCGTGATATCGGCATTAATCAAGATTTAAGACCTTACCTTGATAAATATTTAGACTTAAGACCTAAATCTCAGAGTAACAATGTTTTCCTTTTATCTGACGGCAGAAGTTTAACTGTAGATCGGCTAGAAAAAAGAATCTCTAAAATATGCAAAGATGCTGGCTTTAACACAGGGTTACACCAATTCAGGCGAGGAATGATTACCCATTACGCAAACAAATCAGTCCCAATTCCTCACCTACAAAGGATTGCAGGGCATAGCTCGTTTTCGACTACTCTTGCCTACTATAAACCTGACGAGGAGGAGATTTTACGAAGGCAAGTTAACTGGTAATAATTTTCATTAGACAGCCCAAAACCCTTTCTTAGAAAGGACTAGGGGAAAGCGTGCCTATGCGGTCATAGGCAAGGAGTTCATTATGAACAAAATAATTAATAATAAACCAAACAACCAAATAGGAGATAGTGCTATGGACAGCTTTAGATGCTCGATTAACGATAAAATAATTAATAAAGATATAGATGCTCTAAGGAGGCATAATTCAAATTTTCAGGAAACTGAGCTTAATATTTCAGAGCTATTAGAGGGTATTGATCAAGGTAAAGCCTTCTCTCCAATAGTATTCAAGGATAATACTAGAACTGGGGAGAACTTCACATCCACTCAGCTCTTAGTTCTGGACTTTGATAAATCTAATCTAGAGGAGACTTTAGGGCATGAGTATATAAAAAGCCATGCTAGTGCCTACTATACGACACCTAGTCACAGAGTAGATGGCAACGGTGATAAGTTTAGAATTATATTCCAGCTTCCTGAAACTATCATAGATAGAGAGATGTATAAAAGCTGTATGGTGAATTTATTAGAAAGATTTCCAGAGGCAGATCAAGCGTGTAAAGATACCGCTAGAGTCTTTTATGGTTCTAAAAACTGCACTTATGGATACTGGGATAGAAAAATAAGCTTAGAAGAATTTGAAAATCTAAAAACACCTAAATCTACCAGAGAAAAAAGTGCAAAAGTCCTGTCACCCCTGTCACCCGTCATCAATAAAACCCTGTTTAATGAAATAAAAGACATGCTAATAAAGTTCATCCCCAATCTTACGGAATATGAAGAGTGGCGCAACATAGTCTGGTCTTTATGTTCTAGGTTTCAGCCCGAAGAGGTCAGAGAGTTAGTTAATTCATGGAGTCCAGATCGTAAGAATGACGGAAAGCAATTAGAAGAATTAATCAGCAGATATGACGGCAGTATAAGTATCGGGACCCTTTACTACTACGCTAAAAAGCATGGTTGTGATTTACCGAAGCACTATTTAAAAAAACTTACCGCTGGGCAGGCAGTGGAAGAAGAATTAATTAAAAGAAAGAATCGGATAATTATCTCAGCTTCGAGCTTACTGCATGAGTACAAGAATGGCTACTATGAGCCAATTAAAGATGCTGACTTCAACAAAGAAGTCTCTAATTTCTTTAAAAGCTACATTACTAATTTTGAGACTGGAGCCACTAATTATGCTAAGCCCTGCTACACAGAGGAAGCGTATAAATATCTAGTGCAAAGCTATGCAGTAGATACAGATAAAATCAATCCAAGTGGCATAAACCTAAAGAATGGCTTTCTAAGATTGAGTTATGATGAAAGCTCTAAGCCTGTTTTTACCCTAGAAAAGCATAGTCCAGAGCAGCTTAATATCTATATCTGTGACTATGAGTATAATCCAGCGGCTGATGATTTGGAACTAAATACATTTCTTGATAACGTCCTAGAGAAAGCAGATCAGGAGATCATTCTAAGATTAGTCGCTAGTTGCCTAGACATTAAGACTGCCAGAAAACGTGCTGGCAGAGGATTAAGAGCTGTAATAAATTATGGAGATGGAGCGAATGGAAAAGATACTCTAAGAGAAATCTTTACTCAGTTAATCGGGAAGCATAGATTTACTAGCATATCCTTACAAAACTTCAAGGAAGCTGACTCTGGAAGGAGATTTGGGATTTTTGATTTATATCGCTCTGCGATTAACTGGTCTTCGGAAAACAGTGCTATTAATTTAGATAAATCGCAGACCCTAAAAGCGGCTATTACTGGTGATCCGATACAGCTTGAGAGAAAGAACAAAGACCCGATAGAAACTAATCCTAGGGCGATTTTCTTTTTTAATATGAATGGAATGCCTAATATTAGCTCTCTAGGCGAAGCTGTGAAATCTAGGCTATGCCCGATAGAATTTAAAAATACTTTTAAAACTAATCCTAATCCGAGTATTAGCACAGAAAAGAAGGCGGACCCTCGATTTAAGGAAGATCCAGAGTTTATTAAAAAGAATATTCTTCCAGCTCTACTGAACCGAATTATAGATGCTTTCAGTAAATTATTAGATGAAGGGATAGGTTATAGCTCTAAAGAAAAGCATTTCGAGGATATAGCTAGAAGTAATAATCATCTCTTAGAGTTTATTGAGGAATCATCTTTAGTGGAATGCTCTTCAAGTGAAGGTCTTAACGTTAGTGAAGTCTATGAATTTTATGTGCAGTGGTGCTTAAGCTCTGGACTGGCTAATGATAAGAGTGAGATTTCTAAAAGTGCTTTTATTAGTGACGCTGATAAATTTATTTCTAATCCAGCCGAGATAAGTAAGAAGCTAGGAGAGTGCTTACCAAATATCAAGAGGGGGAGAGTGAAGCGAGATGGGAAATCTACAAGGGTGATTGGATTGAAGAGGGCTTAGCTAGAACCTAAATTAAAAAGCATAAGGCAGCTTAAGCTTTTGCTCTAGCTGCTTTTATGGTTTTCTTGTGTTTGTCTAGCGACGTCTTCTATCATTGCAAGAGTTGGAAGCACTGTTAATAGTAGTTCTACTTGATGGTAATATTTTTTACTCATCAACCTCAAACTCTCTTGGGCAGGTGATTTGATAATCTAGATCAAACTTACCACCTCGAATTATCACTCTTTTACCAGAACCTAAATCAATTCGACTGATATCTATTTTTTTTAGTAACGGCAATTTAGCTTTCTTAGCCATAAACAAAAATAATCGCTTTACTTTAACTGATCCTAGAATCTAGCCTGAAGTTAAATTAAGAAAAAGAAGCTCATTGTATAAAGGTTTCAATAACAAAA
>CANHDW010000027.1 GCA_947459525.1 Candidatus Caenarcanales bacterium
CAGATTCCTTTTTCTTCACTAATTTTTCTATTAACTTTAATATCTGCGATGAATTTCCAATTTTTAGCTTCTATTGCTTTTAAATTTTTCTTTGAAGTATACCAGCTATCAATTAGAACATATCTTGGGCTCAACCCCTTCTCACCAGCAGTATCCAGCATTTCAAGAAAATGGTCGTTTTTGGTCATACCATCTTCTGACCTGTTGTAGACTCTGTAGTTGATTGGCAATGATAATCCTTCCTCGTTCAGCCATACACAGTTAGTCAACCCTATTCCCCGTCTTACACTGCGGTGTTTTCCGCTCCATTACCATTTATTAAGTTCTATCTTCTTTGCATAAGGTTTTTCAATTAAAGTATCATCGAAAATCAAGTAACCATCATCTTTTGAGATATATTCAGATATCTCATCCCACAGCATTTCTGCTTCAAAATTACTGCTGTTTAAAAATCTATTTACGGCATCATGCGATAACTCAATTGGTGACACATTCTCTAACTCGGTGTAGCTATACTGCTTCTGGGTTGCTATTAGAAAATTTGTAAATAATTCAATCTGCACTTTCTGCGGAAAGGAATATTAATGATGCTTTCGGTGTTTTAGATTATGCTTATTCTGGCATAGAATACGCGAAGGAACAATTTCAGAGAGTTAGGGAATTATGGGTACAAGCAGAAAATGGTACTAATGGTATCGATGAAAGAGACTCTATACAGAGAGAAATTAATGAAAGGCTTAAATCTCTTATTAGATTCCGCCAAAATACTTTCTCGCACCCAGAAGCTCTGAAAAATGTCTTTCTTGGGGCTGTTGATAGCCCCCTTAACCCGAGCGAAGGTTATTTAGAAGTATTTCAAGTAGGTGCTAATGCAGATGAGCAGATAGTATTAGATTTTACTAATGGACCTAATCCAATCAATGATTCACCCGATAATACATTATCCCTTAATGATAATGCGACCATACCAGGCAGTGCAGGATCTGGCACATCTGCTCTTTTCACCGGATCCTCTGTGGGTAGCAATGTGCAGACAGCGCGAGTTGAATGGGGCTTCGATCCTCCAGTCGTGGGTTATGTACCTAAGACTGGCTCTCTAACAGATTTAGATACAATACTAAAAAATCTAAGTCGCATGACTTCGGTTATTAACAAATATTTAGAAAACAACCTGCAGTAGCTGTATTAAGCCAAGCTAACGCACAACCCTCGCTTGCCTTAAATTTATTGCCATAATGGGTCTATATCATCAGAGGGCTTGTCACTCGATGAATTTAAACAAAAGCGAAAATATTCTTTAATATAAAAAATGGTGGGCTTGAAGAGAGTCGAACTCTTACACCGTGAGGTACATGATCCTAAGTCATGCGCGTCTGCCAGTTCCGCCACAAGCCCTTGGGTAAAGGTGGAGTTATATCAAACTCCTGACGAATTAATAATTTATCATGAAACGAGATTAAAAACTAGGAAAACTTCCTTAAGGATCTATCTTCTGTGATTTTTCATCCTCAACAGCATGGAAACTGCATCTTAATACTACAGCTTCTAAAATAATGTAGTTTTCAGCTCCGCAAGGCGTTCTCTAACTTGCATCCTAGATGTACCACCATAGATATTTCTAGCATCAACACAATTTTCTAACTTTAAAGTCAAAATTATATCTTCATTAAAAGCGACATGGAAAGCATTCCACTCTTCGATACTCAGATCATGCAAATATTTAGATTTATCCACTGCGTAAGCCACCGCCTTACCGACTACACTATAAGCCTCTCTAAATGAAACTCCTTTTTTTACTAAATATTCAGCCGCATCAGTCGCATTCACAAAGCTCTTAGTGAGAGCAGTGTACATTTTTTCTTTATTCACTTTTATATTACTTAAAAAATCTACAGTAATAGTAAGACAGTCTCTTACAGTGTCATTGGCCATAAAAAGTAATTCTTTATCTTCCTGTAAATCTTTATTATAAGTAAGTGGCAGGGCTTTAAGCGTTAGCATTAAAGCATTCATAACCCCTATCACTCTTCCAGCCTTACCCCTAAGTAGTTCTGGAATATCTGGATTTTTCTTCTGCGGCATCATACTACTACCTGTAGCGAAAGCATCTGATATTTCGATAAAAGAAAATTCTTGAGTATTCCACAGTATCATTTCTTCAGCGAATTGGCTTAAATGCAGCATTATCACCGACAAAACAAATTCATACTCTAAAAGAAAATCTCTATCCGAAACTGCATCTAAACTATTTACTGACATCTTGGCGAAACCCAGTTCAGCAGTAGTGAAATGCCTATCTATATTAAAAGTAGAACCAGCTAAGGCACCTGAACCTAGAGGATTTACATCTATACGTTTAAGAACATCATCAAGTCTTTCTAGATTGCGAGCGAAGCGAGCTTCATGAGCTAACCAAAAATGTCCTAAAGAAATAGCTTGAGCCTGCTGCATATGAGTATAACCTGGCATTAAGATATCTACATCTTGCTCTGCCCTTAAGACGAAAGCCTTTCTTAAAGCAAGAAGTAGCGAAGATAATTCAGATACCTGCTTTTTCAGCCATAATCTTAAATCTGTTATCACCTGATCATTACGACTTCTCGCCGTATGTAATTTACGAGCTGGCTCGCCGATAATCTCAGTTAATCTTCTTTCCACTGCCATATGAATATCTTCATCCGCAAAACGCGTTTCCATCCAAGAGCGTGGATCTAAAGCTATCTCAGCTTTAATCTGCTTCAAACCCGCCTCTATACTCTTTGCATCGGCATCTGGGATAATATTTTGCACAGCTAGCATCTTCACATGGGCTAGACTACCCTGAATATCCTCTTCATAAAGTTTATAATCGAAGCCAATACTAGCGTTAAAAGCCTCAAGAATAGCTGCTGACCTCTGTTTAAAACGAGCTCCCCATAATTTCAAATCTTGATTATCTTCTTTTAAGTTCATAGTTAATACTAAAATACTATTTTACCTATAATTTCGATATCATTCGGGATTTAGATTTTAATAAAAAATCAGGTAGTAAGTTTTTGCATACGATACTGTAAAGCCTCTGCGACATGCTCCTCATTTATATTTTCACTTTCATCAAGATTAGCAATAGTCCTTGCAATAAAAATAATTTTCTGATGCGAACGTGAAGATAAATCAAACCTCATTACCGCAGCGTTTAATAAAGCTTGGCTTGCTTTATCTAGGATTCTGTTAACACCGTAAACCTCAGAAAAAATTTTAGCCTGCTTAATTCTTGTTTTTATTATATTAATATCTGAAAATTCTTGAATATCATTCGTCCTTCTTGGACTTAGAACTGTACGCTGCGTAACAGTCTCAGACAAAGCACGCATCTCAGCTTCACTTAAACGTGACATATTTACACATAAATCTATACGATCTAGTATTGGCCCTGATATCTTAGACTGATATCTCTGTATCTGCGCGGGTGAGCAGGTGCAGATTCTTTTTATATCACCGAGATAGCCACAGGGACAGGGGTTACTTGCAGCAACTAAAAGGAAATCAGCGGGGAAAATTATCTTCTGATTCCCTTTATTTAAAAAGACTTTAGAGTTATCCATTACCGTGCGAAGCTGATCTATAGTAAATTTATCGAACTCAGCAAGCTCATCTAAAAAAAGTATGCCATTATGAGCAAGCGAAACCTCGCCTGGGCAGATAGGTACACCTCCACCAATTATAGACACTGCTGTAGAAGAGCTATGGGGTGATCTAAAAGGCACATAAGCGTTAAGATCCTCCTTTGAGGATATTTGCGCTAAATCACTTAGCATACGAGTTGTGAGTTTCTGCTTAAAGCTTAAATCATCAAGAAGGCTTAAAGTCGACTTAGCTAACATAGATTTACCACAGCCAGGAGGTCCTATCATAAGTAAATGATGCTTACCAACTAAAGCTATTTCGATAGCTCTTTTAGCAAGAGACTGCCCAATCACTTCACTAAAATTAACATTCAAAGACCTCTGCACAAACGAATCCCCAAGATTTTCATCATCCTTGCACACCCACTGCTCTTTAGTTAGATTAGGATTATTTATCTTTCTTGCTCTTGAGACTAGGTTCTCAGCAGCAGCCTTTTTCATTACTAAATTTCTAAGCTCATACTCAGAATTTATTAATTCAGATTTAAAACTCTCTTCACTATTACTAACATTATTAGTTTGCAGGAAATCAAAAAGCTTTTTAAAATTCTGTAAATCCTCTAACAGATAGATCTTCGTCCCTTTAGTAAATTCCTCATCCTCACATAAAATAGAAAGCTCTCCTAGTGCTTCTACGGCAGTGAAAATCTGTTTAATCCCTTTCTCTACAGCAGAAACAACCAATGCAAGTGTCCCACGCACTGCCTTAAACTTACCCGTAATAGAAAGTTCTGCGATAAAACATGACCCTACCATAAACTCAGCATTAGAATTAATATAGCCAAGGCTATGCATTAAACCTGCGGCTATAGCTAAATCAAACTGCGGGCCATCTTTCTTTAAATCAGCTGGACTTAAACTTACTAAAAGCCGCTTCGGCGGAATCGGAAATTCACATGCCACCATAGCAGAACTAACTCTTTCTTTCGCTTCGACTATAGCTTTACTAGCTAAACCTATAATTATAAAATTTGGAATCCCTTTAGATATCTGCACTTCGACACTAATTAAATTAGCATCTAGCCCAAAAAGCATAGCTGACTGTGTTTTAGAATACATTCTTTATATTTTCATATAAAGCTACTTTAAATTTTAAGGGGTCATTTTTCCCCAAAAGGGCGTGTAGCGGAATTCCATTTTCTGCGCTTCCCCCACCCTCAAGCCTTGAACTTGCACCTTATGCAGCTGATCTCCATTAAACACCCCACCCTCTTCTATCAGCCCCAAGGCTTAGACCTTAGAGCCTGAGCATGGGGACCCGCACGCAGTGTGGGGCGAAGGAAATAAGGTCTAAGCCTTGGGGCTTTTATCGCCATAGTAAAAAGGCAAATGCGCCTCCATCACCTGATTTGGAATATCAATCAAAGCATAATTTTTAGAGTCAACAAACATTAAAGACTGGTCACCTTTACCAATAAGCTGTTTATCTTTATTTAAAATCTTATGCTCAATAGTAACGAATTTACGATTATAGTCTTTAATTCTTAAATGAATACTTACACTCTCGAATTCTTTAATCTCCCTTAAATACTTATGATTAAAGGATCTAGTAAGTATTAAAAAATCAGTAGTTTCTAAATCAAAATCTGGCATAGTATGCAAGAAAAACAATTCTCTAGTTTTACCTACCCATAGGGTATACATAGCGAAATAAACATTACCGACAGAATTAGTATCTTGATAAGTAGGTGTCATTTCATGCACAAAAAAACCGTCTGAAATATAACATGAGCTAGTCGATATCAGCTTTGCATCAGCAGGTAAATTCAAGACATTGAGAGCGTTTATGCTTTCAGTAGAAATATTTGATGAACCTAGAAGACTTGATTTACCATCTAGGCTAGAAAGAGCTTGAGGCTCAGCGGTGATAGAGCTTAAAACTTGAGAGTCTGTAATACGTAGCACACTAGAAGAATCTTCTATATCGGCTTTGCTCTCAGATTGACCGAATGAATCACTGGTCATCACCCCATAAACTAAAGGCACTAAAGATGCGAAGGCCATAACTATTGTATGCTGACTAAAATAGCCTATGCCGAAAATAGATATGCTACAAAGCCCAGTAGAAAAGAGTTTTAGAACAGAATAGCTCTTCTCCTCTCTAGTATTTAACATGCAGCGAATAAAAGTAACTTCATACATTATAAAGAAAGAAGCATAAAAAGCTAGGTAGTACTCTAATTCAAATCTGAAGAACTTAACTAAAGTATCATCAAATATTTCTACAAATTTACCAACTTCCGCAAAATGCATAGTTATGGTGGCCGTAACTATACAAAGAAAAAACCATGGAATCGGCGAGGAGACAAGTTTAGGCGGGAAAAAAGTAAGTAAAATACTTTTAGAATCTTTAACCTGTGGTTCAGTAAACCACTGAAAGGCTATGTAGCCACTGTCGAAAGTCGTCAAAGAAGCCACACAGACAAAAACCACGTAAGCATTCAGCACCCCATGAAAAGCACTCATAGAATGTGTCACGTCAGTAATAATGCTTTTAAAAGAGTCCAGGAAAGAATACTCAAAGCCATAAAGTGGAGACTGTGCATAAGCAGATATAGCTAAAGCTCCATCAAAAATTAAAACACACCAAAAAATCAAGCCGCCAGTAATATAAGATTTCGCTATAGACCCACCTTCTTTACGAATCTGAATCGCTCTCTGCCAATGCTGCAAATCGAGCCAAGGTCCAAAAAGAAATCCTAGAGCGATTGGAACAGCTAAAGCCACATAATCTATATCATGATTAAAATGAAAAGCTGCTTGAAGACTAAATAAATCTTGAACCGAACTGAGCATAAAGCCCGAATTTAGAATATAAATCACCGCCCCGAGCATCACTAAACCTAAAAAAGCATGGCTATATTTTATACGATCAATCTTAAACTCTTCTCCCAAAAAGATAGTCGAACCTATAAACATTACGGCGACTAAAAATGAAAGGATACCTAATGGTAAAGTCACGTACTTTAGACAGGCAAATAAAGTTAAAGTAATGGCGACAAACTGATAAAAGAAAAAGGGGAATTTAAAATTCTGGGCTTTTTTCAGAAAAGCTCTCTCATAATCTTCAGCAGTCTTATACTTTTTAGCTATAAACTCGTTAACTATTCCGAACAGAGCGAGTCCCAAGGCGTTCACCGTAACATAGGCGACTAAAGCAGTAAAGCCATACTGCACAGCCATCTGCACTGAAAAGAACAAACCTATTCCCCAAGTCCAGGCAAGGGCGATCGAATTACCCCATAAAACATTATTAAAAAACCTTGCAAGCATAAATTTCAAGTAACTAAGATCTATGATAGCCTATCAGCTTTTTCTTTTGCTTTCCAATTAAATAGAGGTCTAAGATGAAAATCAGCAGATTCCTGCCTCAGAGATGACTTAGATGCTATTTCTTTTATTTTTTTCGAAGCCATATTAGGTGCAGGAAGGGATAAACTACGTTCCAGCTGTTGATTCACTAAAATAGCCCTATCTAATATATCCTGCGGCAAGCCAGCTAACCTAGCCACCTCTATACCATAGCTTTTAGTAGCTGAACCAGCCTTCACTTTATGTAAAAAAGCTATCTGCGGATTTTCTATAGAAGGTTCTGAAACTGACATCTGTGCATTCATAATTCTGCCACTATGCTGTTTCTCTAATTGAGCTAATTCGTGATAATGTGTCGCAAAGATAGTCCGAGGACAGACCTGCTCAACTATAAACTCAATAATCGCCCACGCGATAGAAATACCATCATAAGTACTAGTACCTCTACCGACTTCATCCAATACAAGAAAGCTTTTAGGACTCATACCATTGACTATATTAGCGACTTCATTCATTTCGACCATAAATGTAGACTGCCCAGAAGCTAAATCATCGCTAGCACCAATTCGTGTAAATATTCTATCGACAAGCCCAATTCTAGCTTTAGCAGCAGGGACAAAAGAACCTATCTGTGCAAGCAAAATAATCAGAGCATTTTGCCGCATATAAGTACTTTTACCAGCCATATTTGGCCCAGTAAGTAAAATAAACCTAAAACCCATTTCACTAGATGAACTTAAGCATATATCATTATCTACGAACTTCCCGAGTCCAAGCTTCTGCTCTAGAACAGGATGCCTGCCAGCTTCTATAAATAAAACATCTGAATCATCGATATAAGGACGAACATAATTCCTTTCCCTAGCGATAATCGAGAATGAAATAAGTACACTTAAATCTGCAATAGCATTAGCAATAGCCTTAAACAAAGATACATTAATCGCCGACTTCGTACGCAATTCTACATAAAGGCGATTCTCCAAGGAGATCCTAGCAAATTCAGCATTAAAGACTTTAGTCTCATAAGCTTTAAGCTCTTCGCTCATACACCTAACAGCATTAACTAAAGTCTGCTTGACAGTTAATTCTGCTGGTATTAATTTTTGATTCGCTTTCGATATTTCAATATAGTAACCATGTACTTTATTAAAAGTGACTTTCAGGGTTTTAATACCAGTATTTTCTCTTAAAGATTCTTCATAAGCATTCAGCCACTTAGTTCCATCTTCCATTAAAGAGATAAGCTCATCTAATTCAGGGTTAACACCTTTTCTAAATATCCCAGCTTCATTAATAAAGACACTTGGATTATCTAGTAGTTGAAATTCTATTTCAGAAATGAAATCCTTTACTTCTCTAGGCACCGTTTTAAAAATCTCAAAATATGGTGACTGAAATAACTCACTTAAATTATTTGTGGCATTTTTTTCAGAATAATATCTCTGGTAATTTTCAGAGAAAACTTGTGAAAGCCTTTCAAACACTAACAAAGAGTCTTTAAGAGCGAGAAGCTCACGAGGGTTAATAGTCTCCAAGGCGAGCCTCTGAGAAAGCCTGCTTAAATCAGGCATTTCAGCTAAGATATCATAAAGATCTGCTTCTAAATCGGGGGTATTATATAGAGCCTGAACAGCTTCCTGTCTAAGCTGAATAGTTTTAAGATCATAGAGAGGCTGCTCTAGCCAAAGGCTCAGCCGCCTTTTCCCCAGACTGCAATTCGTTCTATCTATCGCAGATAGCAAAGAGCCCTCTACCTTACCTGTATACAAAGAACGCGTCAATTCAAGATTTCGACGAGTGCTAACGTCTAAAGAAACATATTCTCCAGCCTGATAAGTTTTCAAATTATCAAAAAGTTTTCCAGAGTTCTTTAAAAACAAAGCCTTCTGAGTCTCAGCGAAATATTCGATAAGTGCCCCTGCCGCACACAAAGCATTAGAATAATTTTCTTTTAAATCATGAGATAACTGCTGTAATCTAAATTCACGTTTAATATGAGAAAAAGCTAAATCGGCATTAAAATTCTTAATATCATAGTGCGAATAAGGATATTTAAAACTAAACATCGCCTCTAAAGGTCTTTCTATATGCAGATCTGATTTTTCACCTCTGCGACTAGGAACTAAAAGCTCAGAAGGCTTAATTCTAAATAACTCAGATTCGACTTGATGCTCTTTAAGCTCCGTTATATAGAACTCTCCAGTCGAAAGATCCACATAAGCTAAACCAAATTCCACAGAATTAGGCTTAGCAAATATACTTGCAATATAATTATTTTCATTAGATTTTAATAAATCTAATTCAGATAAAGTTCCAGCAGTATAAGTCGCACAAACTTCTCTCGGCACTAAACCTTTACAAGTCTTAGGATCAGCCATCTGTTCTGCGATGGAGACCTTATAACCTCTCTCTAAAAGCTTTGCAATATAAGGCTTTACCGCTTTTGCTGGCACACCAGCCATAGGAATCTTCCCTTCTGGATGATTAGTCTCAGGTCTCGCTGTAAGCGTAATATCTAATTCACGTGAAATAATTCTGGCATCATCAAAAAATGCCTCATAAAAATCTCCCATTCTAAAAAGTAACACAGCACCTTCTTGCAGGTTCAGCCTAGCATTTAAATACTGCTGCATTACAGGCGTATATAAAGAAAACTGTTCGACCGCTGGATAAAAAGATAAAAAGGTCATAAAAATAAAAAATCCTTCTCGAAAGAAGGAAATTTGTTATTTTTCTAATTATATCAAAATTTCTTGGTCTATGCAAGAGGAATAAGTGGATTTTCCGCCAAGCAAGATTAAAAAACGCTAATATTTAGGTATATTAGATTAGAGAAGTCTTAGCCTTAATCGGAAAACTACCATTCTCTTGTAGAATATAGTTATGGCCGATAATGACAGTAAAGAGCTTACTAAGCTTTTAGAAAATTTTGAAGAAATTATCGAATCTAAGGGTCCAATAAAGGACTGGACTGATTCCTATTTATTAAAAGCTAGAGACAGATACAGAAAGGCAGCTGTAAAAAACCGAGGAAAATGGAGTTTTGATTTCTATGAGTGCCTTCAGGAATTAAATAAAGAATCCATCAAGCGTAATCTTTTTTTAGGTACTGAACATTAATTAAGAATTACGCTTCACTTAAACGAGATTTTATGGATTAGCTAAATAAGCAGAATTAGAATTAAACGAAGACTCGAAACTATCAGCTAATTCTAAGTTTTTACCAAGCTTCTTAAGTTTTTCCTCGTATTTTTCTATAAGGGAGTCGAGTTCTCTTTTCGTCTTATATAAAACACCCAGTTCCTTTGCATATTTTTTAAATTCATCTACTATATTTTCCATCTCGTCTCCTACTTATTTTTATCTGAGCGCTATCTTATTAATCGGTTACTATCTAACATTCTATATAGTTAAAGTAAAAAAATAATCATTTAATCCAAAAATACGTCAGAAACACTAGAGTAAACCTTCAATTTCAATCCAACACATTAGCCTCAACAATAGAAGCCTTTAACTACCTAAGATAGTATGACTAGGCTTATCTAAGGTTTGGTTAAGGAAAAATAAAATTACGAGACCGCTGCACAACTCCATTTTCTGCGTTTTCGTCGTCCGCTACACAACTGCATTTTCTGCGTTGCGTGCAACGCCCCCTACAGACTAAATACAGATTTCTGCTCTTCTGGAGCCTCTGGATCAGACTTTTTAGCGTATTTTTCTATCTCTTCGACAAGTGCAAGCCTATTATATCCACAGTTCTTAGTATCAGAGCAGGCGACTTTATCTCCCTTCTTTAAAGACTTAAACATCATCTGCTTAGAACACTGCGGACATTTAATATCTATAGGAGGATACCAGAAGACCATATCACAGTTATTTACAGACCATTTATTACAGCCATAAAACATTTTACCGAAGCGTGACTTCTTCTCCACGATTTCGCCACCACAGCCCTCTCTAGGGCAGTGTACGCCAGTCTTTTTAACCAGAGGGGATGTATACCCACAATCCTTAGTAACACAGGCGATATAATCGCCATACCTACCATACCTAATAACTAGAGACTGCTCTTTCTTGCAGGTAGGACAGTTTTCAACTGTATAAGGTCTATCCTCTGGAGCGGGCTTACCATCCTTCGTTAAATTAACGATGGTATTACAATCTGGATAATTAGAACAGCCGAGGAAAGGCCCGAAGCGACTGCTCTTCAGGTGCATCTTCGCTCCGCAAGTAGGGCATTCATGCTCTGTCTCTATAACTACACTTTCTATCTCTTTAGAAGCTTTCTTAACAGCAGACTCAAAGCCAAGTGGAATATGCTCTTCAACAGTCTTAGTCTCAACAGGAGCAGAAGCTTTACTAGTAACAGCTTTAGAAGCTGCTTTCTTAGATGATTTAGGCGGGGCTATTTCATCTTCAGGTCCTTTATAAAAATCTTTTAAAACCTTTTGCCACTTAATCTCATTATGAGCGATCATGTCAAGATCAGCTTCCATCTGCGAAGTGAAATCAGTGTTAATAAACTGTCCGAAATGATTTACTAAAAGCTCATTTACGCTCATACCTAATTTAGTCGGCGCAAGGGCTCCAGCCGTATTCACCTTCTCTACATAATTTCTATCTAAAACTGTAGAGATAGTCGGTGCGTAGGTAGATGGTCTGCCTATCCCTAATTCCTCTAGAGTCTTAACGAGGCTCGCTTCATTAAATCTAGGTGGGCCTTCCGTGAAATGCTGAGATGGCTTATTAGCAAGAACCTTAACCGGTGAACCCTCCTGCATGTAATCAGGGAACTTCACATTTTCCTCACTGAGTTCGTTATCTTCACTCTGCTCAGCATAGTTACCATAAACGATGGAATAACCTTTAAAAATAACCTTACTCTGGCTAACTCTAAACTGTAAAAGCTTATCAGCAGAAGCGATTTCCATAGATTTAATATCTAACTTCATCTCAGACATCTGCGATGTTAAGAACCTCTGCCAGATTAATCTATAGAGCCTATACTGCTCATCACTTAAATATTCGCGAATACTTTCTGGATCTTTATCTACATAAGTAGGTCTGATAGCCTCGTGTGCATCCTGCTCGTTCGCTTTTTTAGATTTATCGTAAATATTAGGTATCTCAGGATAATAATCCTTACCATACTTATTAATAATATATTCTTTAGCTGCCTCTTGTGCTTCTGGAGCGATTCTTAAGCTATCAGTACGCATATAAGTAATTAAACCTACCTGCTCAGCTGAACCCTTACCGATCTTCACCCCTTCATAAAGGCTCTGAGCTATCTGCATAGTACGCTTCACGGTATAGCCCATCGCGTTACTCGCCGCACGCTGCAAAGTAGAGGTTTTAAAAGGAGGTTTAGATTTTTTAGTACTCGGCTTAGAGCCGATATGAGTTACAGCGAGGCTGGCTGCATCTATACGCCCAAGTATTTTATCCATTTCTTCTTTAGAAGATATGACGAAACTTTTATTAGAATCATATTCTTTATTAGGGCTAATAACACGCTTATGATCTACATGAGTTAAACGAATCTCGAAATTCTCTCCCTTAGAGTTATTCGGGTTTTTATTCGGCTCTATAACATCAGAAATTAATGACCAATACTCTTCTGGAATAAAATTTTTAATCTCTTCTTCACGCTCACAGATTAAACGCACGGCGATGGACTGCACTCTACCAGCACTTCTGCCGCCTATCTTACGCCACAGTATGGGACTGATTTTATAACCGACTAATCTATCTAAAATCCTTCTAGCCTGCTGAGCGTTTACTAAACTCATGTCTATATCACGTGGGTTCGCTACAGCACTGCGCACCGCATCTGGAGTGATCTGATTAAAAGTAACTCTTGTGATGTTAGATTTTTTACACTTTAGAATCTGTTCTAAATGCCAAGCGATAGCCTCTCCTTCACGATCCGGATCGCTCGCGAGATAAACCTTTTCAGCTAACTTCGCAAAATCATTTAATTCATCTACTACTTTCTCTTTACCCACCATGATTTCATAACTAGGCTCAAAGTCCTTCTTAATATCTATACCTAGCCCCTTAGCTGGTAAATCACGAATATGTCCGATACTCGATTTAACTAAATATTCATTACCGAGTATCTTAGTTAAAGTCTTAGACTTAGCGGGAGACTCAACTATAACTAAATATTTAAAATCTTCTGTCTTCTTTTCGCTTACGGGTTTCTTTTTAGTAGCCATTCTGTTCCATTGCTTCCTAAATTTAAACTTTAAATATGGAAGACTTTTATTTTAGAAAAATTAATCTTTAAATTCTTCCTTAAGAGATATATCACGTTTAAGTTTCTTTTTGCGAAATTTCAGGAAATATTTGTTTTTATTGCAAGATAAAATCTAAAAATCACAAAATATTATTGAACATTCAAAAATAAATATCAAAATCATCCCACATCAAGTTTTGTATTAATACATTGGACTTCTGTACTTAGAGAATCTAAGTGGAAGCTTAAATATGGAAGTCCTTTAATTTAAAATTCAGATGGTTATCAGTCCTACTATTACACGAATTGACCCAGACAGAGTAACTTATCTCAAGGGTAAAACTCCTGAGCAGATTAGTAGGGCGGCGGCTCAGCAGCCGAACCATGCTGAGATGGTTACGGTCGTAACAGGGTTTATTGATGGTTTAATAAATTTAGAGGTCGGAAAATTACAAACGGCTGCTAATAATGATTCTGATGCAGAAGCTCAACAAAAAGTTCGAGGAAATCTTGATAAATATAATGCGGAGAAAGATTCTACTGTAGCTCCTTTCGTAAGAGAAGTCGCAAATGATTTAGCAAAAAATATTTATGCAGTAAAACAATTCTTAATAGAGGATGGCTTAGCAAATCCAGATGGTAAGGAAATGACGTTTAAATGCAAGGATGGTGCTTGGGGTAGCGATATCGTGTCCACGCCTGCACAAGAACTTGCAAACCAAGCCTTAGAATTAGTCAAAAATAGACTCTCTGGCTATAGCATAAATATTGATACTTCAGAGACAGCTGTATTAGGATTACGAGATAAAATTACAGGAGAATTAAAGAAGCCACCTGAGCCGAAAAGTGAGACTCCAGAAGTCACTACTGAAGTAGTTACTCAAGCCACTTCTGACGCCAGCCAGTCAAATAAAGCTTCTATTGCGGATGATGTAGAAAATTTTGTGAAAAGTATTCAACAAGCATCACCAGCTTTAGCTAAATTATCTCAAAGCAAAGAAGGATTAGAGATACTTTTAGAACGCATTGATAGCATTTCAGGAGAAGTCGGGGGGACTGTAAATCAAGCCACTCTAGATCAATTTCAAAATAATATTTTTCCAAATCTTGCTGATGAGAAGAAATTTACTGATGCTGTATCTCAATTAAGTCAAGGTGAAAAGGCTACTCTGAAAACAATTCTATGTGCTGTATACAGTCAAGCTGATAAAAACATAACCTGTAACGAAATGAGTCTTCATGCTCAAAATATAAATAAGAGTCTTGGGGCTGATAGTACATCCCTGAGAGATATAAACGATGGTATTGATAATCTTATAAAATCTCACTCAGCACCAGATAGCATAGATAATCAGCAGCCTGAACCAGCTAGACTGAAAATAGTAAACAACCTGTTAAAGACTTTTGAACAAGAGCTGACAGAAGCTAATAAATTATCTTACCCAGCAGAGAAAGTCACAGCAAGAGAAAAAGCCCAAACAAAATTACTGAGTGAGTTGAAGAACTCTCTAGAGAGTAACTTAATTAATGTCGCTGATTTAAAAATGCTAAAAGAGGTACTAGCAAAGCCAGATTCTGCTAACAGCAACTATAACGAAAGAGCAAATAAGTTTTTAAAGGATCTAAATATTAGTACTGACGATCTAAAACAGTGGGGCTCTATGACTGCTATGCTAGCAGTAGGTTTAATGATTTTCTGCCCTAATGCGATTGGTAACTTAGTTAAAACTGGTACTGGCTTAGTTACAACGACAGGAAAAACTTTAGAGGCGTATAACGCAATAGTAGAGTTGATTAAAAAATCAAACCAATAATTGAGAAAAGTAGAAGGGAATTTTTTAACTACAACTAATATTTTTATCACAGATTATTGATACATAGTATTTTTTC
>CANHDW010000028.1 GCA_947459525.1 Candidatus Caenarcanales bacterium
ATAATTTCTCTTTTAGTTTTCTCGCGATTAAAACCCAAGCATTCTTTATAGAAAGGTTCTTTCAGGATTGTTTTATTAATTTCTCGTATAAATTTATGCGAGAGCGGGTTTTCACTAAAGTTTTCAGCCTTTATATTTTCAACTCTTTCTTTAATTTCTTCTAAAGCTAAATCATGAGCTTTAATCTCAAGATTGTCTCTGAAAGATTTTTCTGAAGCGATTCCTCTTTCAAGTAAATTGACGGTTTCACCGTAGCTTAAAGTATTACCTTCGATGCGATTAGAATGATAATTATATTCTAGTCTAAATTTTTTCCAGAAAGCAGACTCAGCTTCGTGGCTAATTGGTTGAAATTCTTGGAGCTGATTTATTTTTTTTATTATTTCATTTAACTTCAGAAATGACATTGCTTTAATTTATACTAACACTGATAAATTCACAGAGATTTCCATATCTTTAAATTCTTTACTTCTCCCCATTCTACAAGTACAATCTATTTAAAGAAGCCAAGGGAAATAAGCTTAGTTAGTAGAAATTTCCGTAGGTTCTTTGTCTTAATTGCATGATAGAGCTTTATATCTTCACCAAAGAATCACTAATAGATCCAGGTTTCACTCATTGGGAGCCAAGTCTTGGTAATGCTTTTAAGGATTATAATTTAGAGATAATAACGGGGAAAATTCGCTCTAGAAGCCTAGATGCTAATTTCGTTAAAGATTTAAATGAGTTTTTAAGAAATTCTCCAGAGCTGAGTGTATTCTTTAAAACTTTAGACTCTTCAGTAGATATAAGGGTTTCAGAACGTTTACACCATATTCTCTTTTATGATTCGCAAACCAATATCTTACACATAGATAGCGAGATTAAAGCAGAGTTTTCACCTCTCTATCTATATGCCTTCTATTATGCGAGTCTGAGAAAGTCTAAGGAGCAGGATTTTCTGTATAGTAAATTTTATGATTTTATTTCTAAGATAAATGAAAGTGATTTAAAGAAGCTTTTAAATTTTCTTGAAGCAGATAAGAAGACTACTAAGTATTATGATGCAGGGGCTCATCTAAGTAGTTTTATAGAGACGGTTTTAAAAAATAAAAAAAACAAACAGAATTTAACAGAGATAGAAGAATTTACTTTAGTACAGATTCTTAGAAATCGTTCCTTAACAGGCACGCAGGCTTATGACATAGAAAAGTTAGAAGCACTTTACGCAAAGCATCTTGATGACCCTTTTTCGGGGATGGCTTCAGTTGACTTATTTAATAGCCTCACTGATACTTACAATGAAGAGAGAGCAAAGACTTATTATAAGGTTTTAGAGAAAGCTCTTAAGCATTTAGGTTCTGATTTAATTGCTCAGCGTGGTTCGAGAGTCGCTCATGAACAGGGACCTATTTTAATTAATGCTGGAATACTGAAGACTTCTAAATTCATTACAGAGAAGCTAACTATTATTAGTAAAGAAATTTATCAGTTTTATATTAAGTTAAGCGATGAATTTAAAGATGCTTTAAAAAATGAAAATTCTGTATCTCTGTCCCTGAAAGAAGAATTTTTCGCTACGGCTAAATTAGATTTAAATATTATTCTTGATGATTTAAGCTTTATTCTAAAGCAGAGTGAGATTCCACGAGCTAGGATACTGAAAGCTGTTAACCAGCTTAAAAAATTCATTCAAGAATTCTCTGATACTCTCACTGACTTTATTTACGAGAATATTAAACAAAGAAGTTCTTATCTAAAATTAGTGGAGGCTTTGAGTAATTTTGATAAAAATTTACATTTGAAAATATTTGACCTTATTGAGCTTGCTGAAAAAACCCCCGCTATTAATAAGAAGTCTGTGATTTATGTGCAGAGACTTTCAGAAAGATCAGGGCATATTATTGCAAGGATTTTACTAGGTAAGAATCTTTATGTTGAGAATGATGAAAATTCTTTGAAACAGAGAGTTTTAGCTATTCCTTATACTTTTGTAACTCAGGATTTCATTCACGTAGCTGATATGGTTGATTCTTTCTTTGAGAATGCTTCGATCTCTATAATTACTGATCCAGAGACTGGTACGCCTAGTATTAAATGGCAGAATGCTAAAGATTTAGCTATTAGTCTTGCTGAGGGACTTTACACTGCTATAAAGAATGCTAGTGCCGTTAATAAGGTATTTCATTATCAATTAGAAACGACTTTATTTGGTCCATTAATAGACGATTTTATTAAATTACTTAAGGATGAAATTTCCACTTATGCTTCAGCTCAGAAATTAAGCTATGAAATGGTTTTGGCTAGAAAAACATACTATAAAGAGCTTATATTAAATGCTGCTGAATTAATTTTTGATCTTTATCAGTTACAGGATGATTTAGATATTCAAATTTTAAAAACCAAAGCGGATAAATTTTCTGTAATTCTAGAAATCTTATCTACTTATAGAGACGCGGAAAAAGATACTGCTAGCTTAGCTTTAATTAAGCACCAGAGCGAAGATCATTTTGCTTACTGTAAAGAAAGATACTTGCAGTTAAAGAATAATCTAGACTTAAGTCCTAGTGCCAAGGTAAGTGAATACAGTAATTTTCTTAAAGGTGAGATAGATTATAAACTTACTAAAGAGTTTATTGAAACGAAATTTAGATATTTTGATTCTAGTATATATAAAGAGTTACTCTCTGGAGCTGATATAGAGAGGGTTATAGTCGAGACTGATAGGTCTGTACATGCTGATTACTATTTTAATTTTACGGTAGCTCCATCTAGGATTGATTTTGGTAAAAATGTCGTTTCTTCTGTAACTAATTTAATGGGACGTATATTAGGAGCTGATGATAAAGAATCTCTTAATATTGGTAAAAACTATATAGATCTAGTGAGTGAAACTGAAAACTCTTTCTTTGATTCTAGCTCTAGTGCTGGTTCTGCGAAGGTTATAGAAAATACCTGTAGAGCTATACAGTATTCTAAAGCGATTAGTTTTCAGGGGGTTTTTCAGAGCTTTAACATAGATGGTTATCAAGTAAGAGACACCATTAATTCAAGAGATAATGCTAAAGTCGGCATCCACATTATGGAACACGGAACTATGGCATCTACAGGCTACTGTATTACTAAAGAGCCCTTATTTATTCTTCATGCTTTAAATGATAATAAGCCAGAACATAAGCAGGGGGCTTTTTTCGCTGAGCTAATAAAATATTCTAGGATTATTAATGAGACTGGTATATTTCAAAGAATAGAGCTGATGAATAAAGCTATAGATGCAGCTAATTCAAGAAATGGCACAGTGAAAGCTTATCCGGACATTAGCATTGCGTTAAATGCTTCTTATAAAGGTAATGTCTCTGATGAAAGAGAGAATGCTAATCAGTATTTAATGGCTCTTTTATTAAAGCAGAAGCGTTTTATTAAAAATACTTCGCTTGCAGAAGTAGAATCTTTCTATCATGAGCAGATCACTAACCATGAGCTTCCTAAAGAAATAAAGGTTTTTGATCCTTATGTAGACCCTGATATTTTCATGTCTGGTGAATTTAAAAATATTGCAGATGATGCTTTAGATAAGTTATCTGTTGAGTTAATAAAATTAGAGCAGCCACTTAATCGTGAGCAGATTATTGCTTCATTGATGACTTATGGCTCTCAGATAGAAAAATGGCCTTTGATTAAGCGTAATTTAGAGAAGACTGATGAAAGTAATGCTGCACAGCTTCTTATTAAATTACGTGAAATTAGCCCAGAGATTAAATATTTAGAGACTTATAAAAAAGGTTTTTATAAAAACCCATTCCTAGCTTATCAAGGCGTAGATATTATTCAGCTTAACTCTGATCATACTGAATTGATTAGTCTTTTAACTAATTTAGTAAAATTACGTACATTAATGAAGATGCGTAATCCAGATTCATTAATGATATTAGTTGATAATCCTCAGCAGGCTAAAAAGCCTTTTCTTGACTATGATTCGACTAAAGAATGGCTTGCGCTGGGTGGTACTGTGGCTAGCCATATGGTAGCTCAAAGTATATATGATAAATGGGCAGAGGAAGTCGAGGAGGAAGGAACTTTCGCGAAATTACATATTAAATTTATGCTACAGAAGTCACTTGACGAGAGTGAAGCTAAAATCTATGAGAGTTTCTTTAATGAAACTAAGAAATATATAGATTTAAAAAAAGATATTCTAAAACAGAAATATCAATCAGCGAAAAAGAGTTCTGTCTCTATGAGGGTTTTAGAAAGATACGAACATAGTATTTGTACTTTAAGTAAGTTAGAGGGAATGAAAGATGCTCGTCTAAGCGATGATGATTACTGGAATCATAATTTAAGTTTCGAGCAGTGGTTAATCTTAGGTGGGCGCTGGGTTCTAAATGGTGAGAGTAAAGAAAATATTAGTTATGTAAGTTCATTATTTAAAGATTTTAATGAAAGAGTACTTAAGCTATATGTGCGATGCGAGGAAGCTATATTTATAGAGAGTAGTAGTCGAATAGTGAAGCAGGCTGGCTCTACTAAAGAAGCTGATCTAATCAGTACTGATGCTTTTAAGAGTATAGATTTAAGAGCGAAAGCTAAGCAGGAAAATGCTTTTAGAGTTTATAAAATAGAGGCACTAAATAATTTTAAAGAGGAATTAAGTCAGTATAGAGAAATACATCATATTACTAATCTGATTCCTTTGTATTGTGCTGAATATTTAGAGCTTGTTAATTCTCATGCTGAATTGAAAACTAAGATCAGTCAAGCAGCTAAGCTACTTGCATTGTTAGAGGTCTTTGCTAAGTACTTGTCGGGATTCGTCCCTGAAGTTTTAACACTATGTTCTAGTTTGAGTATTGCTCAAAATGAATCTGAGCTTAAAGCTGAGTTTATTAATATCTTTGGAGATCATCAAGGTAGTAAGGGTCTATTTGCTAAATTGGCTGATGCTCTGAAACTTAAGCTAGGTGACGAAGGGCTAGAGATAGCTACTTCTTTTGTTGAGTTAGCTTATTATAATTTTTTAGTTGCTCTTAGTATTTCAGTCGCTGATCATAATTTAATGATTAATCAGTTAGGTATTTTCTTTGACCAATATCTAAATATTCATGAAGAAGATTATCCTCCTTATGCTTTTCATAGACTTTCTGCTGGTGAAGTTTATGGATTTGATAATGAATATTATTTATCAAATAAACTTAGAGAGAAAATGTTTAAGTTAAGTGCTGCTAGTGGTGCTAATATTTATAAACTTCTCTGGAAGCTGGTTTCGGAATATACTGTTCTGCAGGAGACTTCTCAGGCTTATAGAGATTTATTAATCGGTGATTATGAAAATGGTTTGATACCAATTGGTTATCAACATCAAACTATCTGTATAGAAGAGCGTTTCTGGGACTGCATGAGGGCTTTAAGAAATTTCGTTAGAAATTACCATGACAGGCATCCTTTGCCAGTAATTATCAAAGGTGATACTGCTAGAGCTGATTTACTATTTGGTTTAAATTCAGCTCAGCATAAGATTATTTACATAGTAGGTATTAGTAGCCCAGGAAAACACTCTTGGGATTTACCTTTAGTTTTAAGGTCTCCAATATTTAGAGAGGCTAAAGCAGATACTCTTAATCGTGGTACTTTTACGACTATTACTGCTTTTACCCCATATCTTACTGAAGAAGGGAAAATTAGACAGCTTTATACTTCATTTAAAGTAGAAGAACTCTTTAATAAAGGCATTGAGTTTATTGCACCATTTGAAAATTCACATGAAAAGTTTAAGTTAAATGAATATGGCTTTGTCCATGCGGTAGTATTGCTGGAGCCGTTACTTGGACTGCCAGATCCAGATATTACGATGTCAGCTCATACTCACTCACAGTATATAAGCGGGTTTACGCAAGAGATAGAAGTCCCAGAAGTTTGGTCGTATCTTAATATGCGTCAAATGTATGCCAAGACTGAGCTTGCTGCGATTTTAGAGAAAGCACAAATTAATTCTTTGATTCAGATTAACTTTAAGCAGAATCGTTTTAAAACTAAAACAGAATTATCTCTTTATATTAGCGAAGAGTTAGTTCGTTTGAAGGCTGGACACTTAGATGAATGGCTTTTGAAGTCCAGTAAAGAATCTGGTGGCAGGGGTATCAGTGATAGGCTGAATATTCGCACAGATAAAGAAAAGATTCTAGATTTTATTTTAGAGTATTCAAGCACTGATGATGTGGTGATGCAAGAATTCGTTCCTAATAATGCTAAAGCCTTTATTCAAGAAGCTTTCTATGAACAGCTTGTGGATAGCTTTTTAGAGGCTGGTTTAGTTATTAATACTGAATATCCAGCTCCTGAGCTTTTCTTTGCCATGCGTAGTTTCCAGAGCTTAACTGGAGTTAAGGGATATTTATTCTCTGTGAACGCTGGTAAGGTAACCGTGAATGCCGGTCAGGGAGCGAAATTATTTTACGGTGAACCTATACTTATTATGCCTCCATATTTTGCTAATAAATTACAGATACTCCTAGATCATTATGGAGAAAATATACTTAAAAAAGCAATTCCAGAGCATGCTAAAGAATATGCTAGGAAAAATGAGATAAAGGTATATAATTTGGATGGTGATTTTAGCAATATATTTATGCTAAATGGTCTCTTTGACTATATTCCATATCTTTATGTTAGTCGAGAATTTTCTGAAAATTTAGAATCTACTGTTTATGAGGTTGATAGCGAAGAATGGATAAACAGTGATTTGAAAAAATTTAAAGTTATTTGTGAAGAAAACTGCTTTGGTGGACTTAATTACTATTATAATTTCAAAGGTGAAAAAGTTATTCTATGTTCAGGTAAGTCTCAGGCTGAGTCTTTAATTAAATTGGAAACTTTAATTAAAGAAGTGAAGGCTAAAAATTCTAGTCGTATAGAAAAGGATATTGATTTAGATTTAGCTGTCATAGAACTTAATAGTGGTTTAGGTCAAGCTAACTTGTTGCAAAAAGCTCTAAATGTCGCTGTCTATCAGTATGGTGAATCTAGGGTCGATCAGTTTTTATTTGATGAATGGGTTTATGACTTAGCTCAAGCAGGTTTTATGTTTCATAAAGCTAGGCATGACTCTTAGCGAAAGATTTAGTCTGTTTATTGATAAATATTCTTGTCGCAAAGACAGTTAGAGAGTGTAATAGTATCTTAGAGATAGTCATGTCAGCATGAGCTAGTTTAGCATCACGTTTGAGGTCTGGGTTGTGATCTGTTTTAGGTATCATCTCGCCGTGACTGATTTCGGGAGGGAAGTATTTATTGAAAGTACCGAATAAACCTTCTCGATTAAGGTCTTTTTTAACTAATATACCTTCTTCGATACCATGTTTTTTGGCTAAGTTTTTATCAGCCATATTACCAATAAAGCGAGTAAATATATCTCCGAAATATAATATAGGAGTGAATAATGATGTGATTAAACCACTTTCAAAGATCTCTGCTTTTCCTTGTGAGTTCGCAAGGCGGGAGGCATCATAGGCTAGTCCTTGATTGAAGTATATGGCTGATTTAGTTGGAAACAGTCCTTGTGAGAAACCTGTATTTTTAATAACCCAATTAGCAACTTTGTTACCATTTTCACTCATTTTATTCAAGGCAATTACTCCTCCTTGGAAAATAAATCCAAAGCCAAGAGACATGCCCACTGCTAATTTTTGTAGAGGGTTCATCGTATGTTTTTCAGTCTCCTGAACTCCTTTTAGACCAGTGAAGCCTTCTGCTCCTAATACATGAGTTCTAAATAGGCGATTTAAGAACGGAATAGATGCCCATAAGCTACCTTTAATACCACTTTCAAAGAATCGGACACGTAGTTGGAATTTTTTGACTTTTTCTATCTCATCTTGATTTGGATTAAAAGTTTGCGCGAATTTTAAAGCTTCATTAGCTTTGAAAAGTTCAACTATTTTTTGCTCTTTACTAAAACCTTCCATTAATTCAAAATTATTTAAATGATCTCTGGGACCAGTTAATAAAATGTTTTCAAGTTCTTTTTCTATAAGTTCTTTGCTTGAAAGGCTTTCAAATGGCAAACGCATAATATTTCTTGCGTTATCATGCATATGTTTAGGTAAAGTAAGCTTGGCTGCAGTTTTGATGATGCTTTCCGTAACACCAATGCTGGAAACATTTAGTACGAATTTTAATAAGCCTTTAAAGGCTTCCTCTGAGGCATTTGCAAAATTTAAAACACCTTCTGAAACGTTGCGGAGTAAGCCAGCCATAGTTGCCGCTAAATCATCACCAAGAGCAGTTACTATCGCATTATATATGGCTGGTCTTGAACTTAAGTATCTATCTGCTCTAGTCTTAAATTTTTTAAATTGATCAGTCTTTGACCAATTTTCATCATCTGGATTACTGAAAGAGCTTAGTCGAGATCTTTTTTGTTTAATTGACTGTTTTATACTTTCTACATCTGATTTTCGTAGATCAGGGACCTCCGTGGTGGTTGGTGTTATATCATTTTTTCGTATCTCATTATTTGTAGGTTTTGTAGGTAAGGAATCATTAACTGAGCTCTGCTGCATTGCAGGCAAAAGATCATTAACCGAGCTGTACTGCATGGTGGTTAATGGGTCTTGAGTTTTTTGAATCGTAGCTGTTACGCTCAAATTATTTTCAATCCAAATCAGGTCACCTTAGAATTCGGTGCTTAATCTATTTTTATCCATATTAAATTGTATTACTTTTTTGTTTGAAATGTGTGTAATTGGTATTAATGAAATAGCTGAAAATTTCTTAATTCGAAATGAATCTGTTACAATTTTCTTTCAGTGGATAACCCAGATAGTTCAGCTAGCCAAGATTTTAGACTTGACACGAAGTTAATCTCGATGAGATTTGACGAGGTCAAGCAGAAATTGCTTGAGAAGCTTGCTCAAAGTGCTATATTCCGCCGAGATAATATTCTTACCAATGGTCAAATTGCAGATATTGCACTAGATGTTAAGGAAGTAATTCTATCTGCCGAAGGGCTTTTTCTTGCAAGCATGGCTATTTTGCATAATTTGCAAGATCAAGTAGAGGCGATCGGTTCTAATTCATCTATAACTTATTCTTTACCATCTACTACAGCTTTACTTGCTTATATTAGGGGACAAGAATTAACATCGTTCTATGTTAGAAATCAGCCTCGGCAGTTTGGGTATTCTAAATGGATTGAAGGTCCTTTAAAACAGGGATCTAAGGTTTGTTTAGTTCAGGATCAGATTAGAGATTCAGATACTTTGGTGAAATTAATTAGAAAAGTTAGTGAAGAAGCTGATGCTCAGATAATTCAAGTTATAGGGCTTGTAGATATTTCTAAAGCGGTGGAATCAAGAATGTTTGATCTTGGTATTCACTACACGCCGATAATTCGTTTAAAAGATATTCTAAAACTTATTCCAGAAGCAGAACTTCTGGTTCAAGAAGACTATCATGCTAAAGTTTGATTACCATAACCATCCTCAGGCTCATAGAGATGATCTCCATTACAGAGAAGAAGTCTTGCAGCCATGGGCAGATAGAGCTAGGGCTATTGGTCTTACTGATGTAGCGTTGACTGATCATGACAGATATAAAGCTGGAGTTGATTTTAATGAAATTAAGCGGCTTCAGGAACGCAATCCAGATCTTAAGTTGCGCGCTGGTATAGAGTTAGATAATGATCCCGAGACTAGTGCTGAGGGTAAATTATGGACAGAAAAGCACTATGATGACTTGGATTTCATTTTAGGTTCTGTTCATTTCGTTTTTGATTTCCCTTTTGATCATCCTCATTACATCAGTGAGTACGATAAATATAATATCGATGATTTATATATTGAATATTATCGATTGATTCAAGAAACAGCGAAATCTGGTCTAGTAGACTCACTTGCCCATTTGGACTTAATTAAAATTTTTAAATTCTTTCCCACTAAGGATTTAACAGATTTATATAGTGAGACTTTAGATATTATTAAAGCAGCCGATCTCTCTATGGAAATCAGTACAGCTGGTTATCGTAAGCCTATTGGGGAGCAGTATCCACATTTTGATTTAATTAAAATGGCTAAAGATAAAGGTATTAGCTTTACTATTGCTAGTGATGCTCATGCAGCACATGATTTAGGTAAAAATTATGATAAGCTAGAAGCGATTTTAAAAGAGTTTAATATCACAGAAGTAGCAGTCTATGAGAAGCATAAGAAAATTATGCTTTCTCCCTTTGCATAAGGAGACTGATTTATAACGTGCAGTTTCTTAAAGAAGACCTGACACTTTGATTATCACAGAATCCTTACTTTTAAAAACCACTTTATCGCTTGAAGCTAGGCTTTGAAGTATAGTATTGCCGTTAGAAACTTTTCCGTGTTCGTCTAAATTAATTACGATAAAATCTATGCCATATTTTTTGATTAATTTAGACATCACTTGAATATCGTGAGCTGAGTATATGCTCTCTGCGTCTTTAAGCCTTTCTTTCATGGCTAATGAATATTTTTTACCGACTGGCATTTTTGCTGCGGAGTTTATTAAAACACTGCGATATGAAAGGGCTGGTATATTATCAGCTATATTTAGAGGCGCTAATATGAGAGAGTCTTTTGCTGTGTTCTTTATAAATTTATAAATCCTATATTCATTTTTACTAATTTTAATTAAGTTATCGTCCCAAAAATTAAAGCTCATAAATAATACAGAGATGATAAGAATAGCTCTAGCATTATGTTTCATAAAGTGTTTAGTCGAAGTGCTGAGTTTATTTACTATTATCGAATTATCTTCTATTAAACTAGTTTCGAGTTTATAAAAAAAACGCGTCAAAATAATCATTATTACTGTAGGTGAAACATAAACTAAATAATGTTTTAGCAGTAGTTCTTCGTATAGATATCCTGATACAAGTGTATCTGTGAAGAATAGATATCTAATATAGATTACTAAAACTCCAAAAGCTATCCCTGAGATAGTTGTAATTAGCTGTATCTTTGAGATATTTTCTTGTATAAGTCTTTTATATATTAAATCTAAAAATAGAATAGCCAAGGAAATTATAAATACTATGGGATATATAAAAGCCTGAATGAGTAATGATATAAAAACAGTTAGCCAAGCTCTTTTAGCGAACATCCACAGAAAGAAAAAACATAGAGGATAGAAAAAAGATCTCTGTAAACCACCAGCTAGATTATCGATCATCCAGATACTTACATTAAAACCAAAGCAGAGCCAAAAAACATACCTGCAATCAAAGCGTATCTCAGCTGCTTTAAATAGGAAAATCGTTGAAACTATGACTAGGATTAAAGGTATGAGTTGCGTGATTTCATTTGGTTCTATATTTTTAGGCAGTATATTATAAATGACAGCCAAAATTGGTGAAATCATTTTAGGCTGAGCAAAATGATCTGCGATTAGATCATTCGGGAAGAGGCTAGAATCCATTAATCTTGCCATCCAGTATATTTGATTGCGAACGCCAGAATTGATCGCTGTCGCGTCAAAAATAGCCCTGAATTGAACGAAAGCAGCAATTGAAAAACTTAAAAATAAGGATAAAAGAAAATACTTTCTTTTAGTGATTTCCATTGCTTAAATTCTACTAAACTTCATTTAAAATAGTAATATATAGAATTCCATAAATTTATGAATAGAGTAATTATTGGAGCTTTGCTTGTAGCATTGGTATTGCTAGCAAATTGGGGAGGCCAGCTAGGCGTCTCTGCTATGGTACTGTTATTCTCTTTAGCTGCTCTGAGAGAAGCTTTTAATATGCTTGAAAAGCAAGAGATTCAAGTACCAAGAACTTTAATTTTAATTTTCGTCTGTCTTTTTAATGTTTTAGCTTTAATAATTCCAGATCTTTATGAAAAATACTTTTTTGTAGTTTTCTTTTCTCATTTAACGATATTTCTTTTGTTTACTTTATGCTTTTATTTACTGAAGCTAATTAACGGGCGCGTAGTTGAACGAACAAATTCAAGCCTGAAGCTTGATTTAAGTGTTTCCCGTGATTATGAACACTTTATTTCTTCAATATTACTTTTAATTTACTTAGGATTAGCACCTTCTTTTTATCCATTAATTAGAGGTTTAGAGCATGGTGATTTATTTCTTCTGACTATTATTTTTTCGGTTGCTTTGAATGATATTTTTGCTCTAGTGGGAGGGAAAATTTTTGGTTTAATTCCTCTTAGTAAAACAATTAGTCCAAATAAAAAAATTGAAGGCAGCTTATTTGGCTTGCTTATGGGTTCTCTGTGTTTTGCTCTATGTATATTACTTTGTAAACATCAGTTGGATCCCCGCATTATTAGTACGATTGGTAGCTTTATGAAGGGATATTTGGACATCATTCATTTTAAAGCAACTTTTCTTAATTGGGCTTTAGTTTTTATTCTTGGCTTAATTCTGGCGATTATTGCTCAAATGGGTGATTTGTTTGAGAGCATGATTAAACGTCGAGCGAAGGTTAAAGATTCAGGTACTTTACTTCAGGCTCAGGGAGGGATTCTTGACCGTATAGATAGTCATTACTTTGTTATAGGCTTTGCTTATTTGGTGTTTTATTTTTTTATTAGGTAGATATAAAAACCCTGTCATCATTTAAAATTAAATATATAATCAAGACTATTTCAATGAAGCTAACAGATAACGAAATCAGAGATATTATTCACCTTCTTGAACAGGGTCGCCCTCTGCCAGATTCATATCGCTTCATGTTATTTGAAGATAAGCGTGAAGTAGAATTAGTTTGGAATGGTAAAACCCATGAAGTCTCTAATGCAGTATTACCTTTTCAGACTATAGAACAAGTAGATGAGCCACGGGCAGAAGACTCTAACCGCTCTAAAGATTTGTCTTTCTTTAAATGGCATGGAATTAGCATGGATGGCAGAGGTCGTCAGCTTACAGGCTGGACTAATAAATTAATTTGGGGAGATAATAAATTAGTCTTATCCTCTCTTAAGAATGGTCCTCTGCGTGAAGAAATCGAAAGACAGGGTGGTATTAAACTAATTTATATAGATCCTCCTTTTGACGTCGGTGCTGATTTTTCGATGGATATTGAGATTGGTGATGATACTTTTACTAAAGAGCCTACTATTTTAGAAGAGCTTGCTTATCGTGATACTTGGGGGCGTGGCTCTGACAGCTTTATATCCATGATTTACGAACGACTTGTCTTAATGAGAGATTTATTAGCAGATGATGGAAGTATTTATGTGCATTGTGATTGGAGGGTTAGTGCTTATATAAGATTGGTTCTAGATGAGGTGTTTGGGAAGGAGAGATTTCAAAATGAATTAATATGGTTTTTTATCAAAGGTGCAAGTGGAAATAGTAGATATGGTAGAAAACATCAAACTATTTTTTTATATTCTAAATCTGATACTTATATTTTTAATAGAGATGATATTGGCATAGAATACAGTCCTGAAACCATTGCAAGAGCAAAAAGAGGTGAAGCTCGATACAGTATTGATGCAGAGGCATTGGAGGAGAGAGGTAAAAATCCAGGGGATGTCTGGACGGATATACATCCAGTTCAAGGAAATTCTATACAAAATACTGGTTATTCAACCCAAAAACCAGAAGCCCTATTAGAGAGAATTATCAAAGCCTCATCTAATGAAGGTGACATAGTCGCTGATTTTTTCTGTGGTTCAGGGACTACTCTTGCTGTGGCAGAGAGATTAGGGCGTAAATGGATAGGTTCTGATCTCGGGAAATTTGCTATTCATACCACTCGTAAGCGTATGATTGGCGTACAGCGTGAATTGAAAAAGACTGAAAAAAACTGGCGAGCATTTGAAATTCTTAATCTTGGTAAATATGAGCGTCAGTATTATATCGGCGTAAATCTTAATTTA
>CANHDW010000029.1 GCA_947459525.1 Candidatus Caenarcanales bacterium
AGGGACGCAAATATATTTGGTAGCTCTTACGTACTGGTGTTAGGAGCAGGCTTTGGAAATGATTTAGACCTATATTTTCTTACTGATAATTTTGAGAAAATCATATTAGCAGATCTCTTCTTTCTAAAATCAGCTCGTAAGAAATTAAGTTTTTATCCAAACATATTCTTCTCTGAATTTGATATCACTCAATGTATGGAGGAAATACTTCTCCTAGTTCAAAGATATAAAAACGATAAAAATTCTTTTCTAGAAAAGCTAAAAGAATTTACAGAGCAAAGATCTAATTCTGCAAATAATTTCAAGGAACACCCTTTTCTAAAACTTATTCACAACAATGAAACAAAAAATATCATTTCATTAAACTTGCTTTCACAAATACCTTTAACTTTCACTCGATTATTCGAGACAACATTTAAGGGCAGTTACAATGAAAAAGAATTTTCTTTCTTTTATAAAATGTTAATCAAAGAGCATTTGCAATTAATGACTCATGCTAAAAAGCAAGGTAAGAGTGTTTTAATAATTAGTGATACTTCTAAGTATACTTCTGACAGACGAGGTAAAGAAATATCTCAAGAATCTAGCCTTTATGAAATTAGTATCAAGCAAAATCTACCAAATGTAAAAGAACAAAAAAAATGGTACTGGGAATTAGCTCCTTTAGGCGAACTATCACCGAATTATTCATTAAGGCTACTCGTAAATGGCATCAAACTTTAGGATTAATACCATTACAGATGAGAGCCTAAAGTCTTTTAGATAGATCATTTCCAATGACGTTTTTTTATACTAGGTTTTAAATACTACACTCTGACCCTAATCGCAGCTTCCTTCATGTGAGCCTTAATTTCCTGAACTGTGGTTTCGCCAAAATGTAAAATCGAAGCAAGCAAAGCAGCATCAGCACCAGCTTTCAATACATCAATTACATGCTTAGCATTACCAGCACCACCACTTGCGATCACGGGTATTCTCACCAGCTCCGTAACTCGCTTAACGAGGTCTAAATCGTAACCATTCCTACTACCATCTCCGTCCATACTAGTAAGTAATATTTCACCAGCGCCACGCTGCTCGCCAGCCCTGATCCAATCAAGAGCATCTAACCCAGTATCCTCTCTGCCACCTTTAACATAAACTCGCCAAGAGTTCCCATGTCGCTTAACATCAACAGCTAGCACTATACACTGACTACCAAAATTATTAGCTCCATCTGAAATGAGCTCTGGATTACGCACTGCAGCAGAGTTTATACCTACCTTATCAGCACCCGAATGTAAAAGCATTTCTACATCACTCACGCTAGAGACTCCACCACCAACAGTTAGAGGAATAAAAATCTCCTTAGCGGTAGCTTTAATAACTTCATAAGTCGCCTTACGATCTTCATTACTAGCGGTAATATCTAGGAAACAGAGCTCATCGGCCCCCATTTCATAATATTTTCGGGCAAGCTCTACAGGATCACCAGCTTGCCTTATATTGATAAAATTAACTCCCTTAACTACCCGACCTTTATCTACGTCTAGGCAGGGAATAATACGCTTACTGATCACATTAAAAGTTTATCAGCTTATGCCTACCGAAAATTTTATATTATTTAAGAAGAGAAAAGTCCGCAACTTAATGAAAATTCAGGAAAAATTTGATTATTTAACTAATATTTTTAAAGATTATGACCCACTATCTTTTAGTTTTCTGCCATTCAAGATAGCTGATAAAACTAAATTCTTAATCAGAGAGAAGCTCAGTAAAAAAGAAATAGGTGAAGAAGACTTAGATATATTATCCACCAGGCTTGAAGCTTTAATACAGAGTACCGAAAAGCACGACACGACCTTAATCATCGAAGCACAGCAAGCTCTAAGTGATCTACTTGAAGATAAACCTTGGAACATAAACTCCAAGAAGTTTACATTAGACACCAAAACCTTAGTCCATAAGGTTAGTAAATTACTGATTCTTAACGAAAAAGATGCTTTAGAAAAAATAAGCAAAAACAGTGAATTAATCTTAGGTAGTGAAGAAGGTAACAACACAGATGCCGTAAGCTCACTTTCTCAAAGCTATTTCAAAAGCTACGACAACGCAATTCAAGCCTGTGACTGCGTCTTAAATCCTAAAATAATTAAAGATATTATAGAAAAAGCTTTAGAGGCAGTAAAAACGCTTAAAATCTCTCTAAGTGATTCTCCTATAGCAGAAATCAGAGAAATGCTTCAAGAAAGTGAAGTAAGGCTCAGGGAATTCCACTCAGCTCTAATCTATAGAATTAATGAAAAAATTAATGGTTCGCATTTACTAGAAATCATAGAAGAAGCTAACGAAACTAAAATAATTCTTACCAAAAATCCTAAACATCTTCAAAAAATACCTACCACTAAGAATTTACTTAACTTTCAAATTTACGATGCAGTCTGTGCGAATCAATTATCCTATCAACGCATCAAAGACTTAATATGCAGAGCCAATGTAAAACAGATAATCCTAAAAGACACTCTCGATAATGATTTAAAAGATTTCATAGAAGAATTGCACAATGATCAACTAACCCTCAATGTACATACTATGAATTTAATTCAGCAAGAACTTGCACTGAATTTAGTTTATCAGTTGCTCTGGGAGGATGAGATACCTATAGTTGCTAGTAATAAATCTATATAGCCAGAGCTTTTCTAACATGCTCCCTGTCATCAAAATGAATAGTTTGATCTTTTAATATTTGATAATCTTCGTGTCCTTTACCAGCAACTACAACAACATCCGTTACTAGTGCCGCGCTGACAGCTCTTTTGATTGCATCTGCGCGATTCTCTATAATTTCAATCTTCTCTAAATTAGGAATACCAGCTAATATATCTGCGATAATCTGCCTCGGCTCCTCAGAGCGTGGATTATCAGAAGTTACGTAAACTAAGTCAGCAAGATCATAAGCAATTCTCCCCATCTTAGGTCTTTTAGTAATATCTCTATCCCCACCGCAACCAAAAACACAGACTAAGCGCGTAAATTCACTATTAGAAATAAGGTCTCTAGCACCCTTAAGTATATTCTCCAAGCCATCTGGACTATGTGCATAATCAACAATACACAAAGGTTTTGACTCAGCAGTAATAGTCTCAAATCTACCCGGCACAGCTCTCAAAGTCGGAGCCTTCTCCAATAAAGATTCCAGAGAAATACCTTCAAGCAAAGCTAATAAAAAAGCTGCTAGTGAATTATAAATATTAAAAGTACCGTTAAGTTTTAATTGAATGCGAGATTTTTTTAAAAATAAATCTAAATCAGCCTTTGCTTTATCAGATTCTTGATTCTGCACAGCCAAATATTTAGCCTTGAGCCTATCACTCATCTCTAAGCCATACTCTAAACCAGTTTGAGAGATTTTCACATCAACAGCCCTAATGTCTGCATTAGTATTAATCGCAAAAGTCCAGATATCTAATTTCGCCCTTAGGGCCTCTTCTTTAAAGCGGGAGAAGTATTCATTGTCTGGATTTAATATAGCTGCATATTTGGTTTGCTTGAATATCTCTGCTTTCGCCATTAAATACTCTTCCATATTATGGTGATAATCCAAATGATCCTGAGTCAGATTCGTAACTATGCTGTATTTAAACTCAATACCATGACATCTTTTCTGATCTAAGGCATGAGAACTGACTTCCATTGTGAGCTTTCTTAAATTTCTTGCATAAGCCTTACTTAATTCCTCTTGAATTAAATTCGACTGCGGAGTAGTGTTACCAAGCTCAATATACTTATCGGTACTTTTATAACGTACTCCTATTGTGCCTAAAAGAGCACAGCCTTCATCATCAAAAATTTCCTGTATTAGGTGAGTAACGGTAGTTTTACCATTAGTTCCAGTCACGCCATATACATCAATATGCTTACTTGGCTCATTAAAGAGTTTAGCCGCAAGTTCAGCTAAACTCACACGTGTATCGTCACTAAATAAGAACTCCACTTGGGGATAATTTTTTTTTATCGTATCCAAAAAAACGCCCTCAGCTTTTGCAAATTCATTCGATATGACAATCAAACTCGCACCTGCACTCGCAGCTTGCTCTATATATTTATGACCATCAGCATGAGTACCTTTAATACAGACAAAAATTGAAGCTGCTTGAACTTCCTTACTATTACAGGTAATGCTTGAATAATTACTAATATCTTTTACTAGATTCATATACTAAAATTTTAACGCTTTAGTGAAATTCTATAACTAAGATTAAAATTTTGCATAAAAGTAAGCTTTTGAGTTATCATAGTTTTTTCTATGGCTAGATATACAGGTCCAAAAAATAAACTTTCAAGAAGATACGGTCAAGTCTTAAACGGCATGCCTGTTTTCGACATCGCTAAAAGACCATACCGAGCTGGTATGCATGGTCAAAAAAGAACTAAGCCTTCTGAATATAAAATCCTTTTAGAAGAAAAACAAAAGCTAAGATTCAGTTATGGAGTTATTCTTGAGAAACAGTTTAAGCGCTATGTAGATAAAGCTACAAAAATGAAAGGACCTACTGGTGAGATCCTTATGCAGCTCTTAGAAACTAGACTTGATAATATCGTTATGAGGATGGGTTTTTCTTCGACTATTTTTGGAGCAAGACAGTTAGTGTCTCACGGTCATATTTTAGTTAACAGCTTTAAAGTAGATATTCCTTCATACAGACTTTTCCCTGGTGACATTATCACCCTTAAAGAAAAATCTCGTAAAATCCCAGCTGTAGAAGAAGCTATGAAAAACTGGGTGGATGCTCTTTCTTACATCAAAAGAGATAAAGATTCTTTCGATGGTGAGCTTACAGAAATCCCAGAAAGAAAAGCTATCCCTGTTCCAGTTAACGAGATAATGATCGTTGAGTATTATTCTAGATAATTATAATATTTAGTGTTTATATCAAAAAAGGTCTGATTAACTTATAATCAGATCTTTTTTACTCTTTGGATAGGCTCTCAGATAGGCGTATAGCAGAACTCCATTTTCTGCGTTTTCGTCGTCCTCAAGATCCTCAGCCTTGAAACTGCACGTTGTGCAGCTGTCTCTTAGATACTGCTACCTAAAACTCTCTGAAAGATAAAATCTTCATACTTTAAATCTTGCTGATAGTCAAAGCAGCTCTCTATTTCATCTAAATTTAAATGTGCAAGAATCTCATCTGCTTGCTTAACTAAATTTTTAAAATCTCCGTCTTCTTTATTCCAAGCCTGTTTCGCTAATTTCTGCATAATCGCATAAGCATCTTCACGCAAAAGCCCTTTATCTATAAGCTTCAGAAGCACTTTCTGTGAAAATATTACCCCTCCAAAACTATTTAAATTCTTCATCATATTCTGTGGATAAACATTCAGCTCTTTAATGATAATCGCGATGCGGCTTAGCATAAAGTCCATTAATATAAGTGCATCTACCAGAGCGACTCTCTCGACTGCACTATGAGACATATCTCTTTCATGCCACAGCACTATATCTTCAAGGCAGGCCGAGGCATAGGCACGCATTAATCTTGCTAAACCAGAGAGATTCTCAGACTTCCAAGGATTACGCTTATGTGGCATAGCACTAGAACCTTTTTGCTTTTCATAAAATGGTTCTTCTAACTCTAATACCTCTGTACGTTGTAAATGCCTGATCTCCACCGCAATTTTTTCGACACATGTCGCAGCAACAGCCAAAGAATTTACTAAATGAGCATATATATCTCTACTAATTACTTGCGTGCTTATATTCACTGGTTTTAAACTTAAATATCTACAAGCATATTCTTCTACAGCCGGCTCTGTATTCGCATAAGTCCCGACCGCTCCGCTAAACATACCTAGCCTTAAATCCTCTAAAGCTAAATTAAAGTTCTTTTTAGACCTTTCTATATCAGCGTAGAAATTTAATAGCTTTAACCCAAAGCTAGTAGGCTCAGCATGGATACCATGAGACCTTGCAACGCAAGGAACTCCTTTGTACTTAAGAGCCTGAGATTTTAAAGCTTCTAATAATTCATTAAACCCATTATCTATTATTACCCCTGAGTCTCTAATCGCTAAATTAAGGGCCGTATCTTTAATGTCAGAGCTAGTGAGTCCTAAATGCACATAGCGAGATTCTTCTGAATTAATATTTTCGCTAAGACAAGTCAAAAAGGCCAGAATATCATGCTGAATATCTTTCTCTAACTCATGTATTCTTTCTATACTAAAGCTAGCTTCAGTCTTAATTTTTTCAAAGGTGCCACTAGGAACTTTAGCTAAATCTTCTAGAGCTCGTAAAACAGCTAACTCTATATCTAGCCAGTATTGATAAGTCTGCTCCTCTGACCATATTTTAGTAATTTCTTGCCTTGAGTATCTAGGGATCATTAGATTTCAAGAATATCACTGAAAATATTGAAAATCGATAAATTTTAGCAATTTATAGCTAATAGTTTTAAAATTTTAAAAATTTTTACACTTTTCGAGTTCAGTATGTTATCATGATTTGAAGGTTAAGAAATAGTTAAGGAAGTCCAAATGCAAGAACAAAGTACAATGATGTCAACTGTAAGTGCCCTCGGTGTTTATAATTCTTATATATCAGCTTTAATAAAAGAAAATGAAAAAGCTGAACAATTAAAAGATATAGCTGAAATATGCAAATCCAATTTCAAGAAGCTAAGTCTAGTAAAGAAATTCTCAGAGATTGACGAAGATATTTTAAATTATGAAATTGCTAATATTAATGATTGTTCTGCAAATTTCTTCTCAGGTATTTTAGCTTTTGAGACTACTAGGTTAAGATTTAAAGAAGAGATTACTAAATGCACGAAGACTTCTCCGAATCAAAACCTAGGTCTACATTATTAGAACAATATTGGGATTATTTTTACACCGATAATTTTTCTAAAGCAATAGATACTTCTTTGAAACTTTTTGAATCAGCTGAGACTGATTTTGAAAAGGATGATGCAAAGGAATTAAAATCCAAGATATTACTGAAACAGGGTCTATATTTAGACGCTTATGATTTGATCAAAGATCGTAAGTCCTTCAGCCCTTTTAAACTCTTTTTAGAATTTCTTCTCGAAGGTAATATTCGCCCAGTATTAGGACGTTTTAAAAATGATATTTCCAGTCATGTATATAAAGCATTTTCATCTATGCTCTCAAAAGTTTACTGGGGAGCTGATTATTTAAAATCAAATGAACACTATGAAGATCCCGACATGCTTCTAGAGAAAGCTTTTGATGAGCTTATTACTGAAGGAAAAATCGACTTTGCGATTCTCACCTTAGCGAAATCGGTAGAAATTTCCTTACAGGAAGCCCATCTCAGTAAGGATTTAATTTCTTTAGTTAGCCTAGAGCAGATAGATAACTTAATTAAATTCAGTGAACAAGCCAAATATGACTCAACCAAAGCTAGATTATTCTTGCTTAAAGCTCTATTAACGAAAAATCGTGAATTTGCAGAAGATGCGGAAATACTCTTCGGTAAAGATAAAAACAGGAATGGACTTGCTGAAGTATACCTTTTCTATGCAAACGAGTTTGGTGAAGAAGAATATTTCAGTAAAGCAATTAATCTTTACAATCAAGTCGGTAACAACATCGCCCTCTCTCTAATTAACTCAATATTAGCTTCTCAGTCCTTGGTCAATGGAAACTTAAGAGATGCAGAACTCTATCTATCTCGTGCTAAAGAAAAAAATATGCAATGCAGCCTCTTTGATAGATTGAATGTAGATATTCAAGAACTTTCATTACTTTCAATTCAAGGTAGGCATGATGAAATCGAAGCACTGGCCTTGCGTCTTTTAAAAGAAAATATACCTAAATTTTTTCAAGCTCAAGCAGGACAGATATTTGCTGGAATCCTCATTAAAAATGGTGGCGATACTAAACAGATTCGCCAAATTATAGACACTTCCTGTGAATATTTTAAAGAACTAAAGCGTTTTCACCACTTGCTACAAGCCGAAAATATTAGATTTCAAGAATGCCTTATGGAGGGTAGTAGCGATGATCTTACAGCTAAAGCTCAAGAAATTATTAAACTTGCTTCTAAGCTTGGAAATGTCGAAGAAGTTGCGAATAAATATGTAGATCTTGCTTATGGTCTGATTAATATTAATGCAAGAAAACATAATTTAAACGAAGAAAATTTCGCAGTAGCCATAGATTATTTTGAAAAAGCGATAGAGATTTTCAAAAGCGAAGATAATAAAATTGGTGAAGCTAATATATATCAAGCAATGGGAGACCTTTTTGCAAATATCGGAAAATTCGAGGATTCACTAAATTCCCTAATAAAAGCTAAAAAGTTATACAAAGCAACTCAAGCTAATTTGCAAAATGCTGTCACTGAAACATTAATAGGAATTTTAATCCTAAACCCAGCAGTACTAAATGAACACACCTATCCTATTGCTGAAGATCACCTTGAAAGATCCTATAAATACTTTAGTGAGGAAAAAATATTAGACATAAGCTGGAAAACCCTTTTCTATCTAGCCGATCTCAATCTAAAATACTATACTTTTAAAAATAAAAAAGATAAACTCTATTTGCAAAAGACTAAAGATTTTTTCATGAAAATGCTCTCTGCAATTGAAGAATACCAAGAAGGCTCACATAAATTTCATGCGAATGATATCTATCACATTACAAATATTTCTATAGAACAAGCCTGTGAAAAAGCTTATGATTTCTTCATTTCAATTGGTGACAAGCAAAGCGCTAAGAAATTTAAAAACAACTAAATCCTATATTTAACCGATAGATATTTTTCCCAATAGGTCAATAAGATAATAGATGCGCCTCCTCTTACTATTTTTATTTTTCCTATCGGCAAGCTTACCATCAGCAGCTATTCTCGTTAGAGTAAAAGATATAACGAAGGTGCAAGGTCTTCGTGATCATTATTTAATAGGCTATGGCTTAGTCGCTGGACTCCCTAGTAATAGTGGTGACAGAAACAGTATAGCCACTAATTTAGCTCAAATAAATATGCTCGAAAACTTCGGCGTAAATATTAAAGACTTCTTAGTTAATAATCAAATCGACGTAAAGAATTTAGATACAAATAATCCAGGACAGTCTGCCTTAGCTGCACTTAAACAATTAAATGGTGGAGCAGTCGGCAACTTAGCGGCTGTGATGATTACCGCTAAAATAGGACCTTATTCAAAAGAGGGTGATCGTTTTGACGTAGATATTTCCTCTGTCTCTACAGCAAGAAACCTAACAGGTGGAATACTTTTACAATCATTAATGAAAGCCGCTGATGGACGAGTTTATGCGACAGTGCAAGGACCTGTTATAAGCTCAGGCTATGAAATCGAAGCTAATGGCAGCTTAGTAAGAGAAGGCTCTCCGAACTCTGGCAGAATACCGAAAGGCGGGATAATCGAGTTTCCTTTACCTACTGAAATTAATACAGCTAATGGTCTAATACTAACTACTGATAAAGTTGATTTCGCGACTACCAATAAGATAGTAGAAGCGATAAATAATTCTAATCTAAACCGTCGTGCAGCAGTAGTAGATGGCAGAACAGTAAAAATAGAATTAAATGGAGCTGGAGATAATCCGATAGTAGCCTTAGCTCAATTAGGTGATCTTAGAGTTAATGCTGAAAATGAAGCTAAAGTAGTTATCATGGAAAGAACTGGTACCATCGTAGTCGGCCAAGATGTAAAACTATCTCCAGTAGCACTTTCCCATGGTGGAATATCCATCACGGTTAGAACTAATAATAATATTTCACAGCCATTCGTTAACACTCTCGCAAATGTTAATACCGCAACTGATGGCAGCACTATTAACAATAATAGTGGTACTGGAAATGGAAGTGGAGCAGGTGGTGGCATAGTCACTCAAAGCTTCTCTAATTCAGCCATTGACTACAGTGACACCTACACTAAATATGTAGAACTCGCAGAAGCCACATCCTTAGCAGATTTAGTCAAAGAACTTAATAAAATTGGTATTAAAGCTAAAGACATGATTTCTATTATGCAAGCCCTGAAAGCCTCTGGCGCATTACAGGCTGAGCTGGAAGTTATTTAAGGCAAATTTATATGGTGAAATATCTTCCTTATATTTTAGAATCTCTGAAGAGTAAAGAAGCAACTGCTGATAACCACTGTATTTTTTCCAAAGTCCTAACTATTGTTTTATTAATTAACCTGATATCTATTTCTGGCGGAGAATATTTTTTTTTAAAAGTAGGGCAGGTTTATGCAAATCCAGTCAAACTCGGAGCTTTAGAAACCACTCCAGTTCAGGTAGTCGCAGAATGGCCTGTCGATAAATACACTCAAGAAGGTGAACACTTTATCGCAAGAGTCGTAGAAGACGTCATCTTAGATAATGGTGAAGTACTTATTCCTAAAAATAGTAAAGTTAAGGGGCATATCACGAATATCACTAATGAAAAGAGTTTTAGGCGAGCAGGAAGGGTGGATATTGAATTTAAAGAAATAGTATTCCCTGATAATATAAATTCTATTAAGATACTGGCGGATGGAAGCTTAGTAGAAGATAAGCATAAATTACTTAAAGCTATAGGACAAGGTTCTGTGAAAGTATTAGGTGGAGCAGCCTTGGGAGCCATAATTGGATTTCGCTTCGCTGGAGTATTAGGCTCATCTTTAAGTGGTTCTAATTTGATGATAGCAGCAGGAACTGGTGCTGGATTAGCTTTAGTCTCTTTTATCTCTGAAAATGGTAAAGAATTGAAAATCGAACCAGGATTGCCGATGACTTTAAGTCTAATTAATATGGAGAATAAAACCTGCACTGAACAAGCCATGCCGCAAGCAGATACTAAAGTCTCAGTGAAAATACTAAATAAAAGCAGAGATAAACTTAAATTACAGATAGAAAATAAAAATAATAAAGCTCTGCGTCTCGCTAATTTAAAAGTCGTGGATAACCTAGGCTATGTTAAGCACGCCATTAAAACCTTTAGTTATTTCGACAGGCGCGACATACCAGCAAACTCAATACAGGAATATGTCGTAGATTTACCAAGCAAAGGAATAGATACTGGTAGATGGCTGGTTTTAACAGATAGTTTTGATAAAGAAGAGTATTTTAGAGTAAAAATTTAAAACTCCTAAAGTCTGTGGAACTTAGATAAAAAAGATCAATATATGAAAATAAACAATGATTTTTCAAATATACCAAGTGAAGTTAAGGTTAACAAGTCTCAAGAAAATGTTACCGCAAAAGAATTTGAAGCTATGTTTATGCAGATGATGTTAAAGGAAATGCATCCCAAAATGGAGAGTAACGGCATTTTAGGACCGAGTAAATCAGAAGAAATGTTTCATCAAATTATGGACGAAACTATAGCAAGGGATATGGTCGAAACGGGTCAGACTAAACTCGGCTTAGAAGAAGCTTTAGCTCGAGAATATTTCCAAAATTAAGCGTAACTCAAAAACAAAATGCTGGGTATTATATCTATATATGAAAGTCTTAGTTTTCTGTGAAGCTAAAGAAAGCCTAAAAGAGGCTGGAAAGCTTGTTCTTGGTGATTCTTCTAAAGAATTACTAAAGTTTTCCATTAAGAATGTTGGTGCTGAAAATGTTTCAGCTTTTATCCTTGGTGAAAATTTAGCTTCTTCGATAGAAGAAATTAAGGATATCGGTCCAGCTAAATTATATTCTCTGAATTCATCATCGGTAAAAATTTTCAGCTCTGATATTTATAAAGCTAAACTAGAAGAGGCTTTTCTTAAAGAATCAGCGAACTTAGTTTTTGCTAGCCACTCTCCAGACACAGAAACTGTTTTAGCTATACTGGCTGCTAAATTAGAAACTAATATAGCGACTGATTGCCTCGGTTTTGACTTTAACGAAAAATCTGTATTAAGATCCATGTACTCGAATAAACTTTCTTTAAAGTCTTCATTAACAGAAGGAAAGGCTTCTTTCATCAGTTTTAGACCTAATAGTATTCGTGTCGAAGAAGAAGTCTCAGGAACTACTACTGAACTTATTAATCTAGATACTGGCTCAACAGAAGCCAGAATAAAATGTATAGAATTTAAAGCAGCAGCGTCGAAAGAGCCTTCACTTACTGAAGCAGCCATTATTATTTCAGGCGGTAGAGCTATGGGAAATAGTGAAAATTTTAGTATTTTAAGAGAACTAGCTGGAAAGATAGGTGCTGCTGTAGGAGCCTCTAGAGCAGCAGTAGATAGTGGTTATGCCCCTCACAGCATGCAAGTAGGGCAGACAGGTAAAGTGGTTAGCCCTAATCTCTATATAGCTTCTGGAATTTCTGGTGCCATTCAGCATTTTGCTGGTATGGGGTCTAGTAAAGTTATAGTCGCTATCAATACAGATAAAGACGCTCCTATACTTAAAAAAGCTGATTATGCGATCATCGGTGATCTTTTTGAGGTAATTCCAGCTTTAAGCGCATTGCTGTAAAACTCACTCTATAATTAAGTTATGCTTGCCCTAATAATGCCTGAATTTTTTTCTAACGATTTTAACCAGTTTTTGTTAGTGAATCAAGCTAATACTTCTTTTTTCTTGATGTTGATTTTCGCTCTAGTGGGCGGGCTTCTCTCTAGCTTAAGTCCTTGCGTGCTCAGTCTTTTACCCCTAAATCTTGCTTACATTGGAACACTAGAGATAGGTGACAAGAAAGCTGCTTTTAATAAAGCTGCCGCGTTTGTGCTGGGAGCATCTTTAGTAATGGGTTTACTGGGTGCTTTTAGTAATTTTGCTTTTGCGGTTTTTTCTGAATTCAGATCTATACTTTATCTTGTCATCGGGATCTTCATTCTTTTTATGGCATTGATGGTACTTGGTTTTATTAAAATTCCATTACCACAGCTAGTTACACGCATGCCAAAACTACCACCCTTCTTCATCGGCATGCTATTCGCTTTGATTAGCTCTCCCTGCTCTAGCCCAGTCTTATTCGGTGTACTATCTATGGCTAGTACTGCTGGCTCAATCATCGGTAGCGTACTTGTAATGTTTTTTTATGCTCTTGGTTATACAGCAATTATTTTCTTTGCGAGCGTCTCAGTTGGTCTTATGAAACAGCTGAATTGGTTTAAATATAATAATCTTCTAATAACTAGAGTAAGTGCGGTAGTGCTTATTATTGCAGGGCTATTCTATATATTTCTTGCTTTAAGCAGGGGTTTTTAAAATAAAGCGGTAAACCCAAACCAATTCTTAACATAACATTTGTATAACCCAATGAAGAGTTCGAGGTATAAGTATATGAGCATAGTTGATGGCTTTAAGAATTTTTTCGGAGTAAAGTCTGTTACAGCAGATAATACAAATAATATACCATCAACTGGTAATGATCCTGCAGCCACAGAAGCAATGTCAACTTCCTAATTTACGACTTAAGAAATTAAACTTTTAGGAGTATGAGTTTAATTAAGCAGTTTGTTGATAATATGCAGCAAGAAACTCATTTGGACTAGCTTTAAGAGCGGTATGCATTCTTTCGGTA
>CANHDW010000030.1 GCA_947459525.1 Candidatus Caenarcanales bacterium
AGCTTCTTTCTATCCTGCATTTAAGCCTCCCCGGATTATGTCTCGCTGTAAATCTTTGCTTGTCTAATAAGAAGAATATTTCGTTATTTTGTTTTGAAATACTTCTATGGATATAAGGCGAGGGAGGGGGTTATTTTGATAGGGAGTGAGTGGCGAAATGAAAGTATCTTATCATCTGCACTATAGTATTACTTTTGTGGGATCACTGAACTGATTGGTAGCCTTATGTCCTATGGTTTCAGGGTATCTAAATATGTCTCCATTTGGGTGAAAATCTGTACCAAAGGTTCCATTTGGTCTAAATATTAAACCTCCACCGTACGGGGATAGAGCTGCTCTTATCATTCCATCATTTGTAACATTTTGAGGTACAAATCCCTCTTTTTTAGTTTTTCTGTTGAGAGCTTGTTTATATTTATGGTTTGAGGATGCAAAGTGTTCCTGGGCTCTAAATGTTCCAGGGCGATTAGCTGTTGGGAGGGTAAAAGCTGTTCTATTATTCTTATTATTTTCATCAAATAATAAGATGACCCCAGAAGGATTAATTTGTGCTGTTAATTTTTCTTGTCCATCTTTATTTGGTCCAAATAAACTTATAATTCCATTATTAATCTCTAGCTTAAATTTTCCATTATCGCTCCTTAGATTAAAAGTCTCAGAGGAGTTTCCTTTAGAAGAAGCTCCTGCTGCGTGGACGACGACGCCTCCAGGCATCTTCACTTCTTTTCCAGTAACTTCTTTGTTTGGTAAGAATTCTAATTTAGTTTGATTCGCTGCATTAACTGCTATGGTTTGAGTAACCAATTGACTCTCTGGAATATTAGCGTCATTGTGATTCTTTCCGAAGCCTGCTTTAATAATATCTTCGTATTTTTCTTGTAAGTCTTGATCTGACAGCATTTCTGGACCAAGGTGCTTATTATTTTCTACCGCTGCTGTGTATTCTTTGTGGCTGGGGTAATTACTTGGGTCTAGAATTTCTGATATTTCAGCTTGAGCTAAGTTTTCTCTGATTACGCTTATCATTGATTCTTTCATTTTCGCTGATAGTTGATCCTTTTGTAGACCATTACTGAATTGTGTAAATATTGCTGCATATTTTCTATCTTCTGTTGGTTCTTCTATTTTAAGACCCTCGCTGAGCTTGGTAAAAAACTGCTCAATAAGCTGCTCTTTATTAAGTGTAGTTAAGCGACTCTCTATAATTTTATTAAATATTGGATCAAGCTTTGCGAGTATTTCTTTTTGTCTTGCAGCTTCTGGATTGATTTCTGCTAGTCGTTTACTTAAAGAGTCAGAAAGACGGTCATCTTCTGTTTCCTCAAGCTTGGGACGAGGAAGTTCAGCTGTAAAAGCATTAAAAGCTTTGGCAAGATCAAGAGAAGGTTCGTTATCAGGATTTGATGTATTTGTTGTGACATTGTTCATCATGGCTTCTCGGATTTCTTCTGAAGATCTAACTCCTTTAGGTATTTTCCACTCAACTGTTATTTCAGGAAGGTCTCCATAGTTGAGGGTTAATTTTGAGACCATATTTTCACCAGTTGGCGAATTAGGATTAGGACTAAAATTTCTTTTTAGTATTAGATCTTTTGCATTCATTTCGTCAGAGATTGGCTTGTAAATCATTTTTTGCTGAATTAAAGCCACTGCCTCTGCTGCATCTTGCGGGAGAGTATTTAAGAATTTTTGGTCAACTATAGCCCCATCTCTGATCTGTTCAAGTTTCTTTTCTGGATTGAGGTTGTCTAAGCTCATAATTAACTGTAATGGGCTTGAATTTAACCTAGTGATTATTTGAGAAGCTTTTGCAGATTGGGCATAGGCAGTATCTTTTTTTAAAATTTCTGATTTATCTTTCTTGATAACATCTTGCTCTAGTGCCATTATGAGAGTATGGCTTAGTCCGTAGTTTGTAGGATTCTTCTCTATTTCAGTAAATTTCTGCTGATTTGTTTTAGTGTCATCAATTAGTAAAGCCATTAACTCTTTACTTTTAAATTTAATTTCGGGGATTTCATTTTGGAAATTTAATTTTTGTGACCCAAATGTACTAGATTGCCTATCCTCGGCAGGAAGATGCATTGTTGTAGCTTTTGCCGTACCCGCATTGTTAGTAGTATCTGTTGCTGTAATTGGCAGCTTTGAGACAGCCATAAATCCCTGTTGATCGCCATCTTTTGGATGAAATTCATCCATTGGTCTTAATGGAACTACTGCTGACATCCAATTTATTAAATCTCTCGTAGGGTCTATTTGTTGGTGTTCTTGTAATCTCTGCTCTTGCAGTGGAGATAAGTGTGTAGAGTCTGGCGCTACGGACTTTGGATAAAGGAATAATTGAGAACTAGTAATTTCCATAAATCATTAATTTAGTATATATCTTTATAATTAGTCAAGCTTTCCTTTAAACTTTATTTTCCACCCTGCTATTATTAAATAAGATGAATCTCGCTATTCGAATATTACTGCTTTTAACTTTATGTGTAAGTTACGTCTCTGCTCATGAGCCACATCTAGAGCCGAGACTGATAGAAGTTCAAGGTACTGCTAAAAAGAAAGTTACTCCAGATATGGCGATCTGTAGTTTTTCTGTTATTAGTGAAGCGAAAACGGCTGAAGAAGCACGTTCTAAAAACGAGCTGAATGCTAAAAATATTTTAAATGCTATTCGTAAAATGGGCATCGCTGAAACTGAGATTAATTTAGAGAGATTTAATATAGAAGAAGATCAGGAGTATAATCAGAAAGAACAAAAATATATACTTAAAGGCTATAAGGCTGTAAGAGCCTTTTCTGTAGAGGTTTTTAATTTAGATTCATTGCCTAAAGTAATAGCGACTGTCACTCAAAATGGTACTAATAGCTTAAATAAAGTGAATTATACTTTAAAAAATCCAGAGCAGTACAGGCTTCCATTATTAAAGGAAGCGGTGTTAAATGCTAAAACTAAAGCTGAAGCTATGTTAATGCCAGTGACTGCTAAATTAGGTCTAGTGCATAAGCTGAGTGAAAGTTCGTCTTTTGATTATCCTTCACCAAGAGCGATGCCGATGATGCTTATGGCTAAAGCTGCTAATGCTGAGAGCGATAGCGGCAGTGTAGAAGCTTATTCTGCTGGAACTGTAGAAATTACAGTTAATGTGCAGGCGAGTTTTAGTATTCTTTAAGTGAAGTTAATTGGGGCAGTTTTAAAAATCTCTAATTAAATAAAATCCTAAAAATACTGCTCCCACCGAAAGTAACATAGTTAGCGTGATATATAGAAACGCTGTGCCTAGCTGCCCTCTACTGCTAAGTAAGGCAAACTCTAATGCTACTGTTGACAATGTAGTAAAAGAACTGAGAAATCCTACTGTTAACATAGCTTTTAAGTCTTGACTAACAGAAAGTTTCAAAGCAAAAAGCTCTACTAAAACCCCTAAAATAAAAGAACCTACAATATTAATAACTAAGGTCGCCAAAGGAAAACTATGCATCCATGTACGACTTATCGCCACCATCATAAAATGCCTGAGTATTGCACCTAAAGCAGCCCCTATTGAAATAAAAAATATAGTTTTCACTAAAAGAACTATAACTGAAAAAAGCTTTCAATGAAAGCCTTTATAAGGATTCAAGATTTAAAATTATAATAATCATCAAGCCCCTAGTAGCCTCCTTAAAATAGGTTGTTGGAAGAAGGATAACTGTAGCTCAAGGGAAAGCTACTAGGTGACTGAGGGTAATTAAACCACTCCCCGACTTGATGAACTAATATCTTGGTAACAAACTGAAATTAAATTCTAGTTAAGAGAGATGCTGAAAATCAAATTCTTTACCACTTTCTGTTGAGTAAAGAGGTTTAGGGGTAGTGTATCTTAAGATTTAGAAGTAACACTAAGTGAAAGAAATTTCACGATAGCATGACTATTAGACCAGTCTATTCTACTAATTGAGCTAAGTGGAACATCTATGCGAAAGAAATTATCTACAGGTATATCTAAAGCTAGTACGAGAATGGCCCTAACTACACCTGCATGGGTGCTAAGAATAATTTTTTCACCAATTTCATAATTGGTGCGAATATCTTTGAGTGCACGTCCTACACGTGAAACAAAATCTCTAACACTCTCTCCACCAGGAGGACAGAAATTGATTGGGTCTTTGCTCCATTTTTCCCAAGACTTCGGATCTTCTTCCCTAATCTGCCAGTAGGTTTTACCAGCCCATTCGCCTTCACGTTTGTCCGTAAGACCACTATGCTTAAAGAAAGTTGGTTCTCCTATATTTTTAGCTATGATATCTGTAGTCTCTACAGCACTATTATTAGGGCTAGAAAAAATAGCACTAATTCCTAAATCATAAAAAAAACTAGAAAGCAATTCAGCCTCTAAAACGCCTTCACTGTTTAAACCTTTATCATTCGTATCTGGCGCGCGTCCTTTATTAGAGTTCTTAAGCTCGCCATGTCTGACTAAATAAAAAGATTTTACTTCTTCTGAGAGATCTAAACTCTGATCCATAATTATATTTTAGCTATTTTTTTAGTCTTTACCTAAAAATGCTTCAGTCTTAACGCTTAAACCCCTTATACATAAAGACCGAGATAATAGCAGTTAGAGGAATAGCAAATATAATTCCAATACTACCAGCTAATGCTGAAGTTAGTTCAGTGACTATGATTTCCATATTTAACAATAATGCTTTGGGTTCATAGCTTTCTAAAAGTAAAAATAACGGTAAAGAAGCCCCAGTATAAGCAAGAATCAGTGTATCGGTCATGGTGCCCATAATATCTTTGCCCACATTCATTGCATGTTTAAAAAGATTATTGGAGCTTTGATGAATATCCGTTAAATATAATTCCTGAGTAGCACTTGCGATAGATACAGCTACATCCATCGCAGCGCCTAAGCTTGCGATAATTACTCCAGCGGAAAGTATCCCTTGAAAATTCATCATACTAGTAGTACTGCCATACATGCTATTAGCCAAAAGGATCTGAGCTTCATTACTAGCAAGACCACTTAATGGGGCTCCTTCAATAACGAAAAAGGAGGTAAGCCCAGCGATAGCTACTGCCCCAATACTGCCGATAGTCGCAGCAAAAGCTTTTTTCGTAAAACCTGCAATAGAAATTACCGTTACGGCAGTGGCTATCGCCGAAATAAAAATGCCTACTAGTATCGGATCATAACCCTCTTTAATGGCTGGTATTAAAATATATATTATTGAAAGAGCTGTTACAAACAGAGAAAGGATCGCTTTAAAACCTTTAAAACCAGAAAAACCAATAATTAAAACTACAAATAAAATAAAAAGACCTATCACGTAAGGCTTACGGTGATAGTCGATAATCGCAACATCATTAGAATCATCTGCTAGAGAGATGATATATTCTTTATCTTTTTTAGCTACTATGCCAAAAGCGAGGTTATCAGGCACTATATTATTAATAAACAACTCTGTATTTTTTTGTGGCCCATCACTAATTACTTTTACTTTAACTTGCTGTTCTTTGGCGCTAATTAATTCATTTAAGCCACCAGAGACACTTTCTAAAGGAGAAACTTCTAGAACTTTTACTATCTGAAACTGAGGAATAGGAGACTGCTCTAGAGGAAGTTTCGTGGGTGATTCTGCGGACACTTCGATTAATATCGAAGATAGGAGTGTAAAAAGAAAAACTAAGTTAACTAATAATTTCATATAAATAATCTAAACCCCTCCGCTATTTCCAATCATAACAGGGCGAGAGATACTCCTCTTAGGTTAGCTAAAGAAGCTTAGTCTTGGTTATACAAACTATAGATTTTGGGCTTAATAAGCCTAGTTACCGATTATGGTTTATAAGGCTAATAAAATTAAAGCATGGACCAATAGGATGAAAGTAGCAGCGCTACTGCTACTCCTAGATGAAGGTGCTGCGGCAAAAATTATCAAGAATATAGATGATTCAACTTTAGTGGTATCACTAGCCAAGGAAATATCTATGGTAGGGGTGCTGGGAGAAGAGGATCAATACAACCTATTGGATGAAATATATGATATTTTAAACCTGCAAGTAGGTAAGATGAGCGGTAGTATTCAAAAAGCCGAGAATATACTTGTCCAAGCCTATGGTCGTGAAGTCGCTTCTAATATACTTGATAAAATGACAAATACCATCCACCGTATGCCATTTGAATTCTTGCGTATGGTTGACCCTGAGCAAATAGTCGCAGTTATACAAGGTGAACACTCTCAAGTAATCTCGTTAGTTCTTTCTTACCTACCAGTAGAAAAGGCCTCTAAAGTTCTAGCTTTTTTGCCAGAAGATATTAGATCAGATTGCTCACTGAGATTAGCAAAAATGGATAAAACGAATCCTGAAATCTTAAGTGTTGTTGAGAAGACTTTAGAGAGAAGGTTCGCAGCAGTCATGAGTCAAGCTTCTTCTAGTCAGAATGTTGGTGGTGTTGATGCTATTGCAGAGATATTAAATAGGCTTGATAGAAGCATTGAGAAGAAGATACTCGAAGATTTGGAAATTATTGATCAAAACTTAGCAGTCAGTATCAGAAACTTGATGTTTGTATTCGAGGATATTATAAAACTCGACGACAGAGCTATGCAGGCATTAATGAAAGAAATAGACACGAAAGGATTACCTCTTGCACTTAAAGGTGCTGATGATGATATTCGAGATCTATTCTTTAAAAATATGTCAGAGAAAGCAGCTACATTACTGAAAGATGAACTTGAGATGATGGGACCTGTTATGGCGAAAGACGTTTCAGCAGCACAAGCCGCGATAGTTGAAATTATTAAGGCTCTTGAGGAAGCTGGTCAGATCATGATTAGGTCTGAGGGTGAAGAAGAAGCTATGATTATGTAATTCTCTTTCTTGAATGCAGCTATTGCACTTCCATAATTTCTTAAACCACAGAGCTTAAAAATAAGCTATTATTAAAAATCTGAAAATTAGCACAGGTACCAAGTATTTATTTTCTGTGATAATTCTGCGGGCAGATGTCCGAGTGGCTAAAGGAGACAGACTGTAAATCTGTTAGCGTTACGCTTACGCTGGTTCGAATCCAGCTCTGCCCACCACTCTTTTTTTAGTTGTATATAATTTTAAACTCCATTTTAAGGCAGAGAAGTATAAATGATTGCAAGCAGCCTCATTTAATCTATCTAAGCGATGAAACTGCCATAAATCTTTCTAAGTATTTAGCCAGTACATCTACTTCGATATTTACTTTTGTACCCTCCTTAATTTGAGATAAGTTGGTTTTATCCCAAGTCGCAGGAATTATAGTTACATAAAAATAATCTAAGCCTAAGGTGTTTTCGTTAATGCCCTGAAGTTCTTTGATGGAGCCTACTTTCACGACAGTAAGACTAATTCCAGAAATACAGATAGAGCCTTTATTAATAAGATATTTTGAAAATTCAGGTTCTATACTAAAGTAAAGATCATTGCTCCCGGACTGATCTAGTAATTTAATACACTCCACTACCGTATCTACGTGCCCTTGCACTATATGACCACCTAATCTATCTTGAACTCTAAGGCAGCGCTCTAGGTTTACAAGATCATCATTTTTTAGATATTTTAAAGCAGTAACTTCTAAAGTTTCCTTTACCGCAGTGACAGAGAAAGAATCAGCATTGAACTCTGTCACAGTGAGGCATACACCGTTCACCGCGATACTGTCACCAAGCTGAATATCTTCCAAGATAAGTCTGGCTTTGATGCTGATTTTTAAATTAGTATCAAAATATTCTAAAAAGCTGACTAAACCAGTTTCCTCTATTAACCCAGTAAACATAAGTCTTTTAGATCATCTCAGCGGAAGTGATTCTCACTGGATTGCTAGAACTATCATCACCTGGGAAAGATGGAACATTCTCTTTAACTATCTTATTAACGACATCCATTCCTTCAATAACCTCACCAAATATCGCATAACCATAAGGATCTACACCACCTGGATTTAAACTCGGTAAAGGTGCTAAATCGATAAAGAACTGACTGCTAGCGCTGTCTGGATTAGATGTTCTAGCCATAGCGACTCTCCCAGCCTTGTCATGCTTAAATTGAGTCTGCTCCATCGGTACATAACGTGTTTTATTAGTCTCTGGGTCTACAAAATTCCCAGTACCTGTACCAAGCGGGCAACCACCCTGAACAACGAAACCAGGAATTATTCTATGAAATATTACACCTGTATAAAAGCCTCTATTCACAAGATCTTTAAAGTTTCCAGCAGTGATAGGAGCTTCTTTAAGAAACAGTTTAATTTTAATATCACCTTTAGTAGTTTTCAGGACTGCTGTGTCTTTAGCATCATTACTCTTTTCTTCTTTTTTAACTTCTAATTCTTGTGATTCCATTTTTTTATTTCCTTTTAATACATCAGTTTGTTTTGTTTGGGCTAACTCGGAAAAAATAGGCAGGCCTTTCATAAAAAATCCTACAGATACAAAAACAAGCAAAGAAACCAAAAAAACTAATAAACGTGTAGAAGTTTTTTTAGTATCAGTCTGTTTTTTCATTCAAATTATAATTTTACCTATCCAGTATGGAAAACTAATCAGCAGAATTAGATTTTTCCTGAGTAGTTTGCATTTGAAGATTACGAAGTCTAGTCGCTTTAGTACCGATTCTAGATCTAAGGAAATAAAGCTTAGCTCTTCTAGTTCTACCACTTCTGATGATTTTAACTGCTCTAATTTTCGGTGAATGAACTAAGAATGTTCTCTCTATACCGATACCTTGAAATATTCTTCTAACTCTAAAAGTCTCATTAACTCCAGTACCCGCTCTTGCGATAATTAAACCTTCAAAATGCTGAGAACGCTCTTTACCACTCGCTTCTTGAATAATCGTTTCTACCTTAACAGTATCCCCTACTCTGATTACAGGTGGCTCCGCTTTAAGGTGCTTAGATTCTATATCTTTAATAAGCTGGTTCATAATTTCCTCGAATTAATGATTATAATATTTTTCAAGCCTTTTTGCAAAGTAAAAATAGTGCATATGCTAAAGATAAATAATAATTTTATAATGACGACCCTGCATCAAATGCAGAGGAAAATCATTTAGAATTAAGAAGCTTATAAGCTTCTTAAAAACACTCATGCGCCTTTTAATCATTTTAAGTTTTCTTAGCATTGGCCTCCTCACAGTAACCCCTCTTAGGGCGGCTGGTTTACTAGGTGTCTGCTTGGATCAAAATTTGGTTCCAGAGAACTGTTCATCAAATAAACTATTTTTCCCTACTTACAGAATTAATAATGGCAGTGCGACCGTGAAATACCGGATAGATAAAGGTGTTTTAGGAGATTTCGATAGTACTACTTTACAGAATAGTGTAAATCAAGTTCTTAATACATGGGAAAATGTATCTAGCATTGATTTTAGCTTAGATGGTGATGGGTTGATATCCTCTGATGTAGATGAAACTAATTACAACTCTATACTTTTTTCAGATGGTCCCCTTGGCTACAGTCCTATCATATTCGATGATTCAGGGAAAATACTGATTGATGTACTAGGAGCAGGCTCAGAGAATGACATTCTTGGCTTCGCCTCAGCTAGATTTTTCAGTGTGCAAAATAATCAAATTACTGGCATAGTCGAATCACAGTCTCTGATTAATGGCTATCTCTATAAACTTACTAATCGCCCAGATATTGCGAATCTAAATACACTGCTCGATGAGTTTAAATCCACAATACTGCATGAATTTGCACATATGGTCGGGTTAGATCACAGTCAAGGTGGACAAATAGACGAATATCAAAAATTTACAGAAGGTGAAGTTTCTCCAGATTTAGATTTAAATACATTTCCCATTATGTTTCCTATCAGTGCTAATCCCACATTGAACCTTCAAAGAGATGATATTTCTTCAATTAATATCGCTTATCCTAAGAATCAGATAGTTAATAATTCTGGAACTATTACTGGCAGGCTGATTAATGGTAACCAAGCCGTACTAGGAGCAAATATAATTGCCTACAATATTAGTAATCCTCTTCAGCAAATGGTTACATCTGCAAGTGACGTAGATGGTCTAGGGCAGGGAAATTTCGTACTCCCTTATCTAAGTCCTGGTTCTTACGTAATAAAAGTAGAGCCTATTGCAGCAGTTTTCACCTCTGGTTCATCAGTGGGATTGCACAGTCCACCAGATAACCCAAGCTCCATTCCTAAATCTTTCTATAACGGCAGCGAGGATGTTTTACAGAATCTAGATTTAGATTCTGCTCTAGCCCAAGCTTTTAAAATAGATATCGTAGCTGGTGAAAACATTAATAATATACAAATCAATCTAGGAAAGAATGAACCTGCTAATTTTGAGTTAAGTGGTAAGGCTATTAATCAAGTTATATTTCTTACCGAAGGTAAAGCACAGTTTATAAATCTAAGAATCGATAAAATCGGCTCAGGTTCACGTTACATCAATCTTTCTACAGATTATGGTAACCTAATTAGTTTCTCTGAAAACCCTGTAAGAATAAGATCTAATGAAACTACTAAAATTATTAAGGTGAAATACAGCTCATTAAATAAATTTGTACGAATATTAGGAGACGAGCTATCTGGTACATTCAGCATTCCGATTCAAGCAGAAGATATAGTCTCTGGCGACCTTGTAGCGAATAAAATTCTCAGAGTCTTTTAGAAGAGTGTCATGAGGACGATGAAAACGCAGAAATTGAAGATTAAGAGCAGTCCCTGAATGCCTAAAGTGAAAATATTAGATTATCTTGTCAGTGATTTCCACAGCTTAGATGCTGATTTTCGAAAGATTATAGAAGGCACTATTCAGAATGATTCTAATATTCACATAATTACCCTCAACATGGAACACCTGAATCTTGCAGAGAAGATACCAGAATTTAAAAAAAATCTTACTGATGCTGAATTCTTAATTCCAGACGGTGAGAGTATTTGTTTACTTGCAAGAATTCTTGCAAAACAGAAAATTAAAAAAATAGCTGGAATAGATCTAGCAGAGAAGCTGATTAATAATTATTCACGCATAGCTTTTCTTGGCGCAGAAAAGACGGTTAGTGATTCTTTAAGAAATTTATTAAGCTTTAAATATAGCTCTAAATCTATTTCTCGCAATAGTGAAGCTTTAAATTCCAGCAAAGAATTTCTCTTTGAGCATGGTTTTTATGAAAAAAATCAGGAAGAAAGTGTCATTGAGAGAATAGTTAATTTCAATCCTGAATTATTATTAGTAGCATTAGGCTCCCCAACACAAGAATTGCTAATTGCTAAATATAGACATCTCTTTAAAAATACTGTGATGATTGGCGTAGGTGGCAGCTTTGATATATTTGCAGGGAAGCTAAGCAGAGCACCAAAACTTTTTATTAAATTAAAATTGGAATGGCTCTTTCGAATTCTTCAAGAACCCAAAAGGCTTAGGCGTTTTCTTAGTAATTTAAAAAAATTTCTATTTCTATTGTTAAAAAGCTTCTTGCGTAAATGAAAAATGCTGAAAAGCAGTTTATAATACGAGATATATGAAATTTACGCTTAAGAAGTTAGACCTAGAAAAGTCTTTAGGTAGTTTAAAAAAATCTGCTTTTACAGCAGAGTCTCTTATAATTACTGAGTTTCAACAGGATAAGAAAGAACCTAGCCTTTCAAGTCTTTTTACCTGTATCGATAAAAGATTAAACGGTTACCTTGCAGATTCAATCAGAGAAGAAGAGTTTGAATTTAAAGCAGGTGAGACTTTAGTTATAAAACTCAATTCGGCAGAAAGATTTAATCTTGACATGCAGAATACTAAAAAAATTATTTTAGTAGGGCTTGGTGAGGAAAAAGATTTTAATAAAAAAAATGAGCGTAAAGCTATCGCTTCATTAGTGCGTAAAGTTAAAGCAGAAAAATTAAAGAGCTTTGCTATAAAGGCAGTTAAAGATTTATCTCTACTTGTGGAGACAGCTATACTTGTCGATTATGAATTTACGAAGTATAAAACTGAGACTAAAAAAGATAAAAAAGAATTAGAAGAAGTACTTATTCTTTCTGAAACAGCTTCAGCTAAAGAAAAAGAAATTATTTCCAAAGCAGAAATAATCGCAAATGCGACGAATAAAGCTAGAGACCTAGTTTGGGAGCCCGCTTGCGTAGTAACTCCTAGCTATTTAGCGAAAGAGGCTAAAAAGATTAAAGCCGAGAACTTAACAGTTAAAATCTTAGAAAAAGCTGACTGCGAGAAGCTTAAAATGGGTTCATATCTAGCTGTCTCTCTTGGTTCGGAGGAGCCACCTAAATTTATAGAGATAAGCTATGTTCCTAAAGGAAAAATCAAAAAACACATCGCGATAGTAGGTAAGGGAGTGACTTTTGACAGTGGTGGTCTCAGCCTTAAGCCAGCTAAAGCTATGGAAATGATGAAAGAAGATATGTCTGGTGCAGCAGCGACTATAGCCGTGATGACTGCTATCTCTCAGCTTCAACCAGCTGGCGTTCAGGTTACTGGCATTATTGCAGCTACTGAAAATATGCCTAGCGGCAAAGCGTACAGACCAGGGGATGTGATCACTGCGATGAATGGTAAGACTATCGAAGTTAACAACACTGATGCCGAAGGCAGATTAACCCTTGCTGACGCCGTCGCTTATGTATCGACTAAAAATCCAGACGAGATTATAGATATCGCAACGCTGACAGGTGCTTGTATTACGGCACTCGGGAATGTCTGTGCAGGATTAATGACTAATGATCAAGCCTTACTTGAAAGAGTGAAAGCTTCTGCTGAAGAACAAGGTGAGCGTATGTGGCAGCTACCTCTTTATGATGAGTATAGAGAGAAATTAAAGTCTACTATCGCAGATCTTATTAATGCTGGTTCGGGTGGTCAAGCTGGAGCTCAAAATGGTGGATTGTTTATTAAAGAGTTTATTGGGAAAAAACCTCGCTCAGAAGAGCAGATTCCATGGCTTCATATAGATATAGCGGGTCCTTGTTGGTTTGAGGATGCCCAGGACTGGTCTCCCAAGGGGGCTTCAGGGATTCCTGTTAGGACACTGCTGGCTTATATTTTGAACATTTGAAAACTGCCCCAATTAACTTCACTTAAATAAATCTGGGGAAAAATGGCCCCTAAAAAACAGGCAGTTAAGGAGCGAGAATATTATGAATGAAAGAGAGAGTAGATGTTCTTGGGGAGTGCTTAATATGTAAAGCTAGTGGAAGTGTGA
>CANHDW010000031.1 GCA_947459525.1 Candidatus Caenarcanales bacterium
CCAGTTATCGCTGATGGTGGCATGGCTGTTGGTGGTGATATCTGTAAGGCGATAGCCTGTGGTGCTGATGGTGTTATGATCGGTTCACCTTTTGCTAGAACTAAAGAAGCACCGGGTAGAGGTTTTCATTGGGGTATGGCGACACCTAGTCCAGTACTGCCACGTGGTACTAGAATCCAAGTAGGCACAGAATGCACTACTAAAGAGCTTTTACACGGTCCAGCTATATATGATGACGGTAGTCAAAATTTAGTAGGCGCTTTAAAAACTTCTATGGCGACGCTTGGAGCCCATACTATAAAAGAGATGCAGGAAGTCGAAGTTATAGTGGCACCTGGGATACTTACAGAAGGTAAGGTTTATCAGCGTGCTCAGAAGATAGGGATGGCTAGGTAATCCAATATATCCTTGTTACTTACCTATTATTGGGTACAATTATGATAAATGACAGAGTTTGATTTTTCTAAAGAATACGAGCGCCTAGAATTCATTCAAAACCCTCTAGTAGATGTTATTCTAAGACTCGACTTTGCCCCTATTCTTGATGTTGATACACAAGAGATTTTAGCTAAATTCCAAAGAGGAATAAAACAGTGGTTTCCTTACTACGAAAAAAAGACTGAATACCTACATCGTATAGACTCCCTTGCCATTGGGAGCAAGCCAATTGAATTTTTAGCACATGATTTTATCTCAAAAGATAGGTCACAAATCATCTCAATTTCACAAACAGCCTTTGTTATAAATTTTAAACAGTACAAAAGTTTTAAGCAATTTGAAGATATTTTTAAAAACAATTGGAAACTTTTTAAAAATGCTTTTTCTACGCCTTCGATGATAACAAGATTGGGACTGAGATACGTTAACTTAATCGAGAAAGAAAAATTTATGAACAAAGATGAAACTTGGTCTGATCTTATCAATCCAGAATTAGTACCAGAACTGAAAAACTACATGCAAATCAAGAATCACTGTTACATTAAATCACTGAACAAAGATATTGGTTTATGCTTACAAAATGACAATGTTAATTTAAGATTAGCGATTTTAAAGGCTGCGGAAGAAGAAAAAGATGCTTTTTTAATTGACATAGACTCTTTTTTAGAAGATAAAACGAATGGAATAATTGAGGAAGAAATAAATGAACGCATCACAAACTTTAATATCAAAACCAGGAATATCTTTAGACCACTCATCACACCTAGATTATTTAAAAAACTTTCCTCAACGTCCCAGTAGAACGGTATACAGTAATCCCTCTTCTTCACCTAAGACATCACCATTAAAAGGTGACCCTTATCTCGAAATACAAAATCTCACAACTAAATTGAGTGATTCTTTACAAGATCAAGAAATTTCCCCTAGATTGGAAAATACTTTGATTGATATTGATAGAGAAGAACTGCTTTTAGCTAAGGTAGAGAGATTTTTCTTAGTAAATAAATTCGTGATTAAGACCATCTTAATTTTTGTAATTACTTTATGTATTGGTCTGTTATTAACGCATTCAATAAAATCATCTTTTTTCACAGCTGTTTTATTTTCCTGCTCATTCATTATTGGTTCTTTTACGCGAGGTAAATAATTATTAGCTTTTACCCACTAATCGCTATTGTCGCAGGTCTATCAAGTGTTGTTATCGGCTTAATGACTAATAATAAAAAGAAAACAGCAAGCTTTGCATTAAACATAAGTTCCCTTTTATTTCAGTTAATTTTATTATGCTATATTTTTGGACTTTGGTCTAATGATACTGAAAGCTTTTTTATAGATATTAGTAGCATATGTCCGTGCCTCAATTCTTGCTCCGGCAGTGAATTATGGACAATATTTTGTGCTGTTGCTTTTAGTACGTGGCACTGTTTATGCGAAACAGCTAGTCTTAGCTGGGAAGCTTTCCATATTTTCTATAAAAAAACCTGAAACCGTCTATTAAATTACTTATAAAACTTTTAAACAGATTTTTAAGTCGATAAATATTATTTCGCCAACAAATTTGGGCAGCTTCATAGGTCATCAGATAAATTTTTCAATATCTGAGCTCGATTAAATGGAATCACTCTCAACCCTGTCCTATTCTGTTCTTCAGCTCCACCATAAACTAAGATTTTTTTATTACACTCTTTGGGGAAGAGTTTAGAAACATAATCTAAAGACTCCCAGAGATTACTTCTTATGGTTTCTGCATATTTAATCTCCACCGCTGTGAAATGAGCAGCTTCACGCATTATAAGGTCCACCTCTTTAGTTTTATCGCGATAAAAATTTAGATTATTATTTTTTCCTTGATTGAATCTAGATTTTAAAAATTCCATAACTATCATATTTTCAAAAAGATTCCCTTTTAGCGGGTGTGTATCAATCTGTGATTGATTTTCTATATCCAACAGATAAGTGGCTAAGCCGACGTCATAAAAATATAATTTAGGTGATTTAATCAGGCGTTTATTAATATTAGCGAAATAAGGCTCTAGGCGAAATAGTATGTAACTGGTTTCTAGAACAGAAAGCCATCTCTCTACGGTACTAGCATCAATGCCGATATCATTACCAAGACTCTCTTTATTTAAAACCTGTCCTACTCTGCTTGCACAGGCACGTAGAAATTTTCTAAATAGGCTGATGTTTTGAATTTGCTGTAACTGGTTTAAGTCTCTTTCGAGGTAAGTCCTTACGTAGTCAGCATAAAAATGACTAGGATTAATTTTATCTTTGTAGATAGCAGGGTAAAAACCATAGTAGATAAAGAAATTTTTATCATTGATTTCTGTTTTAAAGTCTTTTATTTCATTAGTGCGTTTTGAATTATATATTTCTTGAATACTGCATGGCAAAAGGTTTATAACACTAGTTCTACCTGCTAAAGATTGACTAATACTGTTCATTAAAGCGAACTGCTGTGAGCCTGTCAGAATAAATTGAGCTTTTTTGTCTCTATATTTATCGACTATGACTTGAATGTAGGACATTAATTCTGGTACATGCTGTATTTCATCTATGATTCCACCATCTTTCATTTGACCGAGAAATCCTTTTGGATCATTTAAAGCAAATTCACGTAATTCTAAATCCTCTAAATTAAAGTAGGGTTTATTTTTAAAATAATTTTTAGCAAGAAAAGTTTTTCCCGTCTGTCTTGGTCCAGTTAGGGTGATTACAGGATATTGATAGGAAATTCTTTCTAAATGTCCTTCTATTTCTCTTTTAATCATGTTAATTTTATACCACAATTCTGGACAAATCATGGATTTTATCCATGATTTGTCCAGAAGCCTCAATAAATATTTTTTGCTATACTCATTATCTATGTCACAAAAAACTTTTTTAGCAGTTAAACCAGAATCTTTTAAACGTAACGATACAGTCGGCATCGTTAAAATGCTTGAAGAAAAATTAGGCGCTAAGTGTTTAGCGATGAAGGCTTACACTCCTTCTAAAGAACTTGCAGAAGCGCATTATGCTGTGCATAAAGAAAGACCTTTCTTTGGTGAGCTTATTTCATCTTTTACTTCTGGACCTATTCTCGGTATGGTTTGGGAAGGTGAAAATGTTATAGAGAAAGCTCGTGAGTTAATGGGGGCGACTAATCCAGAGCAAGCAGCTGAAGGTACTATCCGTAAAGCTTTTGCAAAGAGCATCGGTGATAACGCTATTCATGGTAGTGATGCTGCTGAAACAGCAGAAAATGAAATTAAGCTTCATTTTCCAGAAGCGAAGTTTTCTGTAATTGCAAGTCCTAGTACTGAAGCTGAGAATTTAATTAAAGCTACTGTTTAGTTTTAATTAATAGTTAATTTAAATTCCCCCTTGCAGAATTATCCTCAGTAATGTAAAATAAGTTCCCTATGCTTAAAATTAGGCTTCAAAGATTCGGTAAGAAAAAATTCCCAATATACAGAATATCTGTCATGCACAGTACTGTTAAGAGAGACGGTAAGCCCGTTGATAGAATAGGCTTTTATAACCCACATACTAAAGAGTTAGTAGTTAATAAAGAGAAATTTGAACACTGGATTAAAGTAGGTGCTCAGATGTCTGAAACGCTGTCTAAGCTTATGACTAAGGAAATTACTCATAACTTAGCTGAAGGGCCATTTAAGTTCATCGCTGAAACTAAAGCAGCTAAATTAGAAAAGAAAGCTAAGCTTAAAGAGAAGAATACTAAAATAGGTAAGGCTGAGAAAAAGCGTAAAGAGAAAGAAGCAGAAGCTGCGGCGTCAGCTACTAAGGCCGAGTAATTCTTGTTATTTTTTAAAAGAGGAGCTGTTAGAAATGACAGCTCCTCTTTTTCTTTTGATTTACCCCATTGAACCCACGCCATAAGCCTTATATAATCTACTTATGTCAATTTCCTTTGACAGATGGAAAAATAGTCTAATAGATTTTAGTCGCAGAAATAAACTTCTGCACTTTAAGAAAAATTTAGGCCCCTCTGTAAACCTTATAGAATCAGCCGAAGAAGTTTTTAGAAAATTTGTTCTTGAACAGAAGGACTTAGGTTTTAAATCTAAGCCGCAGGCAGCTCAGGTAGAGAGCTTAGATAATGGACTTGGGCTAGAAGCTGAAGATGAAATAGCTTTTGATGAGAGCATCTTCGATATGTCGAGTATTACTCCGATACTAGATGAAGATACGGCTAATATTTTACTTACAGATAAAGATGATAGAGAGCTTGAGCTAGTGTTATCTAGGCTGCGTTCTCGTTCTAGAGATAGTCTTAGCGATCAGGGTGTGAATATACTTTTTGTCGCTTTAAATTTTTTACACTGGCAGGATAAATCCTCTGATGAAGATTCGGTCTTTGAATCACCAGTATTGTTAGTACCAGCTTGTTTGACGCGTAAGGGGCTCAGTGGTTCTTATCGATTAGAGATTTTACAAGATGAGCTTAGAGTGAATCCTACACTTGCTTATAAATTTAAAAGGGATTTTGCTATTGATTTAAGTCCTCTAGAAGATAAGTTAGAAGAGATTATCAGTGAGAGTCTTCCTGTAACTGAGTTCTTCAGTGAGTTACAGAAAATATTAGATGTGCATGGGGATCTTACTAAATCTTGGAAACTAGTCGACGAGAATTACTTAAGTCTTTTTTCTTTTGCAAAGCTCTCTATGTATCAGGATTTAGAGAGTAATCAGAAGCTTATAGAAGAGCACCCGATTGTTAAAAGAGTTTCGGGACATGGATTAAGCTCTACCTCATTTAGTCTGACGCAGAATTATGCAGATGTTAAGCCTGAAAATATAGATCAGAAATATAAATCTCTAGAATCTTTTCAGATTCTAGATGCTGATAGCAGTCAGCAGGCCGCGATTTACAGTGCTAGGGAAGGGCAGAGTTTTGTTTTACAGGGGCCGCCTGGTACTGGTAAATCACAGACTATCGCAAACATAATCTCTGAGTCACTTGCTCAAGGTAAGAAAATATTATTCGTTAGTGAAAAGAAAGCAGCTCTAGATGTAGTCTATGAAAGGCTTAAATTAGCTAATCTCGATCAGTTCTGTTTAGATCTGCATGGTTCACAGCAGAGTAAAGCTAGCATTATGCAGAAGCTGGCTAGCTCTAATGAGGAGGTTAAGAAATTAGCTTTAAAAGCCGACCCAGAGCTATATGTAGAGCCATTAGACAGACTGAAAGAAGAATTAGATCAAAATCTAAATGAATTTCATAAGATTAGATATCCAGTCAACCTCTCTCTCTATCAGCTGTATTCTAAAGTAAGTTTAATTAATTGGGATTTAAGAGCTTATCCACAGCTTGAATTTACTATTAGAAATATCGAAAGAATCGGCGAAAAAGAACTTTATGATCTTAGATTTTTCTTTGAAGATTTCGGTAGAAAGTCTTTTATCATAAATAATTATCATAAATTTATCTGGCGTAATGTTCGTATAGAGCAGATTAATTATGAATTAGAAAATGAGATCAGATCTAATCTTATAGAAGCTAAAAGTCTTTCACAGAGATTATTTCAATTAGCTAGTCCTATAGCTGAAAGGTATTTCAACAGAAAAATAAATTCTTTAAATGAGCTTAAATGGTTAGCTGAAGCGACACGCTTAGCTATAGATTCACCATTCCCGCAGGAGAGCTGGTTATCTAAGACTAAGATTAAAGAAATAGAGTCGGCTACTCTTAAGGCTAAAGATAAATATGAAGAATATTACTCCATAAAAGAAAACCTACTGAGCCAGTATAGTAGTGAATTTTTAAATTTAGACCATTTTGATCTTTTAGCTAAATTCAGGTCTGATTATAGTGATGATAATCTTTTCAGGTTTTTAAATATAAATTACTGGAAAGATATGAAGCGTATTAAAGAACTCGCTCTGTATGACCAAGTTAAGGGTCTACATTCTTTAATTAGAGATTTAGAACAGGCTGCTGAATTAGATAAGAAGCAGGATCAGCTAGCGAAGCAGGATACAGACCTCTCCTATAATCTAGGTAATTTTTATAAAAAATATAATACTAACTGGCAAGAGACTTTAACCGCGATTAACTGGGTTAAGAAAATTATCGGAAAATTAGAGTTAGATGAGTTACCTAAGAATTTAGCTGAAATCTTAGCAGAGAGTGATAACGAAGAAGCTTTTAAAAATTTCCAAACAGCTGGTCATGAGTTCCTGAAAGCTTTTGAATTATTTAAAGGGCATGTAGATTTTTACTATAAGCTTTTCCCAGTCCCGAATGTAGATATAGAGAATCTTTCTTTTAAAGAATTTGATGAGCATTTTGAGGATCTGATTAAAAACATAGTGCAGATAGAGGACTGGCTGGAATTTAGAAATTTAAAAAATAGAGCTATAGATTTAGGTCTAGGTCAGCTTTTCGAAGCTATCATAAATTCTAATGCTGATGGTGAAGCTTTATATACTGGGGCTTACAGTGCTGATCTAGGTGTAAATAACTTCAGTAGCGAGATTTTAGAAAAGATTTTCTTAAGTAAATTTTATCAGTCATGGATAGATAAGATAGAGATAGAAAATCCGAATATTCGTAAATTTAGTGGTTCTGCTCAGGCACTGCTTACTGAGAAGTTTATAAAATTAGATAAAGATCAGATAGAGAATGTTAGACGAAAACTCTGTGAGAGACTAGCTTTAAATTGGCTTGAATATTATGCTAATCCTATTAATCAGCGTGCTTTAGATGTTTTTAATTTAGAAATTAATAAAAAGAAAAGGCATAAGCCAGTTAGAGTCTTAATTCGTGAGATCCCTAATCTTTTACAAACTTTAAAGCCTTGTTGGATGATGAGTCCTCTTTCAGTAAGCCAGCTTTTAAATACTGAAGGAGAGATAGATAATGAGCTTATTGATAAGACTTTTAGATTTGATTTAATTATATTTGATGAAGCCTCGCAGATTCGTACTGAGGATGCGATACCTGCGATTTATCGTGGCAAGCAGCTTATTTTAGCTGGGGATACTAATCAGTTACCACCGACTAATTTCTTTAATTCTTTTGCGAATGAAGAAGATGATGACGATGATACTGAGAAAAGAAACTTTGAAAGTGTGCTTGATGAGTGTGCAGTATTTTTACCGAAAAAGGATTTAGTCTGGCATTACAGAAGTAAACATGAGGATTTAATTCAATTTTCAAATCATTATATTTACGATGGCCAGTTAATTACTTTCCCGTCTCCAGTTAAGCAGAGTGAGGAGTTCGGGGTTCATTTTGAATTAGTTCCAGATGGCAAGTTCGAGAAAGGAGCTAGATTTAACAAAAAAGAGGCTAGAACTGTTGCTGAAGCTATAGTTAATCACTATTCTGGCCCATATAGGAATTATTCTTTAGGAGTTATCGCCTTTTCTGAAGCGCAGCAGATGGCTATAGAGAGAGAGTTATTAAATGTTCTTAGGAAAGATGCTGAAATTAGTGAAGCTATTATCGCAAATGATTTATTTATAAAGAACCTAGAAAATGTTCAGGGTGATGAAAGAGATTTTATTTTCTTTAGTGTAGGCTATGCCCGTGATAAAAAAGGGAACCTTTCTCATAATTTCGGACCTTTAAATCGTGAAGGTGGTCATAGAAGGCTGAATGTAGCTATTACCCGTGCGAGAAATAAAATTAAAATCTTTAGCTCAATTAATTCAGCAGATATAGATTTAAGCAGATCTAACGCTAGAGGAGTGCGAATGCTTAAGGAGTATTTAAAATATGCTGAAACGCAATTCTTAAGTACAGCTAAAGCTTATTTAAAAACCTCACTAAATGAAAGCGGTGACATTCATAAGATAATTGCGAAAGCGCTTGAGGCGAAGGGCTTTATCGTAGACCAATTTCTAGGTTCTTCAGCATATAAGGTAGATTTGGCAGTCAGGGACAGAGAAAACCCTGAACACTACAGTTTAGGCATAGAACTTGACGGTTACTTCTATAAATCCGCTAAAAGTATTAGAGATAGAGAGCGTCTTAGAAAGCAGATTATGCAGTCTCTAGGGTGGAATGTTTGTAAAGTCTGGTCTAGAGATTGGGTTAAAAACCCTGATGCTGAGACAGAGAAGATTTTAAATCAACTAAATTCACACTCGAGTGTTACTTAAGCATCCGCTGAAAAATGCTTAAAGTAGCAATTCCTCGCGATGCCGAGACATGTGAGACGAATGTCTCATCTGCGAGCAAGTGGGAATGCAAGCTTTGCTTATTTTTCGACCCCGACCGAGGCATAAAGCCTAGCTCGGGGAGCGGATTGCTTAACCTCTTTGTCTGACAGTCCATGATGAAAAACGAAGTTTTTCATCATTTCCTTAAAGTTCTTATAAAGTTTTAACCTTGGGTATAAGCCTTCTATTGGGATATAATTATTGCAAATGGTCACACAAGAAAAGCCTAAAGAAACTCTATCTTCCGTTACTATAAGATTTGTCGGAGATAGTGGTGATGGAATGCAGCTTACAGGTACTCAGTTCACGAATACCAGTGCTCTTTTCGGAAATGATACCAGTACCTATCCTAATTTTCCTGCTGAGATTAGAGCCCCACAAGGTACACTGGCTGGGGTTTCTGGCTTCCAGATTCACTTTAGCTCGAATAATATTCATACCGCAGGTGATCACCTAGATGTGCTTGTAGCCATGAACCCAGCTGCTTTTAAAACGAATATAAATGATTTAAGACAGAACGGTATCCTCATTATTAATGAAGATGCTTTCAGCGCGAGTAACCTAAAGAAAGCTGGCTTTAAAGAAGATGAAGATGTTTTTTCTAAATATTTAAATAAATTCAGAATATATAAAGTGCCTATTACGAAGATGACTTTAGGAGCTTTAGACGGCTTAGATATGATGGCTAAGGCTAAAGAGCGTTGCAAGAATATGTTTGCTTTAGGTCTTACTTACTGGATTTATTCTAGATCTTTAGACCCTACTCTAGAGTGGTTAGAGAGTAAGTTTGGTAAGAAACCAGATTTATTTGAATCTAACGTAAGGGCTTTAAAAGCTGGTTATAACTATGGTAATACCACTGAGATATTCCAGAATACTTATGAAGTGCCGAAAGCTAAAATAGTACCAGGTGTTTACCGTAATATTACTGGTAACCAAGCTATTTCCCTAGGTTTCGTCGCAGCAAGTGAGCTTGTTGGCAAACCTTTATTTATCGGTTCTTATCCGATAACGCCGGCTACAGAGATACTTCAAGAGCTTTCTATGTATAAAAACTTTGGAGTTAAAACTTTCCAAGCTGAAGATGAAATCGCTGGGATAGGTTCTGCTATAGGAGCTGCTTTTGCTGGACAGTTAGCTATTACTACGACTTCTGGTCCTGGTATCGCTCTTAAGTCTGAGTTTATGAACTTAGCGGTTATAACAGAGCTTCCTGTAGTTATTGCTGATATTCAGCGTGGTGGTCCTTCTACTGGCTTACCTACGAAAACTGAACAGACAGATTTACTTCAAGTCCTCTATGGAAGAAATGGTGAAAGCCCTATTCCAGTAGTAGCTGCTCGTAGTCCATCTGACTGCTTCTTAGCTGCTATTGAGGCTTGTAGAATAGCCATAGAATATATGACGCCAGTAGTGATACTGAGTGATACGCAGATAGCTATCGGTTCAGAGCCGTGGAAGTTGCCAGACTTAGAGACTCTTAAGCCGATTCATACGAGAATTCATGAAGATATAGATACATTCGCTCCATATAGGCGTAATGATGATTTAGCTAGACAGTGGGCTCTCCCTGGAACACCTGGCTGTGAGCACACTATCGGTGGTCTGGAGAAAGAAAATATTACAGGTAAAGTGAATCTTAGTGCTGAAGTCCATGAAGAGATGGTTAAAATCAGAGCAGCGAAGGTTAAAGGTATCGCTGATAAACTTCCGCCATTAGAGGTTTATGGTGAGCAGTCTGGAGATTTACTTTTCTTAGGCTGGGGTAGTACTTACGGTGCTATAAGAACCGCTGCTGATGAGCTTCTTGCAAGTGGTTATAAAGTTGGGCAAGTGCATTTAAGACATATCAATCCTTTACCTAATGATCTAGGAGAGATTTTCAGCAGATTTAAACATATAGTAGTTCCAGAACTGAATTCAGGTCAGCTTTTAATGATATTAAGAGCTAAATTCTTGATCGATATTAAGGGTATTAATCAGGTTAATACTAAGCCGTTCGCAGTTTCAGATCTAGTTAGTAGAGCTAAAGAGCTTATAGGAGATAAATAAGATGACTCAGAGTCAAGAGTTAACTAAAGCAGATTTCGTTAGTGAAGGTGATGTTAAGTGGTGTCCGGGTTGTGGAGATTATGCGATTTTATCTTCAGTTCAGACAGTGCTTCCTACTCTAGGTATACCTAAAGAAAAATTCTGTTTCGTTTCTGGTATAGGCTGCTCTAGCCGTTTTCCATATTATATGGATACTTATGGTTTTCACACTATTCATGGACGCGCTCCTACAGTCGCTTCTGGTGTTAAAATGGCCAACCCTGATTTATCAGTCTGGGTAGTTACTGGTGATGGAGATGGTCTTAGCATCGGTGCTAATCATACAGTGCACATGATCAGAAGAAATATGGATCTTAAAGTCCTACTGTTTAATAACAGAATTTATGGTCTTACTAAAGGTCAGTATTCACCAACATCTGAGAAGGGCAAGGTAACTAAAACTTCTGTCTATGGTTCTATTGATAATCCTTTAAACCCTGTAGCTTTCGCTATCGCTTCTGGTGCGACTTTCGCTGCTAGAACTAATGCCGCGAATCCTAAGCATATGCAAGAGATTTTAAAAGCTGCTGCTGATCATAAAGGTACTGCTTTTGTGGAGATACTTCAGAACTGTAATATCTTTAATGATGGTGCTTTCGCTAAGTATTTAGATAAAGAAACTAAGGCAGAAGAGAATCTCATTTTGGAAGAAGGTAAGCCACTATTATTTAATAACGATACTCAGGGTATCGTGATGAGCTTAGAAGGTTCTCATCCAAGCCTGATAGTAGAAGAAGTTAATGCTACCGATACTTCTGTGTCAGTAACTGGAAAAAAATTCCTAGTCCATGATCCGAAAAATGAAGATCATACGCTTTCTTATTTAATCAGCCAGTTAGGTGTTAGCCTAGAAGCCACTCCTACTGCTATGGGTGTTTTAAGAGCTGTTAGAAAACCTACTTATGATGAGGTTCTTTATGAACAAGAAGCTCAAGCTAAGGCGCAGAGAGGTGTAGGTATTCTTAAGAAACTTATTTACTCTAGTGATACTTGGACTGTTACTGAAGAGTCTGAGGCTGCTGGGGTTTAGATTACTAGCTCCCCGCAGCGAAATCTAACGTCAGACTTTAGTTAGGGTTGAGCCTTATCATCATTCGGCTTCACAGCATTCTCTGTTTCAGAATCAGTAGCTTTTTTAAACTCTTCGCCAGCCTCTTCTATGCCTTTTTTAAAGCTTTTAAGCCCTTTACCTAGGTTCTTACCTAATTCAGGGAGTTTTTTAGGGCCAAATATAATTAAAGCCACGAAAAGGATGACTATTAACTCTGGAAGACCTAGACCAAAAGGTAGCATACAAGACTAAATATACTACATTAATACGATAGAGCTTGGGCTTTATACGTGGGATAAAGTAGGGGTCATGGCTTTATCATTTATAGAACAGCGTATAGCCCAGATGAACAGCTATTTAAAAGGTCTAGAGTCTCAAGTTGAGGCTAAGACTAGAATTTTAGATCAGAAGTTCGGTGAGAGATCTAGCTTTGCTAATGTTTTAAATAAATTTACAGATCCTAGTAAGCCAGTGACTTCTAAAACAGAGGGGCACCAGTTTGTAGGTAACAGTGTTAATGCTGTAAGCCAGAGTGATCTTAATATTCGGCAAGCTGTAAAAAATGCAGATGCGTATAGTCAGCTACCAGAGGGCTTTGAGGATTACATTAATACGACGACTGCTGAGCTTGCGACTTACTACAAAGTAGATCTTTCACCTAATTTAGTAAAAAGCGTTATTAAACAGGAATCGGGTTTCGATCCTAATGCGAAAAGTGTGGTGGGGGCAGAAGGGCTGATGCAGCTTATGCCAGGAACTGCGCGGGATATGGGTGTTTTTAACAGTTGGAATCCCTATCAGAATGTTAAAGGCGGTGTTAAATATTTAGCTCAGATGTTAAGTCGTTTCGATGGAAATGTTCAGAAGGCACTAGCGGCTTATAATGCAGGGCCAGAAGCAGTGGCGAAATATAAAGGCATTCCACCCTACAGTGAAACTAAAAATTATGTCAGCACCATTATGAAAGATTACTTAAAACGTGAAAATGGTTACGAAAATATTGATTTGACAGGTTGAAATTGGCTACAATTTAATTTATGATGTCAAAAAGAATAAGTTTTTTAGTCTTAGCGTTCGTAATGTTTACGAGCTTTGCTTGTACTGGTCCTAAAGCGGA
>CANHDW010000032.1 GCA_947459525.1 Candidatus Caenarcanales bacterium
CTTTATACATTCAAGAATAATAAAATGCTCAAAAGTCTCACCATACAGAGAAGTACTTTCCTCTAAACTCACATTCAGAATATTACGTAAAGCTCTAACGACGCCAGTGTCAAAGAAATAAAACTTAGGCTTACCATTCAAACGCTTTCTAAAAGAGTGATTAAAGGGATCTAAATTTTTAATAAACTGCTCAGCCCAAATCTCCTCTTTCAAATAAGTGTAGGCATAGCTTTGTAAAAATCTAGTTTTCTCGTCTTTAGATCTAAGATGAAATATTTTTGGTAATAAACCCCACTCCAGCACTTGTTTTAATGAAAGATCATTAAGCTCAAAAAAACTAAAGGGATGTAAATTATAAACAAAGGCTCTGCCAGCAAGCAAATTAGCCCCTCCATGCTTTAGCTTACGAACACTAGATCCTGTCAGAATAAATTTCAAAGAAGTAGTCTCTATAAGCAAGTGAACGAGATCTAACAATTTAGGAATTTTTTGTACTTCATCTATAAAAACATGATTTATTGATTTACCAGCAGCATTAACCATCTCAATTAAAAGCTTAGGATTACGAGCAAGCCTCTCCTCCATTACTGGATCAAGTAAATTAAGCAGCATAGTTTTACTATTATTAAAATTATTATTTATTAAAGTACTTTTACCAGAACCCCTAAGACCAAAAAGAAAAAAACTCTGATTCTTTGGCAGCTTAAGAAAACGCTGAAGCTCAGCATGTTTTTTTTAGAATTCACGGTAGCTAAATCCTCGGACATGACTCCATAATTGCACGCCATTTTCGGAGTCATGTCTATTTTATAAATCCATTCACAAGCGAGCCCAGTGAAGATACCAGTTGCACTTAAAGCCCTAGGCTTTCCACCACCCAATCCGTAACATTTCTCTCTTCTAAAGAAAAATTCACACCAATAATTAGCACTTCTTTTTGGATATTCAAATATTTCTCATAATATTTCTTTTCTTTAATCTGCTCTAAAGCCGCCTGAGCAGAGGAATTCACCTTAAGCTCAAAGAGATAAACACTGGTGTCACTCTCTAACACTAAATCTATACGCCCAAGACTAGTCCTATCCTCAGTATTCACCCTAAATGAGCTTACGCGTATCAGCGGTCTCTGATTTTTTAGAATCTGTATAAGTAACCAAAAGATTATCTAATAATGAGCTTTTCACCTCAAAATTAGGATAGATCAGTGAATATGCCGTAATATTATTCCTGACGGAATAGTCTTTAATAGTTAAATAACCAGTATCATAGAGTATCGGGAACAAGGGTAAATTATCCACCTCATAACTATTAAAACTATTCTGCATAAGCCTAATCTCTGACTCAAATTTCTGCAAATCTGGATCATGAGATTTAATTAGCTCAGTTAAAAAAGTTGGTGTGCCAGTCTCAAACCAGTAATTGGTAAATTTTTTAGCTTCGAAAAGTGATAGTGTTGAAAATGGGTTATAAACCTTAACTTCTGCTTCTGAGAATCTATAGCCGTTATACCAGAATTTAATTTTCTCTCGCACTTCCTTTTCCGTTAGTGAATGCTTCTCTGCCACAGCTTTAATATATTCAGGGAAATAAATTTCCAACTCCTCCTGCGTTAAACCTAGTAAAGGACTGTATTTCTCCTGCATTGAAATATTAATTAAGTTATTAAGACCAGAGAATATAGAGGTCTTAGCGAACTTACTCACCCCAGTCAGAACGACAAACCTAAGACTAGCCCCCTCTGCTTTAACTATTGAATAAAAGTCATGCAGTATCTCGATGTTTTTCCGCGCCATTACTGGGTTTGAGATGTGCTTTATAATAGCTGAATCATACTCATCGATTAAGACTACTACTTGGCTGCGATACTTTTCTTTAAGCTTTAAAATTAAACTCTTAAACATATAAGCTGGGGTATCTTCTTCTAAATTAATTCCATAATTTTCAGCATTATCTCTAACGGCGTGTTCCAGCCCAATTTTCAAATGCTCGTCAGTATCCTTATCCACAGTAGACATATCAAATTTAATCACTGGATATTCTTGCCAAACATACTCCGAATCATAGATCCAGAACCCCTTGAACAGTTCCCTTTTATTCTTAAAAATAGCTTCTAGAGTCGATACCAGAAGCGACTTTCCAAAACGGCGTGGACGACTCAGAAAATACGCCCCAAAACCAGGTTTCAGTAATTCATAAATATATTTGGTTTTATCGACATAGACTGCACCTTCAGTAATCAACTGTTCAAAGGACTGTATACTTAATGGCAGTTTTTTTTGTTCTGAGAACATACTTTTCTAATTATACTCTTTAAAAATTAGATGACGAACTTCTATCCGTCCATGATAGATCTTCCATCATTAAATATAAAAAATACAGTATTTTAGACAGCCACAGTGAAATCGCTGGAGCAGCTTAGGACAAGAGAATCTTAAAATTATCGAAGTAGCCACAATCATGTCATTTTGAGAGGATTTTAGAAACTTTAGTGATAATGATTAATTTCCTACAGCATTCACCCCTCCCCTAATTATCCCTTCAAAAAATACTTCCTCAACCCCTCCAGCCAAGGATAAACCATCACACCATTAGCGAGCTTTCGCTTACAATCATCATTAGAAAAGCAAAGAGCTTCAGAACCCAAGCTAGAAGCTGCATTAAAATCTTCACTAAGCTTAGCTAGAGTATTTAAATTAAATTCAGAAACATTCTTAGAGCTTTTTATTTCGATAAAAAGATGCTTTTTACCCGGTCTTTCGACTATAAGATCTACTTCTGCACCGTCTTTCGTCATTAAATAACTAAATCTATAATCTGGTCTGAAATAATTAGCTAACTTTATACATTCAAGAATAATAAAATGCTCAAAAGTCTCACCATACAGAGAAGTACTTTCCTCTAAACTCACATTCAGAATATTACGTAAAGCTCTAACGACACCAGTATCAAAGAAATAAAACTTAGGCTTACCATTCAAACGCTTTCTAAAAGAGTGATTAAAGGGATTTAAATTAAAACCAATTAGCGTATCCTCCAGAATTGAATAATAATTCTTCACCGTTTTATCATCTACACCAGTTTCCCTAGCAATATTAGAGAAATTTAAGACCTTACCATTCATTTGTGCAGCTACTTCCAGAAAATAGCGAAAAGGATCTAAATTTTTAATAAACTGCTCCGCCCAAATCTCCTCTTTCAAATAAGTGTAGGCGTAGCTTTGTAAAAACCTAGTTTTCTCATCTTTAGACCTAAGGTGAAATATTTTTGGCAGTAGACCCCACTCCAGCACTTGTTTTAATGAAAGATTATTAAGCTCAAAAAAACTAAAAGGATATAGATTATAAACAAAGGCTCTGCCAGCAAGCAAATTAGCCCCTCCATGCTTTAGCTTACGAGCACTAGATCCTGTCAGAATAAATTTCAAAGAAGTAGTCTCTATAAGCAAGTGAACTAAATCTAATAATTTAGGAATTTTCTGCACTTCATCTATAAAAACATGATTTATTGATTTACCAGCAGCATTAATCATCTCAATTAAAAGCCTCGGATTACGGATAAGCCTCTCCTCAAGGACAGGATCAAGTAAATTAAGCAGCATAGTTTTACTATTATTAAAATTATTATTTATTAAAGTACTTTTACCAGAACCCCTAGGACCAAAAAGAAAAAAACTCTGATTCTTTGGTAGCTTAAGAAAACGCTGAAGCTCAGCATGTTTTTTTTTAGAATTCACAGTAGCTAAATCCTCGGACACGACTCCATAATTGTACGCCATTTTCGGAGTCATGTCTACTTTAACTTAAAAAAAACATCTGAAAAACCACTAAGCCAATCACCCTGAAATCTTCTCCACCACCCAATCCGTAACATTTCTCTCTTCTAAAGAAAAATTCACACCGATAATTAGCACTTCTTTTTGGATATTCAAATATTTTTCATAATATTTCTTTTCTTTAATCTGCTCTAAAGCCGCCTGAGCAGAGGAATTCACCTTAAGCTCAAAAAGATAAACACTAGTGTCACTCTCTAACACTAAATCTATACGCCCAAGACTAGTCCTATCCTCAGTATTCACCCTAAATGAGCTGACGCGCATTAATAAATAAAATATTAATTGAAGTTCTGACTTCTTCGTTCGGCAAAGCCAGTGTGTAAATAGGATGACCATTCATCTGCATATAATTAGAAATCGTTAAATATCCAGCATCGAACATTATGGGAATCAATGGTAAAGACTCTACATCATAGGTATCAAGTACACTAAACGCTACATCTATCTCCTCCTCAAAAGTATAAGCTTCGCTTTTATCTCGCTTAATTAAATCAAGAAGAAAAGTTGGTGTCCCAGTGCTAAACCAATGGTTAATAAATTTATGATGCTCAAATAAAGAGAGAGTTGAATAAGGATTATATACTTTCAGTTTAGCTTCTGAAAATCTATAACCGTTATACCAAAATTTAATCCTCTCCAAGGTGCTTTCTCTGCTCATAGACTGCTTTTTAGCAACAGTTTCAATATATCCAGGGAAATAATTTTCTAATTAGGTTCTTGAACATAGTTCCAGCTGAGCCATCCTCTAATTCGATCTTATAAGAATCCGCATTTTCCTTTACCGCTTGTTTTAAGCCATAGCTCATTTCTTCAGCAGTATCCTTATCCACAGTAGACATATCAAATTTAATTACTGGATATTCTTGCCAAACATACTCCGAATCATAGATCCAGAATCCCTTAAACAGTTCCCTTTTATTCTTAAAAATAGCTTCTAAAGTCGATACCAGAAGCGACTTCCCAAAACGGCGTGGACGACTCAGAAAATACGCCCCAAAACCAGGTTTCAGTAATTCATAAATATGCCTAGTTTTATCTACATAAACGGCACTTCTGTGATCAACTGTTCAAATGACTGTATGCTTAATGGCAGTTTTTTTGTTCTGAGAACATAGTTTCTAATTATACTCTTTAAAAATTAGATGACGAACAGCTACCCGTTCATGATAAATGTTCTATCGCCAATATGAAAAATACAGTATTTTTCACATTAGCAGGGTAAAATATCCATATGCTGGAAAGATGCTTTAATTTCAATATTAAAAAATCACATAGCATTTTCCTCTTTGGCCCTAGAGCTTGTGGCAAAAGTTACTGGTTAGCCCATAATTTAAAAGATGTCACGTATATAGATTTACTGGACACTAGAGTGAGAATGGATCTGGAAGCTGATCCTAGTCGTTTATCTACTTATTTAAATAAAGCAGTTAAAACTTGGGTCATTATTGATGAAATTCAAAAAATACCAGAATTATTAAACATAGTTCACCAACTTATTGAGAAAGAAGGTAGACGCTTTATTCTAACTGGTTCTAGTGCAAGAAAAATTAGAAGAAGTGGAGCTAACCTTCTTGCAGGCAGAGCCTTAAGCTATAGAATGTACCCACTGACAGCCTTTGAGCTTGGAGTAAATTTTAAGATAGAAAAATCCTTATTATATGGAAATCTACCATCTCTATATGATAAACAGGATCTAGATTATGACAAGTATCTCTATACTTACGTGAACACCTATTTAAAAGAAGAGGTTATGTTTGAAGGTCTGACTCGCAATCTAGGAGCTTTTTCTCGCTTCTTAGAAACAGCAAGCTTTTCTCAAGGCAGTACTTTAAACATGAGTGAAGTCGCTCGGGAAGCTGCTATTAAAGTAAATACTGTTATATCCTATTTTGATCTTTTAGAAGATATGTTAATCTCTTACAGAATTCCAGTTTTTACTAAAAGAGCGAAGCGAAGATTAGTATCGCATCCTAAGTTTTATTTTTTTGATGCAGGGGTCTATCAGCATCTCAGACCTAAAAGTATTTTAGACAGCCAGACTGAAATCGCTGGAGCAGCTTTAGAGACGCTTATTCTGCAGGACTTAATTGCTATTAATGATTATAAAGATTTGAAATATAAGATTTATTACTGGCGCACTGTAAGTGGTTCAGAGGTAGATTTTATTTTACTTGGTTCTAAAAAATTATTAGCGATAGAAGTAAAACACTCGAAGAGAGCCACAGAAAAGGATCTTAAAGGTTTAAAAGCCTTTAAACAAGACTACCCTGAAGCATATCTTTTACTTGTATATTTAGGACAAGAGAATCTTAAAATTAATGACGTTCAAGTAATTCCAGCGACAGATTTTTTACTGAAGCTTCCAGATTATCTATTTTAGCTACCCCAAGCCAGTTCTGCGGTCTCATCTGGGGATAAAAATACTACTTGAAGGATTTTGATCAGGATAAATAATTTTCACAAGCAAATTTAAACTGCTCAATAAATAAAGTTTTCAAGTAGCTAAGATTATTCTGCTCATAAAAGAGTAGAACCGCTTTCTTATATTCGTCTTCATTAATACTTCTAAAAGAAAGCGGACAGTAATTATCAGCCAGCAAACAAGCATTAGCAGCAAGCCTGCTAGTTCTTTTATTTCCATCTTCGAAAACTTGAATATATGCAAGTATTGATAAACAGAGTAATGCCTTATCTAAACCTGAGCTAAAAGAGTTTATTAAAGTTATAAATTTATTTAAAGCCTCTTTAATCTGCCATTGATTATCTAAAGGTAAAAAATTTGTACCAGTAATGCGGACTTGAGACTCTCTTATCGCTCTATTTATATCTAAACCCTCTGTTAATAAGCCATGTAATTCTGTAAGTTTAATTAAAGTCCAGTGAGTAAAATACTTAGGGTCTTGAAAAATAAAATCAAAAGCAGCTTTATGATTTAATATCATCTTCGCCTCTTCTTCTGATTTACCTTTAGCCCTTTTATGAGATTTAATTAGAGTCTCAGTATCTAAAATACTATAGGTATTCCCTTCAATTTTAGAGGATTTCCAGCTAAGCTCAATGGTAAACCTCTCTAACTCCTTATCTCGAATAGATTTATTAGCTTTTAAATAGTTTGATTGGTAAATTTCATTAAGCTGTTTTAGATACTGTAATTCACTCTCTGAAAAGAAAGTAGGAACAGAGTTTAAAGTCTCAAAAATATCCATATTAAAATTAGTAATAATCTTTCTTTCATCTATATCATCCGCGAAATACGAATCTGGATCTATAGGCAAGAGCAAAGCAGAACTCTTATTTAACACATAAAGAGTAGCTCTCGCCCTTCCCTCTTTATAAATCAAACCCAAGCTTTCTAATTTCAGCAAATCTCTATTTAGTGTCGCTCTACTAGCGTCATTCATTAAATCAGCGATCTGAGAAACTGAACTCTTAGCAATCTGCAAATGAGATAGTATCAATTTCTGTCTTTCATTTAATTTAGCTGTCATGACTTTTTCTATTATTCCAGTATTATTAAAAATCATATCATCGAAAAAGCCATAATCATGTCATTTTGAGAGGATTTTGGAAACTTTAGCGAGGTGATAATTAAAGATACAAGCTTCGCTTAAAGCCCTAGGCTTTCCACCACCCAGTCCGTAACATTTCTCTCTTCTAAAGAAAAATTCACACCAATAATTAACACTTCTTTTTGGATATTCAAATATTTCTCATAATATTTCTTTTCTTTAATCTGCTCTAAAGCCGCCTGAGCAGAGGAATTCACCTTAAGCTCAAAGAGATAAACACTGGTGTCACTCTCTAACACTAAATCTATACGCCCTAAATTAGTCCTATCCTCGGTATTCACTCTAAATGAGCTTACGCGCATTAATAGATAAAATATTAATTGGAAATATTTTTCATTTAGCTTCTTCTCTGGGATTAGATCATAGGGGATGGATGCGAAGTAGGATTTTAAAATGGAAAAGAATTTCTCTAAATTTGAAGTACTGATGGCATCACTGATAGAGAGGATAATACTATCTATTTTCTCCATTGGTGCTTCACTGAACCCAAGTAGTAAGCTATCTAGCATTGCATTCTTCACTTCTAAATTAGGATAGGCAAGAATGTAATCTTGCATCATATTGTGAGTAGAAGAACTCTTAATCGTCAAGTAACCAGTGTCATAGAGTAAAGGAATGATCGACAGAGACTCTATCTCATAGCTTTCAAACGACCTCTGCAAAACTCTTATGCCATTTTCAAAATCTTCAATTTCTGGTAATTTTTTTTTAATTAAATCCACTAAATAGCTCGGTGTCCCAGTTTCAAACCAGTAATTAGTAAATTTTTGATGTTTAAAAAACAGTAACGATGAAAAAGGATTGTAAACCTTAATCTCAGATTCAGAAAATCTGTAACCATTATACCAAAGCTTAATCTCCTCCAAAGCAGCAGATACAGTCAAAGATTGCGTTTCAGCAAAATCCGATATATATTCTCTGAAATAGCTTTCCAGCTCATCTTGAGTATAACCCAAGAGTGGAGAGTATTCTGTTAGTAAACTAATATTCTCTAAATTATTCAAGCCTGAAAATATTGATGTTTTCACAAACTTACTAATTCCAGTCAAAAAAACAAATCTGAGATTTGCGTCCTCAGCTTTCATTACTTTATAAAAATCATGCAAGACTTCTCTATTTCGAGCCGCCATCTCAGGTCTAGTTACATGTTTTATGATCGGATCATCGTATTCATCAATTAAAACTACTACTTTTTCTCCATATTTTTTTACAAGAGCATGAATTAACGACTGGAACATTCTCCCAGGGCTGTCGCTCTCCTCTAAAGCTATCTGTTCATTTTTTGCATTATCTTTTACAGCATCCTTAAGTCCTACTATTAACTCTATATCTGTCTTTTGAGCCACCGTAGACATATCGAATTTAATTACAGGAAACTCTTTCCATGCATACTCAGAACTATCTAACCATAAGCCTTTAAATAAGCTTCTTTTATTCTTAAAAATAGCTTCCAAAGTCGATACCAGAAGCGACTTACCAAAACGACGTGGACGACTTAAAAAATACGCCCCAAAACCAAGCTTTAGTAATTCATAAATATATTTAGTTTTATCTACATAAACTGCACCTTCGTTAATCAATTTTTCAAAAGATTGTATACCTATTGGCAGTTTTTTCTGTTGGGAAGACATACTCGCTTAATTATACCAATCCTTAAAAAATACTTTCCCGAACTGCTCACAAACTCCAACTTCTGCGTTTTCGCCACTCCACCAACTCCAAATTATTCGAATAATCAGAAGCACTACTCCAAATTATCGTGGTATATTAACCTATATATTTATCATCACTTTAAATCAAATTAATAAATGGAAACCTTAGATAATTTAAATCGAGCACTAGAATTACCTTTAAAAGGAAAAGACAGCTTTTTCCTCTGGGGTCCAAGACAGACTGGGAAAAGCTCTTTGCTTAAGGCTAGCTATCGTAATGGCTTATATATTAACTTACTAAATAGTCAAATATACAGTAAATATCTAAATGAGCCATGGTTACTAAGAGAAGAGATTTTACAGAAATTAAAATCCTCTAGCTTAGATAAATCTATCCCCATCATCATTGATGAAGTACAGAGAGTTCCTTTATTACTAGATGAAGTTCATCTAATGATAGAAGAGTATGACTTGAAATTCGCACTCTGCGGCTCATCTGCAAGAAAAGTAAAACAGGGACAAGCGAATTTACTTGGTGGACGAGCTCTTAAATATGAGCTTTATGGTTTAAGTGCGATAGAACTCGGTGAAGAATTTAATCTTCGCAGGATGATAAACCAAGGTTATCTGCCTAAGCACTATCTAAGCTCTGCTAATAAGGCTAAGGATTTATGGAATTCATATATCAGTGACTACTTAAAAGAAGAAATAGCCGCTGAAGCCTTAGTCAGAAACCTTCCAGTATTTAGCGAGTTTTTAAGATCAGCCGCCTTTAGTGACACAGAAGTAATTAATTTCAGTAATATCGCAAGAGACTGTGGAATCTCCTCTAAAACAGTTAAAGAATATTTTCAAATACTTGAAGACACTCTCATCGGCAGCCTTTTAGTCGCTTATAGAGAAAATCCAAAACGCAAAGTGATTCTTGCACCTAAATTCTATTACTGCGATGTAGGTATCGTCAATAATTTATTACGCCGCTCTAATATAGAAATAAAATCGGAATTATTTGGTAAAGCTTTTGAGAACTGGGTTTACCACGAACTACGCTGTTATAACTCTTATCAAAGAAAATTCTGGGATCTTAGCTATTGGCGACTTGCAAGTGGAGCTGCTGCAGTGGATTTCATTATAAATGACATGGAATGTGCGATAGAAGCTAAGGCTACAGATAAAATAAAAAAAGATGAGCTAAAAGGCTTAAGGGAATTGATTAAAGATCAGCCTTCCGTTAAAAAGCGAATCGTGGTGAGCTTAGTAGATACCAGTCGCCTTACTGAAGATGGTATAGAAATTTTAAATTATCAGGATTTTATAAAAATGCTGTGGCAGGGAAAGATTTTATAAATTTCCAGAATCTTTGGAATAGTGTTCTGTAAGCTGCGCCTTAAGAAATAAACCCCATATAATTATCCTTGTGTATAAGCTGATTCACAGCTTCAGGATAATGTTCTAGCGAATTCCCCACTTGATAATAACCATAAACTAATCTATTATCGAGATTAGCAGAGTTTTCCAGAGAATTCTCATAAGCATTTAGCTCTAACTGTGCGATAGTAAATAATTTAAAAGTTTTCTTCCTTCCCGTAAGCGACTCACCTAGTTTCTGATCTAAATTAAGGGACTGGTTTTCCCAGATCTTCTTATACCTAGAATTACATTTACTTTTCTTGGATCTAGATTTTTAATCCAAAAATCGTCACTTTAGTGACATTATTAAATTAAAAATCGTCAAGCTTGTAAGATTTTCAAAAAACTTGAAAATATTCATTATCTAAAAACCTAAAACACCTTCTTTGTATGTGTATTATGTTACTTACAGTTGGGGCGAATTTTATAAAAAATGATGGAGTAATCAAAAATGAGCAAGCAAATGGAAGAAGAACAGCTACTTCGCTTCTCCTCGGCTTCATGGCAACTCTCATCACATCATGTTCTCTTCAATCATCACCATCATCAACAATAATTCCTGATTGCCAAGGAGACCAAAGTAAATTAACGTTAATTCAAAAAAATGATTGCGAAAAAGATCAAGAATTTAACAAACTCCCTCTCTTTTTTAAAAACTCCTTAAACCAAGGCAATGGATTAAACAAAGATGACTTAATCGCTCTTTATGAATATAAGAATCCAAAAGTTATTGATATAGGGGATAATAACTTAAGAGAATTAAGCAATGAAGATTTTCTAGAATTAGCAAAAAAAATAAAAGCTTCTATTAAGACTACTGGAGAAGATATTGCTGGAATCCTATTATCCATACCAGAAAAAGATTTTCAAAAGTTAACAGAAACACAAACTCCAATAGCAGAGAGAGCTACAAATTTTATACGAAATAACATTCAAATTTTCCCAAAATCAATGAATGGTGAAGATATTGTCTCAGCCTATTCTTTACAACGAAAATATGATCTAGATCAAAAAAAATTTCTCCAACATTTACCAGATTTATTAAAATCTGCACCACAGAATTGGAACTTTACCAATATTAAAAATGCTTTAAACTTGATTGCCGAAGCAGACTCTAGTAAATTTCAAGAAATAAAATCACTTGATTTTCAAAAATTATCTACAGACATTAATAACTTCTCCAAAGAATTTACAGATAAGCGTTTCACACAAGATCCTAATGCAATATTTACAGCAATGAAAATAATGGACTCAAATATTTATGACAAAGGATTACAAAACTTAAATATAGTGGCAAAAACAATCAATGCCTTTTGTACAGAAGTAAACCCTAAATACTCTATCTTAGATATTAAAAATACTTTTGAAAATTTACCAAGTTACCTTGACATCAAGAATATAAAAATTAACACTGCAAAAAAATCAGGTCAAGAATTTAACGAGCTCTTGGAGTCTTTAAATCATTTAGGTTTTAAGAATGATAATCTTGCTCCCTGCCCGATACAATGAATAAGAAAGTAAACTTTTAAAGGAGCGTGTATGAGTCGTTTAAGTAAAGAAGATATGGTAGAGATGGAGAAAATGCTTAATTCAAGTAGTAGTGCAAGTGATATAGCTTCTAGGTTTGGTATTTCA
>CANHDW010000033.1 GCA_947459525.1 Candidatus Caenarcanales bacterium
CCATATATCTCTCTTGGGCCTTGGTCAGTAGCTCCCTCTAAATATTTATTTTGAAAGAAAAGACTGTCTGGATTGAAGTCTATAGTTTTTTTGTCTGATTGTTTCCCTGAGAAAATAAATTGACCATTAACTTTTGAATTAGCGAGTCTGAATAGATTTTCAGTTGATGCAAGTAAGACATCAGCATAAGCTTCTCTGTCAGCATCATTAGCTGTTGCGTTGCTTGCACTTAAGGTATCTGTTTTAATATCATCTAGGATTTTTTTAATATCAGAAATAGCTGTTTCACTAATATCTAAAAGAGATTCTACTGTACTTTTTACGCTTGATTTTTCTTTGGCTTCGAGAATATTTCCTGAATATTCATTTATTTTTTTTACGGCAGCTGGATCGTCAGAGATTTTAAGGATTTTCTTGCCAGAGTTTAACTTTAAACTATCTTCTACATAGCTACCTTGGCTTAATAGCACTTGCTCTTTGATATTGGTCATGCGTTGCATGAATCCGACTCGTCCAATTCCCGTCATATATACTATTTAGTCCAAGATTTATCATTCCATTGTTAGATTTTTTGGTCTAATTTTTGATGGTAAGACCCTCTTCTAGACTACATTATAAAGGTGAATATATCTTCGATTGACTGATTTGTAGCAGAAAAGGCTCGGACATTTGCTCCAAAGGCTCTTTGAAACATTAATAAGTTTGCGGCTTCATCTTCCATGTTAACGCCTTGAATGCTTTGTATTTGTGTATTTAGTGCTTCTGAAATATCGGTGTAGACTTCTTTTAATCGTTTGGCATCAGCACCTTGAATTGCTATGCGATCTATGCTAGTTATTAAAGCGCTATTGAGAGTGTTAGATAGATTGTCTGTATCGTTTTTATTAGTAATTTCCACTTCAAAGTGACCGTAATTGTTAGTTGCATTATTATCACTAAAGCTTGTGTCATTGAGTTTGATGCTTATAAAACTAGCTCCAGCTGGGGGAGAGCCTTTCCAGGTGACTGAGGTGTTCGGAACGCCTGTGCCTGACATGTTTAAGGCTGCTCCAAGAGGATTTTGATTCGCATCTAAAAATTAAACTTGAACTAAGCTGTTAACAGCTAGGTTATTGCTCCCAGCATTAAAAGTTTTTACTCCACCTAAAATTAACCCACTGATGTTGACATTAAAATCTGCACCTGGAATTACAGCCTTATTACATCTTCTACTTTGACACCAGTAGTGATTTTTTTGAGAGTCACATCTTGAGTTGTGGCAGTATTCTGTTTTAAGCTCTAGTCTTTTTAGACAGCACTCGTTAAAAATGGATTATTCTAGATTTATTTATCTAATGTGTAATATCATAAGACTTGGTTCGATAATCTATGGATAAATTAAAATCCTATTTAGAGCAAGCTCTCTCTAATAATTTTCTTCCAGATCCCAAGACTGCAAAAATAGCTGTGGCTATGAGTGGTGGAGTTGATAGTTCTGTGGCGATTTACCTTTTAAAAGAATTAGGCTATGAGGTCTTCGGAATAACAGCTTGGTTAATATCAGGTTCTGGTAAATGCTGTGATAATGGCGTAGTCGATGCGGTAAGGATCTGTGATCATTTAGGCGTAGAACATCACGCTGTAGATTTAAGGCAAGCCTTCGCTGACGGGATTATAAAAGATTTTCATCAGTCATATGTTCGTGGGGAAACGCCTATCCCTTGTATTAGCTGTAATAATGATATGAAGTGGGGTGCTCTGCTCGAATACTCTATTCAAAATCTAGGTGCTACCCATTTAGCTTCTGGTCATTACGCTCGTTTGGTTTTAGAAGATCAGGCGCAAGAGTGGCATCTCTATAGATCTTTAGGAAATAAAAAAGATCAGAGCTATATGCTTTGGGGTTTGACTCAAGACCAGCTCTCTAAGACGATTTTCCCTTTAGCTGATTTTAATAAAGATGAAGTTCGCGATCTTGCGAATATAGGTGAGCTGTGTGTCGCTTCTAAAGCTGATTCCCAAGATATATGTTTTGTTAGTAATGGCATGACTAATGCTGATTATTTAACACGTATACTTGGAGAGAAGGAAGGTCCTATTATTCTTGCCAGTTCAGGTCTGGTACTTGGCTATCATAAGGGGAGTTTTAATTACACTTATGGTCAGCGTAAAGGTCTTGGTATCGCTTATTCTGAGCCGTTGTATGTAACGAAAATAGATCCTAATGCAAATACCGTCTACGTCGGAACTAAAGAAGAGTTACTGTCTCAGAGAGCTATAGGTAATAGAACTAATATGATCGGCACACCAGTATTAGATGCTAAAAATTCTTTTTCTGCCTTAACTAAGATTCGTTATAATGCAGAGCCTACTCTTGCTCAAGTTTATATAGATGCTTCTGATTTTGTGGAAGTTCAGTTTAAAGAACCTGTTGAATCTGTTACACCAGGTCAGGCGATGGTATTTTATGATCCAATTCATCCCGAGAAAGTTTTAGGTGGGGCTTGGATCGATGGCGTCTCTGCCTTGTAAGGGACTACTTGCAAACTCCAATTTCTGCGTTTGCGAGCAGTCCCTCGCATAATTTCTGCGAGAAATCCATGCAAATTCGCAACTGTTATGCTGAAAATCCATGCAAATTCGCAACTGTGTTGCGGATTTGTGGTAAATTATCTAGGTGGACTCTACTTTTACAAGAAGCTTGATATTGCCCAAAGATCGGAGTTTTTTTCTCTTTGGTCCGAGGCAGGTTGGTAAAAGCACTTTACTTAGAGATAGTTTTTCTGATGAGGGAACTATTTTTATTGATCTATTATTAGCTAGTAATTATCAGAGATATCTAAAACGCCCTGATTTACTTAAAGATGAAGTCCTGGCAAGAGATTTATCTATTACGCACGTGGTAATAGATGAAATTCAGAGAGTACCGGAGCTTTTAAATGTAGTTCATTACTTAATTGAGAATGATAAATCTAATCCAAGATTTGTTTTAAGTGGTTCATCTGCAAGAAAGCTTAAAAGAGGTCAAGCAAATTTACTTGCTGGTAGAGCTTTGAGCTATTCATTGTATCCATTAAATTTTTTAGAATTAGGCAGAAGCTTTGATTTAAACAAGGCTTTAGACTATGGTACTTTGCCTGCTATTTATTTAGAGAAAGATGCAGAGATTCGTAAAGAAAAATTAAAAGCCTATTGCGGTACTTATCTGCGAGAAGAAATTCAGGAAGAGGCTTTATTGCGTAACCTTGCGAGTTTTATGAGTTTTCTTGATTTTGTTGCTGAAGAAAATGGTAATCAGATTAACTATTCAAATATTTCTGCTGATATCGGCGTAAGTGCAAACACTGTAAAGGAGTATTTTCAAATTTTAGAAGATACGCTCATAGGTTTTTTTCTTTTGCCTTACACTAAATCAATTCGCAAGCGGCTTTCCAAACGTCCCAAATTTTATCTTTTTGATATGGGGGTTCAAAGAGCTTTAGCTAACAGCTTGTCCCTAGCTAGTGCAGAAGGAAATAGCAGTTTTGGGAAAAGCTTTGAGCATTTTATTATAAGGGAACTTATTAGTATCGCAGGTACTTTCAGAACTGATTTTAAATTCTCTTATTATCGAACAAGCTCTGGGCTCGAAGTTGATCTTATTGCTGAAAGTCCTTCTCGTGGCATCTTTGCGATAGAAATTAAGGCAAAGGATGTTAATATTAAGCCTAAAGATTTGCGTGGCTTAGAGAGTTTTGCGGAGGAAGTTCCTAAGGCTAGGCTTATCTGTTGTAGCCTAAGCCCAAGAAGAAGAAAAGAGGAAAATGTCTTAATTCTTCCTTGGCGAGAGCTTTTTAAGGAATTAGGATTATTGCTTTAATAAAGGCACGCAGGACGACGAAAACGCAGAAATTGGAGTTCGGCAGCACTCGCGTGGTGGCACTGTTGCCGAACGTGCAAGTTCAAGGCTGAGAAGGACGAATGACCGCAGTGTACTGAAGGTACATGAGGATCATGAGGACGACGAAAACGCAGAAATTGGAGTTCGGCAGCAGTGCCATGTTAGGATTATTTGTTGGAATGTACGCTAAGCACCTAATTTCTCTTGCAGAATTGTCTCGTGAAGAGATACTAACTATCCTTGACAGAGCTGAGTATTGGGCATCACAGAGTGATGATGAGCTGCCTGAGTCGTTAAAATCTTTAAATAAGCCTATAGTTTGTAATTTATTTTTTGAACCTAGTACTAGGACTAGGTTTTCTTTCGAGGTGGCTGCAAAAAAGCTAAATTTACACGTTCTTAATTTTGATTATAAAAGCTCTAGCTCTCAGAAAGGTGAGACTTTTTATGACACGATTAGAACTTTAGAGTCTATGGGTGTAGGAATAGCGATAGTGCGTTCATCTGAAGAGTATTTACTCTCGGAGATCGCAGGTAAAATTAAAACGACATCTTTAATTAATGCAGGAGCTGGTACCAGTGAGCATCCGACGCAAGCACTGTTGGATTTAATGACCATTAGAAAAGAGTTTGGTATCTTTGAAGGTTTAAAAGTAAGTATTATCGGTGATGTGAAGCATAGTAGAGTCGCTAGATCTTCTTTACATGCTTTACAACGATTCGGAGCGGATGTAAGCCTCTGTGGACCTGATGTTTTTATCCCAGATACTAATGCTTTTCCTTTTAAAATGAAGGTTCTAAGTATAGAAGAAGCTCTGAATACTGCTGATGTGGTGATGTTACTAAGAATTCAGAACGAAAGACATAATATTAGCTTAGGTCATTATCGTGACCAGTTCGGTTTAACTTCTACTAGATTAGCTTTAATGCAAGCACATACTAAAATTATGCATCCAGCACCTTTTAATCGAGGTGTTGAGATAGATGATGAGTTGGTAGAATCAGATAGGTCTTTAATCTTTAAGCAGGTTGCTAATGGCGTGGCGGTGCGTATGGCAGTATTAGAGAGGGCGATTAGATGAAAAAAATATTTCCAAGTGTTGTAGAAAATACTCTTATCGCAGATAATATCTTTAAATTAGTTCTTGAAGATAGTTTTCCGCATGATGAATTTAAACCTGGTAAATTTCTGCATGTGAAATGCTCTAAGGGATTAGATCCTCTTTTGAGAAGACCTATGAGTATATGCGATATTAGTGATGATGAAAGATATCTTACTGTGCTTTACCGTAAGGAAGGACGTGGAACCACGCTTCTGAGTGAATATCAGGCTGGTGAAAAGATCGACATTTTAGCTCCACTTGGGAATAATTTTGAATTACCATCTGAATACGAGAATGGTGAAAACTCCACAGGCGATTTTCAGAAACAGTGTTTAACTAAAAAAGTATTATTAATCGGTGGTGGTATAGGTGTTCCACCTTTATATTATTTAGGACGTAAGCTGAAAGCTGCTGGGCATAGCATTGTTTCGATATTAGGTTTTAATGCAGCTAAAGATGTATTTTATGAAAATGAGTTTAAGAGTTTAGGTGAAGTGTTTGTAACTACTGTAGATGGCAGTTATGGCATGAAAGGCTTTGTGACAGATGCACTTGCAGGAATAGAAAACGCAGAAATTGAAGATTGCGGACCGTCTTCTAGGACGGCTCACAATCGTACAAGTTCAAGACTGAGGAGGACGAATGACCGCAGTGTACTGCAAGTACATGAGGATCATGAGGACGACGAAAACGCAGAAATTGAAGATTGCGGACCGTCTTCTAGGACGGCTCACAATCGTACAAGTTCAAGACTGAGGAGGACGAATGACCGCAGTGTACTGCAAGTACATGAGGATCATGAGGACGACGAAAACGCAGAAATTGAAGATTGCGAGCCGTCCTATGATGTTATGTATAGCTGTGGTCCTAAGTCCATGCTAAAAGCTTTGCAGTCTAGGATTAGCTCAGATAAGCTGGCTTATATGTCTCTTGAGGAACGTATGGGTTGTGGGGTTGGTGCTTGTCTTGCTTGTGTATGTAATTATAATGAGGGTTTTGAGAGAGATAAAAATTATTCTAGAGTTTGCACCGAAGGCCCTGTTTATAAATTGCATGAAATCAGCCTTTAAGGGAATGACGAAAACGCAGAAATTGAAGATTGGGAGCAGTCCCATGATAGTGCTTGGAATAGGTACGGGGCGCTGCGGCACTCAGGCTTTAATGACTTTTCTTAATTTGCAGAAAATTAATACTCTGCATGAAAGCATTTTATTGCCTTGGGATTTTGATTTAGTAAGTTTAAACTCTTTATTAGTGAAGCTCAGTAAAACATCTACTATAGACTATCCTGACGTGGGAGATGTAAATTTTTCTTTGTTGAATTATATAGAGCCTTTACTGAAGAGTGTTTGCGGCGAAAATGTAGAAATTGGACTTGAGCAAGAATACTTCTTCCCTACTAATACTGCTGTTCGCGTGCTGTGCTTAAGGCGAGATAAGGCTGAGACTATAAAGTCGTGGATGAATAATCACAAAAATTTCAATTTCTGGTCTAGTGCTGAGCATAAGTGTTTCGCCCAAGGCTTATATCTAAAGAATGATATTTTAGGGGCTTCTTTCCCTAAATATGATTTAGAAAAAGAAGCTGCCCTAGCTAATTTTTGGGATGATTATTATTTAAAAGCTGCTCAGCTAGAGCTTGTTTATCCAGAAGCTTTTAAAATTTTTGATATGTCTGAGTTATTTTCAGATACTTCTGTTCAAGAAAAATTATTAGATTTTTTGGAAATTCCCTTAGGGAGGCGCTTTTCTGCCGTTCTTAATAATAAGATAGATAATAAGGCTAAAGATACTCATTTAGATTCAGTTTTAGATTTTATAGCAAGTTTACTTTCAGATGAAATACTAAAACCAATCTTTAATGATTTTAATGGAGATATTTCCCTTAAGTTTTTGGTTTTTTATAATTTGTTGAAAATTGCTATAGATAAGACTGATGAAGAGATGCTGCCGCTTATTAATTCATCTGAGCGTCTTTTAAATTATCTTCCAGAAACGAGTTTGATTTTTAAGAATGATGCAGAAACTATAAACACTTTTCTAGCTGTAAATAAAGCTTTTATCAGCTTTTCAAACGAAAAATCTATTAGATATAATTATTTCCCTAAGGCTATAGAGAACTTGAAAAAAATGATTAGCTCAAACTTGCTAAAATGATAAAAGCTCAAGGGTAAATTTCTATGTCCGATGAATTTGTAGGTGTTAAAAAGAACAATATTGATGAATTAAAGCGGAAGTTAAATCAGGAAATGCTTAAAGATGCTGAGACGAGAGAATGTATGAAAGACAGTTTAAATCAAGATCCTAATGTAGATTCTTTTGAGTTATCGGAAGAAGTGACTCAGAAGAAGTCTTCACCTTCAAGTGATAAGGACACTGCGGCGAGCTTTGATTCGTCTGCTGATATTAGTTTACTCGCTAAATATGAAAAATTAAAAAAAGAGTTTGAGGAACTCGACGAAAGCTATAAAAGATTATGGGCAGATCAGCAGAATATGCTGAAGCGTTTTCAGAAAGATAAGGATGATTTACGTAAATATGGCGCCCAGTCTACGATTGAGGCCATACTGCCAGCTATTGATAATTTTGACTTCGCGAAGAAGAGTATAAAGATGGAGACTGCTTTTGAAGAGATTCTTAAGAGCTTTGATATGCTTAAAATGCAGTTCCAGATGTCTTTACAGGCGATTGGCATCGCTGAAGTTAAAACGGATATGCTCTTTGATCCAGCTCTGCATGAAGCTGTCACGAGCGTGCCTTCAGAGGAACATCCCGAGGGTACTATCCTTGAAGTGATTAAAGCTGGTTATCAGTTACAAGGAAAAGTTATTCGCCCAGCTTTAGTCGTAGTCGTCGCTAACGCAGAGTAATTGTCTAATTTTAAGTTAATTCTTGAATATAATGGTAGAGGCTTTTCTGGCTCGCAGATTCAGAATGTAAGGCAGTCAAACGCAGAAATTGAAGATTGCGAGCCGTTACAGAGGGGGACTGCTCGCAATCGTACAAGTTCAAGGCTGAGGATGACGAATGACCGCAGTGTACTGCGGGTACATGAGGATTATGAGGAAGACGAAAACGCAGAAATTGAAGATTGCGAGCCGTTACAGAGGGGGACTGCTCGCAATCGTACAAGTTCAAGGCTGAGGATGACGAATGACCGCAGTGTACTGCGGGTACATGAGGATCATGAGGAAGACGAAAACGCAGAAATTGAAGATTGCGAGCCGTCCCCAAGGACTGTTCAGGGTGAATTAGAAAAAGCTTTAAGTATCTATTTTCGCTCAAATATCTCTACTAGTTTTTCTAGTCGTACTGACGCTGCTGTCCATGCTATTGGGCAAGTGGTAAATTTCCGCTTAAATCAGGGTGAGGGGAGTGGAATATCTGAGTCATCTCATAATTCTTTCTCTGAGATGGTTCTGTCGAATCCCGATAAGATTTTAATCGGTTTAAATGGTATTTTACCTGATGATATGGCAGTAACGAAAATTGAAGCTGCGGCAGATGATTTCGACGCAAGGTTCTCAGCTACCGCAAGAGAGTATGTGTATAAAATATTTATTCGCAAACATAGACCAGTATTGCGTTTAGATAGCTTACTGTGGGTAAAAGAATCTTTAGATTTTAATGCGATGCAGGTTCATGCTCAGAAATTCCTTGGGGAGCATGATTTTAGTGCTTATTATAGAGCTGAAACTTATGCGAAAAATCCAGTCTGTAATGTTATGAAATCTGAAATGGTTCAGGAGAGTGGCATCTGCTTTAAATATTATATTCGCTCAAATCGTTTCTTGAAAAATATGGTGAGGCGCATAGTCGGGGAGCTTATTCAGGTGGGAAAATTAGCGGCGAGGGGTGAGGATGTGAGTAAATTAGAGCCAAATTTTATTTATACTGATGAAAATAAAAAAGAAAGTGGAGTTGCGCTAAACGCAGAGTATCGACTTGTGAATGCTAAAGCTGAAGCCCCAGAGGGGCTGACTTTAATGAAGGTTTTTTATTAAAAAGTTTTTTTCTATAGTGGCCTGAAGAAATAGGGCCAAGAAAGTGATAAAAGAGAAGGGAATATCGTAGCGAGAGATTTACTTCAGTTTTAAAATATCATCAAATCTCACAATCAATGAGTCCTAAAGGATGTCCTTGGAGAAATGGTTTTCAAGAGTCTTACTACAGGGAATTTAAAGAAGACTTAGGAGATATATCTTGCTGCAATAGCATTGGGGAACTAGTTTCTAGGGTAAGAGAAACTATTAATTACTACAATACCGAAAGAATGCATACCGCTCTTAAAGCTAGTCCAATTGAGTTTCTTGCTGCATATTATCAACAAATTGCTTAATTAAACTAATACTCCTAAAAGTTTAATTTCTTAAGTCGTAAATTAGGGAGTTGACATCTTTAAATCTAACAATAATTTGTTATATCTTTTTTAAAGATACAAGGCTGAGGAGGACGAATGACCGCAGTGTACTGGGAGTAATTTCCAGCGATGCCGAGCATGCGAGACAAGTCTCATATGCGAGTAAGCGGAAATACAAGCTTGATTTATCAAGCTTGTATGAGGATCATGAGGACGACGAAAACGCAGAAATTGAAGTTTGCGAGCAGTCCCACCTTACACTTACGGGCGTGTGGTATTATATTCGTATGAGTATCGAGACTTTATCACCAAAGCAAAAAGAAACTGCAGAAATTATATTTAAGCTTACTCAGCAAGAGCATTTTCCGCCCACTTTGGATGAAATAGCGGCCCAAATGGGCATTACGAAAGGTACGCTTCAGTATCATATCTCTGCTTTAAAGAAAAAAAATATTATCACCTGGAATCAAGGCTCTGCTAGATCCATTCGTATCATTGACGATGATTCTTATAATTATTGCAGGGATAAATTCTCAACTGAGACTGATTCTCAAACTATTCATAAATTTGATCATGTTCATAATACAGTTTCTAATAACAGTTTTCCACGAGCATCAAATGGGAAAATGTATAGAGATAATGAATTCGAAGTTCAGAGGGAAGCCATTCCTATTCTTGGCCAAATCACGGCTGGCTTGCCTTTGGAAATCATTAATCAAGCAGAAGAGTATCTAGAACTAGACTCTTTCTTCCCTCTTGGCTGCTATGCCTTGAAGGTTAAAGGTGAAAGCATGATAGACGCTCTTATTAATGACGGTGATGTCGTTTTAATTGAACCTCGAAAGGTTGCAAATAATGGTGAAATAGTAGTCGCCTTAATTAATAGAGAGTCCAGTACTTTAAAAAGATTTTATAAACAGAAAGATGGCAGAATTATGTTAAAACCAGAGAATCCCTATATGGAGCCTATCTATTTAGATCCTACTGATACTCTTGACATACAAGGAGTTGTAAAAGGTGTTTTACGTAGACTCTAGTGACACTACTGCCCAAAGCGCAGAAATTGGAGTTCGGCAATAGGGTCATGTGGCAGCTTCTTGATATTGCGTATGTTATCCCTGCTAGTGTATTTCTAGCTTCTTGGCTTGCTGATTTTTTAAAAGCTCAATATTCGATTGAATGTAAAGTTCTTGCAATAGTATCAGGGGCTTTCTTTGGTATAGTTCTTACTATTTTTAAAATTAAGAATTTTGTAGATGCAGAAAATGCAAAAATAAAAGCTAAAGCTAGCTCAGAAATCTCTTGATAAACGCAGAAATTGGGGTTCTGAAATGCTGGCACTGCTCGTAAACGTGCAAGTTCAAGCAATCATCTAAGAAGTCAAGTATATTAAAATGGGCTCTTCTCCAATTCGAGTGGATAGCGTAAATACGACATGATAAGATTTTTAAATGAATGAGATTTTATGGGCTTTCAATTTCAATGGTTTATTCAAGTCTGCTTGCGTAGCGGAGGTTGATGAAGAAAGTAAGACAGCCTTTGTAGA
>CANHDW010000034.1 GCA_947459525.1 Candidatus Caenarcanales bacterium
ATAAGCTTCATGCTAGGCAGAATTTATTATCTAATAACTCGTCCAGTAGCAAAAATCTCAGCATAAAAGTCTTTAGTTATAGGATTTTTTAGTTTTTCTGGATGATAAGAGCCAAATAAAACGGCTCTATCAATGGAAATATGCTCCTGAACCTTATTTAAAAAGTCATTTAGGATTGAGTTAACTTCTAATTCAGTAAACTTTTTAGCCATTTAAAAGTTCCCTTATATTAAGGCCTAATAATAATATAACAACCCAACTTAGTTTATAATTCATAACGAGGTTCTTTCCTTAAAAGAACCTTGGGGTTTCATAGCCTCTTTACAAGCAGTCGATAGAGATATCCGACTGTAAAAACGATATCTCCTGGCTTTAAAAAAGCCGGGAGACTGTAATGCATGTCCAAAGCCTTAGGGCTTAAAGATTGCAGTAGTCGTCTTGTAACGGTCTATGAACTCCCGGCTATTTAATAATATATAAATTTCTAAATAGCTTTTTTTCAATCTTAGTGCTTGCACTAAAACATTAGATAGTTAATAACGGAGAGAGTGGATGAGTTCTACATTGTTACCACATTTTAATATTTTAAAATTTTTAAATCTTGATTTAACGCTGTTCCTGTGTGATCCTCGGACGTGGTCAAGTCAGTTTATAAATTGGTGGAATGGTAATCAAGATTCCAGCTCTGGTATTTTTGGTATTAAGATTACAGTGCTTATACTCATTTATGGCTTTTTGGCTTCCATCTGGTTTGCATGTAAAAATAAAATAAAAGTTTTAAATTTAAATAGTAATCCCTATCAAGCAAATTTAGCTGAAACAGAATCTGGGATAAAGGATTTAAAAGCTTTTTATCAGCTCATAAAAGAATCGCATAGTTCTTATGAACTTAAAGGGAAAATCAATAAATACTTTAACGAACCATATTCTGAGACAAATCTTCAAAGTTCTATGTATATTAGTCTAGAACATGCATGGAAAGAGTTTTCTGAGGGCGTGCATGAGTATAAAGAACAGCTAATGAATGTCTATCAAGCTGAAGATTTTTTTAAAGTTAATACTATAGTAAGTCCTTATGTATTTAGACTGAAGCATTATCCTAGCTTCTTTACCAGTACTGGACTGCTTTTTACTTTTATCGCTCTTACTGCTGGTTTGAGTGTAGTCAGACAGGAAGCAGGAGGGGGGGATATAACAGGCTTAGATGATTTTATTAATGCACTGTCCGCAAAATTTGTTACCAGTATAGTAGGTTTGATTTTAGCTATTAATGCAGAGATCACTATTAAAAATAAAGAGCATAAAATGCATGAAACTCTGTCTAGCATTATCTATGAGCTAAATAGAAATTTCAAACGCTTGACCACTCAGGATTTACTCATAGATGTTCAGAAAGATGTTAAGGTAATCCCAGAAAAAATATCTAACTATTTCGATAAGACATCAGAAACAGGAACTATCCTTAAGCATATTCAAGATTCCATTACCGAGGGAGTCAAAAATGCCGTCTCTGAAATACAGAATGAAACATCTGGAGTTAAGAATACAGTCTCAGAGATAAAAGCTGAAATGGAAAAAGTATCTAAATCTATGGAAAACTTTAGTGCAGCAGGCTTGAATGGCATGTCTGAACAATTAGGAACTATAGGTAAAGAATTAAGAGAAGGATTAACTCAAGGCTTAAGTAGTGATATTGATGCTTTAAAAAGCACTATGGAAAAACTTCCCGAGATCATTCAATCGACCTTATCCGAGATGTCTCGCTCTACTGCTGAAATGAAGTTAGGTATAGCTGATTCACAGAAATTAATGACAGAACAGATCAGTCATATCTTCGAGGAAATAAAAAACAAACAAGGTGACAGCATAAATCAATTACTTGAAAGTCTTATGAATAAAAGCTCAGAGCTTACTTCTAGTTTAGTGAGTCAGCAAGAAGAAATGCAAAGAAGACACAGTGAGAGTATGAACTTAATTAGCCAAAAACTTTTTGAAACTAATGATTCTAGTTCTAAGCAAACTAACGAACTACTCGCACAAATGCAAAATGGTGTTAATAAATTAATGGAAAATCTCAATCAGCAAACGGGTGGATTAACTGAGAACTTAGCTAAATCTTCTCAGAATTTACATGAACAGTACACTAGACAGCAAAGTGAAAGCCAATCTCTGCAAGATCAATTCAGACAAGAGATCGAAGATATTCTAAATAGAAACAGAAACAACTTTGAGCCAATAATTAATGATCTAAAAGATAACATAAATTTACTTAGTAAACAGACTTTAGCTATGCCAGAAGAATTAAATAAAGCTCAAGGCTCCTTAAATTATGCCTTAGAAAAAATTACTAATCTTTTAAATAATGAGTTTAACAATTTTATCAATAAGCAAAATGAACTCACAGCATCCCAAAAAGAATCTCTGAGTGACCTGCACCAGTATCTAAATCGAGTAGCTACATTAAAAGATGAATCTATTAAAATCCAAAACTCAATGGATAAATTAATCGAACTACAGAAAAAAATCACAGACTCTAGTGATACAAAAGATGAAAACTTTAAAGCTCAACTAGAACTTTTAAGAGTAGCTATGCAACAACAAAAAAATCTTATGGATCAGCATCAGCAAGCTAATAAGGAATTACAAAGACAGTATCACGACATTAATCAATTAACTAGTTCTATAACTACTGAATTTAGTAGGGCTGGGGACTCTATGGCTAAATCAATTAACACTATTAAAGATTCTGGACATGGATATTTTGATAACTTCAGTAAACATCACGCAGACGCTATTAAGCAGTTACAAGGTTTAATTAATGAGATGTCAGAAGTAATTAGTAATTCACAATTTAAAGTAAAACCCTAAACAGGAACTAAATTTCAGCTATGGCACTTAAACTCGAATCCTCAATGACTGATCTGATGACTTCTCTAGCTGTAGTGTTTATTATGCTTATGCTAGCCTTGGCTCAGAATAATGCAAAGGGCAGTATTACCAATATAAAAAAAATCAGTGAAAGTATAAATAAAGAGCTTAAAAAAGATAATCTAGAATGCGTAATTAAAAAAGAAGACCCACTTGCATGTACTATCGAATTAAAAGAAGATAAGCTCAAGTTCCTTTCAGGAAGTTATTTTTGCGATAACAAATGTGAAACATTTCTCAAACAGACCTTCGCAGAGGAGATTATGAGTATTCTTCTTAACAGTTCTGAGTTTAAAAAGAATATTCAAGGTGTTTATATAGAAGGCTTTACTGATGATGTCGGCGATGATATTGCCAACTTAAATCTAAGCCAAAACCGCTCTTTGAGCATAGGTAGATATATAGTTGAATATTATAAAAATCAAAAATCTCCAGATGAATATGAAACCCTTTTAAAGTGGCTCTACCTCAATGGTCGTGGTGAACAAAATAAAAAATGCCTGCCTAAAACTAATAATTCTTGCGATGAAGAATCTCAAAGTGCTTTCATTGACAGAGATGCAAGTAGGCGTGTAGAAATAACCATAAGAGTTAAATCTAGTGAACAGCGTAAAGCTATAGAGTCTAAAGTTAAAAGGGCTTAAATCGTGATTACTAATGCTATAAATACCATCCAAGAACATTTAAGGAACTTAAGTAGCTCAATCCAGGGTTACGTATCTTTCGCTAATGAATTTAAAGCTAGACCAGAAGCTTATGTAATCCGTCATTTTACTGAATTAATAAAGTCACTAAAATCTCATAAAATTAAATCTAGAAATGATTTTCAGAAACCTGAGATTCAAGACCTAATTACAGAATGGAATAAATATATAAATAATCCTAAGCCCTCTGATTATGAGATTAAAAGAATTATTCGCCTCGGCTTATCCACACTAGGGTTAGAGGATATAGAAGAGTTTAGAAATTTAATTAAAAGACAAGATCCGCAAAGAACTGTACATAATTGGCTTAATAACTATGTTTGGCGTTTTCAGATTTTAAATCCAGACTTTAAATTTAAAGATGATTTTTGGCTTAAATTATTAGAGGGCTGGCATTTCTGGTTAATTAATTCTCCAACAAAAATTAATTATCTGATGGAAAAACATGAGCTTCTACTTGATTATACTGAGTTTATTAATCATAATAGCCACCAAGCTTATTTCAAAAGAGAATCAGAGGCTATTTTTAAAATTTTAGAAGAGCAGAACAGCACTACTAATGATCTTCTTTATAGTATTACAGAAATCGTTAGTGAAAGATTCTATGTTAATTTTTACAATGAAGATGCAATCATAGACGAGCTTTTAAATAAATATTTTGATTATCTTTTTCAAAACTATTTAGACAATAGAAACTTTTCTGATGAACTTAAAAAAATACTTTTTAATTGTTGTAATCTTTTTACTACACTAGGCTGTGAGCGTTTTATAAAGCTTTTTAAAGCAATCGAAAAAGATCTTAGCGACTCTGAGAGAAAAATCATACAGAATTTTACTACAAATAAATTGGGCGATCCCAGAATCTCTAAGTCAAACTGGCAAAGACTTAAAGATACTGATGAGAAGATCTTTAAGAAAATTCTCTATTGGTTTACTGAATATGAGTTTAATTTATTCTTTGAGTTTGTTTTTGCGGGCTCTCCAGACCCACACAAAAGAAAAGAGTGCTGGCAGAGATATTTAGATTATGCCGATGATTTCAGAATTTTTTTACCAACGGAAAATAAAATTAAAGAATTTAAAGAGTTTATAGTCAATAAAAATTCCGAAAGTATTCAAGAACCTATTTTAAATAAATCAGGCGTCACTTCTTTTGTTATAAAAATTGATGAAATATTCATTATTGAAACAAAGGAAACGGGTAACGCATCATACGTTTATGATGTGGGATATATCAACCAAAAACATAAATCCGAACTAAAGCATGGAGAAAAAACCGTCAAATACTTTTTTGATGAAATATTTCGTGAGGATGGTGATTATATAAAGAGAATTCCATCAAAAGAATATACACGCTATGAAGGATTAGCTCCCGATGGGAAAAATGAAGTCTCTTTCTTAAATTCAAAACATTGGCGTTTTACTCATGATCAACATTGTCAGTGGCATAAAGCTGTAACTATAATGATGAAACAAGTTCACAAGTTAGATCCCGTAAATCCTAAAAATAAAACATACGATTACTTATGATTAATTTACTTCAGAATACTTTAAATCTCCTTAGAAGAAAAAATGCTGTTAATTCCAAGCAGGCGACTGCTTCTCGATCTCATATTAAACTCATACCATTACCTACCGAACTAAAACTCAGACTGGAAAAGAGCTTTAATGATCTCACCATCTACGATACACTAGATAAATTTTTTAATAAAACTGATTCTGGTGACTACGCCATCAGCTATGAAGATTTAAAAAATAATTTCCTCTCAGATCTGAAAAAAATGGAGCTAAACGAAGATATAGCCCGGCTTTTAAAAAATGATTTTACCGAAAACATAAACGAAATTACAGAATCCTGTGAGGAAGAAGAAATTACAAGAGCTGATGAAGGTGAAGGTACCATTAACCTAAATGATAGTACAGATGAAGACAGAAAAATACTTGACTACTTTCCTAGATTGAATTTCAAGCGTGAATTTAAAGTCAGATTAAATATTTCAGGTAAAGAAATAAGCCTTCAAATATCTATTAAAAATAAAGAGGGCTATTCAAACATCACCGATAAAGTACAAGAAAATGGTTTAATTTTAGATTTAACTCACGGCAATAGTAAAAGACAGTCTCTGACAACATTACCATATTGGATATATCAATTATTTAATAGCTATATTAATCATAAAGAACTATGGACAGATGAGAACCCCACTCTCATAGCAGCTTTACAGAAAGTTCATACATGGCAGACTCAGCATGACCCTGATAATAAGATGATATTAGGTGATCTTAGAATCAGTGAGGCTAGTATTTTCTACTTTAGTAAATTTGATTTATACGGAGCTAAATCTTTAGCTTCAGCTAGTCATGAAGACTTGGCTTCCCTAATTCCCCTCAATGATGATTTAGAAGAACTCTTGAGCTATGAGAATCAAGAAGAGGCTCTAAAGGCTATTCAGCGTGGCATGAGAATTTGGGATACTGATTCAAACCTAATTAAAATTAATACCGCCGAAGGAAAAACTATCCAATTAGCTTTAAATCCGCTCACTAAAGAAGCTATTAAAAAGCTGAAAACAGAATTTCATCATAAACCCAGTGAAGAAATTATTGATAAGCTGCGTTATCACTCGAAAAGCTCTATATTAAAGGAGCTACCAGAATTTTCACAGATATTTAATTTAGATATTAGTGAATATGGACGTAGAGTAATTGGTATAGGTAAACCTATCACTATACCAGGGCAGTTTGGTAAAGTGCAGCAAGCCTCAATGACTGATGGAATGGATGATCTAGTAGAACCTGAGAAGAAAGATAGGGTATCTATAGAGGAAGATGGTTTCGTGAAAATCAATCTAGGACAATCTAATACTGGTAAAGAAACTTTTATTAATTTAAGCTTAGATGATATTAATTTAGCTAAAGAGAAACTCAAAATCGCTTACGCTGAAAATAGCATCCTGAAATTAGAAGACAGTAAAACGAAAAAAGAGGAGTTTATAGATGTCTCTTCTACAGAAGCTTATCATGACCTGAATAGCTGCCTTAACAGTGCTAAAAAAATTCTACATAAAGCCACGTCAAATCCTGATGAAAGTAAATCAAAAAAAGAGGAAGATTTAAAAGCATTAATTATTGGTACTAGTTGTGAAAAGCTAGATTATGATGAAAGAAATCCATATCAGAATGAAAATCCTAATCTAGACTGGACTTTAATCGATTTTAAAGAAGGAGTACACCCCTTTCCCTATCAAAAAGAGTGTGTGCAGTGGTTGTCTAACTGTTTCATGAAAGAGTATCCAGGTGTGTTACTAGCTGATGATATGGGTCTAGGAAAAACTTTTCAGACTATGTGTTTTATAAAATTTTTAATGAAAAACCTCTGGCAGAAAAGGTTTCCAGAAGAAGAATTTACTCCGATTCTTATAATCGTTCCTCCGATTCTATTAGATAACTTCGAAAAGCAAGCTAGAGATTTTTTTCATGACAGCAAAGAGTTTGATTTCACCGTGATACACGGCTCTAAAATAGCAGGTGCTAAACCGATTAAAGATTATTTTAGAGATACTGATGCCAAATCCAAGCCTGAAGGTAAATTAGGCTATGAACTCTTAGACTCTAAGCTTTTAAGGCAGCATAGATGTATCATCATGACCTATGACACTATGGTTAATTACGAACATTCTTTAGCTAAAATTCCTTGGTCTTTACTACTCTGTGATGAGGTTCAAAAAGCTAAATCTGTAAAAACCAATGTAACACGGGTTCTAAAAGCCATCTCCACTAAAGCTACTTTTAAGATCCTTATGAGTGGCACTCCTGTAGAAAATGATATGTCTGAATTATGGAATATCATGGATGCCTGCCACCCTGGACTTTTGGATGCTCTAAAAGAATTCAGAAAAAAATATAAGGCCTTTTTTAATAATGACGTTCCAGATATAGATAAACAGAGCTGTTTTACTAAACTTAACGATGTTTTGAAATTCGGTAATTATGAAACAGGCTACGCGAATGGTAGATTAAAAAGTGAAGTACGAAAAGATCTACCAGAGCTGATCCCAGAAAATATAAATTTTAATTTAGATAAAGATACGGAAGAGAGTATTAATAATATTTTCAAAAGTAATTACGCTGCTCTTCTAAAGGTAGGTTTAATCAAACAAGCTTCTATTCATAAGTTTTTAGCAGCAGGAAAAATTTATTCTTCACCTGATTTTCAAGAATGGTTCAGTGGCTGTGATAGATTAAGTAAGCTAAAAAATATTCTAGAAAAAATTAAAGTTCAAAATGAAAAAGTTTTAGTCTTCTGTGAGTATCACCATTACCAGCAAGCAGTACAGGATTTTATTAATCATAAATATGGTCTTAGTCTAGAAGCGATTAATAGTAAGCTCGATGAAATAAATAAAAAAGATAATCTCACTAAATTTCAAACCCATGAAGGATTCTCTGCTTTAGTTTTATCACCACGCTGTGCTGGTATGGGTTTAAATCTTCAGGAAGCTAACCATGTAATTCACCTAAGCCGCTGGTGGAATCCTGCGGTAGAAGATCAGGCTACGTGTAGAGCTTATAGAACTGGACAGAAGAAAAACGTTTATGTATATTACTTTGTCGCGAATCATATTTTTGAAAAGAACCTGAATGATAGATTAGAAGTAAAAAGAGCTACTAGAAAAAACTTCTTTGACTTAAGTTATACGCAGAATGTCTCTGGTGCAGAAATTTTGAATGAAATGGCTCAAAATGATAGAAATGAAAATATTAAAATACCCACACTAAATGAAATGGATATGATTCAAGCTAGTAATACATCTGAGCAAGGTAAAATCTTTGAAGATCACATAAGGACTATCTTTGAGAAATCTGGCTATAAAGTTGAAAAACCAAAAGTACGTGATACTGGTATAGATTTTATTTTTATGGATGAAAATGATAATGAAATCGGCGTTCAGGTAAAAAACAAGTCTGAAGGAGCTGAATACGCCGACCGCAAGGCTATAAAAAGCTTTTCTGAGACGCTTAAGGATTATGGCTTATCTCAAGGTATGTTTATTACTAACGGTACTTATAAAGATACTCATAAACAATTAATGCACCGCATGAGTAAAGAACATAATATTGAATGGATTGATCGTTATAAATTAGCTAAATTAATAGAAGATTTAGACAGTAATTAACTCTTGGTACGTATATTTATCGGTATTTATTTAGATTCTTAAACCTTCTTCCTAAAATTCTTCTTCACTTTCATCTTAGTTACTGCTTTTGAAGCTGAAATCTCATTCTGTGCTATTACATAAGCTTTTAAAAGAGAGTTAATTCTGGTTTGGTAGCCTCTTTGGTAATTGGTTTTAAACCACTCCATTACGTCATTATCTAAGCGTATGGAAATTGTTTTTTTATTTTCGGGTAACTTGATCTCAGCTTTTTTAAAAAATTCGATATCTAATTCTTGTATATCTGAGAAGTCTATATCTTCATCTTTAATTTCTTGTATCTGTTTAATGCGTTTTTTGGATATGGTCATTTTGATGTTAGTTCTGTTTTTAGTTTCATCCCATTCAAAAATCACGGTATATACAAACTGTATATATCATACCAATAAATTTCTTAAATTTCACCTACTCTTGATTTACAGAAAAAAATTCTTTTCTAAAATATTTAAAGCCTCATTTATAAAGCTAGTTTCAATAAATATATTAATACTTCGCTTAATTTCTTCTATGCATAAGCTTCATGCTAGGCAGAATTTATTATCTAATAACTCGTCCAGTAGCAAA
>CANHDW010000035.1 GCA_947459525.1 Candidatus Caenarcanales bacterium
AGCCATGCTAATGGCATAAAGTGAAGAGAGATGGAATTTCTTGCAGAAATTCCATCTCTCTTGATAAACTTCTCTCTGAAATCTAATTAACAATTTGCTTAAATTATTAAAAATTTAACTTCAGATCTGAATTCAGGAAAGTTTACAGGCCATTTATATCGAGTGTTATCCTGATAGTCCATAACTTAAGATAATAATGTATCATGCTGTGACATATTGTGCAAGCTATTTTTCATTAAAACGTAAAAACCTCTAAATACCCCTCTTGGTCAGCATAGTTTCTAAAGACTCTCCCGCTCAAATCTATAGAAGTAAGAAAACCATTAAAAAATCAATGCGGCATATGCCCAGATAAATCTCTAAGAAAACGGCGTCCCTTAACTTTAAGCTTACGAACCTCTTTTTGACGAGCTTTTGACTGTAAAGCCCTAACTCTTCTACGTTTTTCCTGCTCTCTTTTCTCTCGCTCAGTGATTCCTTCTACCGAACTAAACATCTCAGCAGCACGAGCCATCATGCTCTGCATAAGACGATCTTGAATTCTCTGATTACCCGGATCTACCTTAGGAGGCATCTCTGGATCTATACCATATACTCTATTTTTAGGTGCTTCACCGTCACCTGTCGGTATTAAAGCAGTCGCAACTACTGCGATTGCAGAATTTAAAATGATTCCCAACATCTAATATTTCACTTCCCGATTCAACTTTGAACAATTATTCTCTGATTATAACAGAGTCTTTAAAAAGTACACTAATAGACAAGAGAAAATATTGAATTTTAAAATAAAAAAATTAAAGCCAGATTTTGAGCTCTTCTTCAGTAAATTCACCAATAGGTCTAACTTCTGGAGATAGTTTAATATTTTTTTCTTGCTTAACTAGTGCCTGTATTTGAGAAACCAGATTACAGAAATCAATCGAGGAGCCTGCTCCAATATTTTCAAAAAAATTAGCATGCACATTAGAAACCCTTAGATCACCAATCTGCATAAGCTTTCCACCAGATTCTTGAATTAATTTACCAGCTGAAAATTTATCAGGATTTTTAAAAGTACAGCCACAAGTCCAAGCTTTTAAAGGTTGGGAAGTGGTTCTAGCAGCATTATAGTGAGCCACTGTTTCACGAATTTTATCCTTATCAGAATATTCCAATTTCAAGACAGCAGATAAAATACACTGCTTATCTGGATTAATAGAAGATGATCTATATTTAAAATTCAAATCTTGAAAATTAAGTTCCTTAATTGCTAACGTATCTAAATCTAAAACCTTGGCAGAGACGAAGACTTGAGCGAATTCACGCCCATGAGCTCCAGCATTCATAATAATTCCACCACCAATAGATCCAGGAATTCCCACCATAAACTCTACACCAGTGAGCGATTTATGTATCATCTTGCCACAAAAACGTGGCATCTTAAGCCCAGCTCCGACCTCGAATAATCCATCACCAAGCTCATTAATAAAATCTAATTTTAAAGTAGAAATTAAAAAAGCATCTATATTTCTAGAGCTTAAAAGTGAATTAGAACCGCCACCAAGAAAATAAGTTTTAAGGTTCTTTTCTTTAGCTAAGCTTACAGCTGAAATTAATTCTTCTATAGTCTCTGGCTCAACAAAATAACTAACCTTTGCCCTCACACGCAAAGTGCTTAAATTAGTAATATCATAATCTTGAAGTATCTCCATCTGATAATCTTGAAATATCTCCATCTGAGACAAAGTTTCCATACTAAATCCTATTAACAAGAATAACAGCATTTAGAATTTTATCTAATTTTTTTGCTATATTAGTTATCTTCCCCTTTTTTTTCGTGAATATATATAAATAGCTCTATGAAAAAGCATCTCTCTATCCTTTATTTATCTTTATGCTTCTTCAGTCTCAGTTTATTGTCTTTAAATTATTCAAAAGTATTAGCTAACTCAACAGCTCAGCATCACATCAAGAACCAAATCCTACCAGCAGAATTAGCTCCTTTATTAAATACTAAAGCAAAGCTGATGGCTAATTACACTCCCATATTAGCTTTAAGGGGATTAGGACACAGTAAAATTTATCGAAAAAAGGGTACTGCACATTTAGAAAGATTTTATTACGAAAAAGACGCTAAAGTCCCTTACCAAAAGCTGCTCCTAAATATCTACGTAAGTTCCACTAAATGGAATGATCGTATTATTGACGCGAAAGGGACAGTAAACTCCTATCCCATCGTTTACAAAAACATTATGGAACTAAGTTTGCCACGTAAAGCTCAAATGAATATTTACTGTAATGTCGGGGCATTTAATCTCCTGTCTCTTTATGTCGAAAGTGATGGAAATGCTATGACTAATAATGTACTCGGTTATTTTGGTGGTAAGTCAGTGAAGTATTTCACTAAGCATCGTATCAGTGAAGGAACTTTAGCTGGCAGTGCCTATAATATGAATGTCGAAGGAACCGTTAATCCTAAAACCAATCTCCTTGAATTAATGAGTAAAGGGAACTTAGACGAAGTTAATATAGAAGGTACTGGAAAAGAATTTGCCGATGGTCATTTTGAATTTATTGAGTATTTTAATGATATTAAAGTAAAAACCTTTTTGCGTATTAAAGAGCTTCAGTGAGGATCATGAGGACGACAAAAATGCAGAAATTGAGGACTGCGAGCAGTATCAGCGTGTTAAAATCTTAATGTGTCAGAAAACATTACAAATAAAAGTGCGATAGAACTTAATAAAAGTTTTATGTCTGGTGAGTTCACAGCTGAAGAAATCACTAAAGCTTTTCTAGAAAGAGCGACTAGATTAAATAAAGATCTTAATGCATTTATATCTCTCTGCCCTGAGCTTGCTCTACAGAAAGCCAAACTTCTTGATCAGAGATTAGCTAGAGGAGATGATCATAAGAACTTTGGAAAATTAGCTGGCGTTCCTATCGGTGTTAAAGATCTCATTAACATGATCGGCACTGAAACGACAGCAGGCTCTAATATTCTGAAAGGTCATAAATCTGTCTATAACGCGACTATCGTGAATAAAGTTATTAATGCTGGAGCTATTCCTCTCGGAAAGCTAAATTTGGATGAATTTGCGATGGGTAGCAGTAATGAAACCAGTGCCTTTGGTCCGTGTAAAAATCCATGGGACTTAAGCCGTGTACCCGGAGGCAGCTCTGGCGGCTCTTCCGCCGCCGTCTCTGCAGAATTAGTACCATTAGCTTTTGGAACGGACACTGGTGGCTCTATTCGCCAACCCGCCGCTTACTGCGGCATCACCGGCATGAAGCCAACATATGGAAAGGTTTCTAGATATGGCATTATCGCCTTTGCGAGCAGCCTTGACCAAGCAGGCCCTATGACAAAAGATGTAAAAGATAACGCACTACTACTAGAAGTTATGTCTGGTTACGATGCGAAGGATAGCACTTCGATTAACACTCCTACTGAAAATTACCTTGATTATATAAAAGATAATTTCGAAAAAACTGGCAGCTTAAAAGGTTTAAAAGTAGGAATTAGCGATGATTTATCAGCAGATAAGCTTGATCAAAAAATGCGTTCAGCCCTAGATAATGCTATAAAAACCTACTTAGATTTAGGTGCTGAAATAGTAAAAGTGAAGCTGCCGCATATTAAAGCTAGCCTAGCTTGTTACTATATAATCGCCCCAGCAGAAGCTAGCTCTAATTTATCTCGCTATGACGGCGTACGTTTCGGTCACAGAGCTGAAACTCAAGATTTAGAGTCCCTCTATAAAGAGTCTAGAACTCAATTCGGAAAAGAAGTTCAACGCCGTATCATGCTTGGTACTTATGTATTAAGTTCAGGGTATTACGATGCCTATTATAAAAAAGCACAAGAAGTTAGAAGACTTATATTTAACGACTTCTCTAAAGCCTTTAAAGAATGTGATCTAATCCTGTCCCTGACCACCCCAAGCACTGCATTTAAATTCGGGGCTAAATCAGACCCACTTGAAATGTATCTTTCAGATGTACTAACTGTTCCAGTAAATCTAGCAGGATTGCCGAGCATGTCTCTAAATGGTGGCTACGATAAAGAAGGGATGCCAATTGGTCTACAGTTAGTAGGCAAGGCACTTGGTGAAAAGGTTCTATATAATACAGCTTATGCACTAGAGCAAAGCTTAATTAAAGAACTTAAAAAACCTAGCCTCGCGAGCTTCGCTTAATCATAGATGAGCGATCTTTTTATTAATTTGAGGCAAGAATTTTTAACTCAATCCTCTTTAAATAATAGTATTAGCGAGCAGTGCATTAATGATCATGCACTAAATTTTCTAAATAAAGTTCTAAATCAAGGTCAGCTAGTGAGTTCTTATATTTTCAGTGGAGAAAACTGCTCTTCAGAAAAATATCTTATCGCTAAAGAGTTAAATAAAATTCTTAACTGTGAAAGCAATTCAAATTTAATCGATACAGCCAAGAATCAGCCTTGCATCAGTGAAAATAATAAATTAAATCCACCCTGTAAGCTCTGCCAAAACTGCAAATGGCTTACAGAAGATAAACATCCTAAGACTCCTTTACTGATTAACTTAGAGAAAGGGAAAAACATCAAGATTGAGTATATAAAAAAGCTACAGAACACACTTTCTCAGAGTTCTAATTTTTTTAGAATAATTATCATAGACCCTGCTGACTATGAGTATCTTAACAAGAGCTCAGCGAACGCACTGCTAAAGAGCATCGAAGAGCCGCATCCTCGAACTTTATACCTATTATTCGCCTCTAGTAGTAAGAATGTTTTAGGTACATTAAAAAGTAGATCGCAGTGTTTGCAGATTTTCCCTGAGGTGGGTTTAAACTTGCACGCTTGCAAGCAGTCTCTTGATGCGGGCTTGCATGAAATCAGCTCAGATTCAGCAAGTGCAATTAAAGACACTAATGAAAAGAACCTTCACTCTATTTTTAAAAAATATTATGACGATAATTCCTTAAATACTAAAACTAAAAATTTACTTTTCTCTGAAGAGGTAAAAAAATTTAAAAGAGAAGATGTGCTTGAATTTTGTGAAGAGCTTGAAAATAAATTCCATAAAGAGCTTGAAGAGAGGGTTTTATTAAATACTGGCAAGCAGGCTGATCAAGAAACTGCCAGTCTTAAAAATTTGAAAAATTGCATAAGCCTTATTGAAAAGTTAGAAGCAGCTAAACAAGAGCTCTGTAGCTATGTAAACACTCAAATTGTTATTCAAAAGATAGGGTTGTTTTAGAGGGTACAACAGTAAATGCAAATTTTGTGCAGTGAGCTGTTTTAATTAGTTTAAATTGGCTTTACTGGCACGATTCATCTGCTCAGCAGCGACTCCGATAGACTTTAACTGCTCTTGAAGAGTTGCTGCGGCACCTTGAGTTATTTGATTCACTAACGGAGCAACTTGCTGAAGACCACTACCAGCATCCATCACCACCTGCTTAACTGCAGGACTAGTAGACATTTGATTTGCTAATGCAAATAAACCCGCTGTAGTTTTAGCTTGAGCATCACTAGCATTGTCATTAACAATCTTAGCTGCTTGATCAGCTCCAGTTGTAAACAGATCTTTAACTCTAGTACTAATATTTTTCAAGAAGCCTGTAACCTGCTCTGACTGCTGCTTAGACACTCCTAAGTCTACAAGTGGGTCTCTTAGTTTATTATATTTCCCCTCTATATAAGCAGGCGCACCCGTCATAGCCTCCACGAAAACTTTCAAAGCTGTTAACCCAGAATCACTATCAATTTTGAGTTTAATGTCTTCGACAGGTCTATCTAATAAAGCAATACTGTCATATAAAAGTTTTTTCATGGCTGCAATATCTGTGCCACTAATAGCTGGATCAGCACTAGTCACAGTTGGATCACTTTTATCGACAGCCTTAAAAAGTCCAATAGCAAATTTTAAAGCTGGAGCAGCTAGAGAACCAGACTCTGCAACCTGCTTTGCAGTATCTACGGAGAGTCCATTAAGTACGTCTAAAGATTGAGCAGTATTAATTAATACCTGCTTCAAACTCGCAGATGGATTAGATTCATCACCATTAATAGCTTTCACCAAAAAATTTAGTTGTCCTTCTGATATCTGTTGCAGAGCTTCTTGTGAAGACTTATGTTTCATCAAAGCAGCCAAACCTAAAGGCGGTGTTACAAGAAGAGCAGCAAGGGTAGATAACTTATTCCCCATAACGCTATCAGCAAGAAGATTACGCTCTGCTAAATATTTTTCATGTAAAGGAAAAATTTCCTGCCTAATCTCAGTCCAAGCTTGTGGGATTGGTACTGCATTTGCAAAACTACTGATCTGGTCTGGAGCTAATGCTGGAGAAGAAAGCCCAATGGCTTCTCTTGAAATTTGATTAGCAAGAGGTTGATTTAGAAGTGAGTTCGGCTCTGGAGTAAAACGACTTGCTTTATTTTCAGAAGCAAGCCTCTGCCCTTCTGAACGATCAGGCAGGTCAGCCCCCTCCTTCATTGTTTTTAAATGCTCAATACCCTGTATCAAACCATCTGCAACACGATCACCCGTTGATTTAGGTGTATTCGGTGGAAAATCGACAGGTGAATTATTAGAACTAACTGAGCTTATCGGATCTGACATAAAGTAACAAAACCTAATTTCTAATCATTATACAAAAAAAATAACAAAAATGTAAAAAATAAATGAGACTTGAGGAATTCAAGCCATTGAAATTTACCAACTAAGAATATATCACCATAAAGGCTGATGGAAAATAAAGAAAAACTTATATTCTTCGCTCGTTATTTTTGATTTTAAGGTGATCTAAAACTTTACCAGAATCACCCAAAAAGCTCACTGCTAGAGAATCTGGTCTTATTTTTAAAATTAGCGCGCCCGGCTTACCGAGTGCTTTAGCAGTAAAACTAGAATGTTTCAATTTACTATTAGTCCACGCCGACCCAGCAGTACCAGCCAGCATATAGATAGTCCCCTCATGCCTATCATAACGAGAGGTATTCGCTTCAGAAATCTTCGCAGCGAAATGCGAGCGAATTCGCCCATCTTTAATCGGAAACGTCCTCTGATAAGTGTGTATATGACCACTTATCATTAAATCCACATCAAACTTATCATTAAGTTCAAGCATCTTAGTTTTAAAAGTATATTCAGAGACCTCGGCGATTTTAGAATTTTTCTTGGTCTGATCAAAAAACTGAGATTTCAAGGGATAATGACTCATCACGATTTTCCATTTACCGTCGGTGACTGCCTTTAAATCCTTATCTAACCAGTCAAACATCTGCTTGTAATTACAATCCAGTGCAATAGTATCTAAAACCACAAAATGAGCAGGCCCGTACTCTACTGAGTAATAAGCCTCTGTGCCAGAAGGCTTTCCACCACCTTCGCCTTTAGTCGGCAAATTAAAAAGATCGAAATACACTCCCTGAGGGCGAGGACAGGAAACTGCATAGATGTTACCAGTAGTCTCTACACCTTGATCATGATTACCGTAACAAGTATAAAGAGGCACTTGATAAAAGATGTCCTCATAAATACTAAAGAATGCCTTATCGAAATATTCTTCAGAACCAAAAGGGTAAACATTATCCCCTAAAGTGAAAACAAGATTAGGGAGAGCTTTTTCATAGCCTAGAAGTGAATCTCTGACCTTAACTTGAGTTTTCTTAAAATATTTCTGAAAATCCTTAGCCATAGCCGTACCCGGATCACCTAATATCCACACCTTAATTTCTTTCACGGGGTCTACTGGTGATGGTGCGATAAAACTAAAAAAATCTTTATGAGCTGGAATCATCAGCCCACGAGAATCTGATTCACTAATTTGATAAAAATATCGACGATTAGGCTCAAGAGCAGTGAGCTTAATTTCATGAGAAGTGCGAATAATTTTATCTACAGCTTTTTGATTTATATCGGTAAGTCCTTTGCCATAACGGACTTCTGCCCGGCACGCAGTTTTCGTCTTAAAATGAATAAACACGGAGCCATCTGACATCACATTCTGTAAATAAGGAGCTCTGGCTAAGCGATGTGAAGGTATCGCTAAGACTGGATTTAAAGAAAATATTAAAACAATAAATGCTAAGAATAGATTTAAATAATGGCAGATTGATTTAGGTAAAAGCTTCATTAGGGTTATAGACCTTAAATAAATTCTAACAGAGATCAATGCAGTACTCTAAAGGCACTAATTTCCCCGAGGCATTTCATCATCAAAGCTCGAAAATAAATAATAATCCTAAAATTAAAACTTAAATAACTTAATAAGCTGAAACACATTAAAGATAGTAATTTAAAAATTAAATAAACTGGAGTCGCCATAATTTTCATACTTAAAAACTGTTTTAAAATTTCGGGAAGCTTTCTTGTCAGAAACATGGGCATGCCGATCATCTCAGCTTGCCCATTTTCAAAAAGATCTAGCCGATTGAAAGCTAACCAAGTAAGGCTTTTCCCAGATTTAAAATACCAATCACAGATATACTTGCCACTCATCCTTTGTTTAGTTACGGGATGGGTAACTTGAGTATCACCCCAATAATAAATAGGAACTCCTTCCTTTAAAGCTGTTCTGAAAAATTCAGTATCTTCATGCAAGCCAAAACCCAGAGCAGAGCTACCTACGCCTAATTCAGTATTAAAAATTCCTATTTTTTTAAACACCGATCGAGAAATTAGCATCACAGCACCAATTGGATTAGCTACTTTTAAATTTTCAAAAACGAAAGGATATATTCGTTTCTCTGAGGCATAATCATGCGAAGGAAATACAGAAGGACTTAATGCAAAAGGTGGTTTAAAGCTGAGCCATTCTGGCTTTTCTGACTCCCAATCTGGAACAATCCTAACTGAAGCTATAAAAGGCAAGGAAACAGTCTTAGCGGGGAAGGATTCTAAATTAAGATCTAGAGAATCAGTCACTAAAAGGTCTTGGAGGTTCATTAATAAATTTAATAGAAAGGAATCAGCGAGACGAATATCATCATCTAAAAAAACAAGATATTCACCAGTAAACTTTTCAATCGCAGCATTACGAGCGTGAGACAGACCTTGTTTTTTTTCAAAAATATAAATAGCTGAGTATTTCACCCTAGTATTTAAATTATTTGAGGGCAAAGAAGCGAAATGCAATTCAAATTTTTCAATAAACGATTTATAACATTCTTCTGTAGCATCATTAGAATTATTGTTAATCAACAGAAATTCAATTTCTAACAATTTGTTCAGTATTCCACTCTCAGCATCAATCTCTTGATTAATAGTCCAAGAATTTAAATAAGACCCAAGTTCATTACACTGTTTAAAAAAATCTTCTGTTACTAATTTTAAATAGCTCAGGCGATTATAAGTACATATAGCGAAACTGATTTTCATTAATTTTAGGAATTACCGCAGAAAAGAATCATGAGGACGACGAAAACGCAGAAAT
>CANHDW010000036.1 GCA_947459525.1 Candidatus Caenarcanales bacterium
TATTCTTCATATACTGGTACTGGCTTGTGATCCATTGGAACGCCTATCGCATCTATAACTCTTCCGAGTAATTCTTCTGTAAGACCTACTTGTAAGGTATGACCGCTAGGATAGACACTGCATCCTTGACTAATACCTTTACCATCTTCTAAGCAGAGCATTAATGCTGTAGTGCCTCTGAAACCTACTACCTCACAGAGTTTACTCTCACCATTTTCTGTAACTATACTGCATAGCTCTCCTATAGTAGATCCAGGGAGCTGTGCTTCTAATAAAAGTCCGACTACTTTACTCACATAGCCATGCCATTTTCTTGTCTCTTTCAGGTGTTCTAGAGCTTTATCGCAACGGCTAATAATATTATTCTGAATATGTTCTTTAAAAGCAGAGAGATCCATATTTATATATTATGCCCGATATTTATAGAACCCTAGTTGAAGCTTGAACTTGCAAGTTTGCGAGAAGTCCCGCCACCCAAATCTTTAATAAAAATTAAAGATTTACATGATTGCCTAAAGCCCTATCTGTAATACATAATAGTATGAGTGAACGAGTGTCTGTACGCATTTTATGGAATTAGCGAAGTCGCTAAGGATGTGATGGGAAATTTCGTTTTTCATCACACCCTGTCAGGTAAAGAGGTTAACTAATTTATTCATGCACTTAGAGTCAGCTACTCTAAATAGACCTAATTTTGCTGGTCAGACCGCTTTAGTTTCTCCTGAGCGAAATTCCGAGCCAGAAACTCAAGCTCAGGGTGAAAAACAGCCACAGCTTTCTTTGGAAACAGAACGAGAGGCTATGAGTCAAGCCGCTAAGCCTAAGACTGGGATTGACGTTCTTGAAAAAATTTTAAGAGATAAATCTTTAAATACGGTTGCTGATTTTATATTAAATGTATCGGATGCCCATAACCCAGTAAGAAAAATAGTTTCTAACTGGTTAAATGGAGCCACGGCAGCGATTAACATGGGGGTCGAATTTTCTAAACTTAAGGAGAATAAAGCTGGAAACTTGCTTGGGCAGGGTGCTTATCGTAGTTTTCTGTTATTGAATTGTGGACTTGGGACACTGACGGGGCTTAAGCAGAACAGGGGTCTTATGGCGTTAGCTAATGGGGTAGATATTCCTTTTGCTTTTTTACCAATTAAATGGATATATTCCGCTCGCAGACTCTATGCTGGCTTAATGGAATTAGATAATGCTGCTGTAAAATCTACTAATTCACCATTAAAACCAGAAAAAGGTAAGCCTTTTAATTCGCTTGGGGATTCGTTTAAAGTAGTTTTTGGAAGAATAAAAGAACTTCCATCTGAGGTTAGTGGAGATGTTTCTAAAATATTAGCTGATACTTCACGCTCTGCGATTGAAAAGACTAAATCCATATTCTCTGAAGTGTTATTGAATAACCAAAAAGGTGTAATAGGCTTTATCGGTGCTGCTGGCTCACTAACTGGCTTATTACTCAATGCGATGGGCATGCATGGTCTCGGTAAGATTGTTGGCGATGGTGTTGGTATGAGTGGTGTTGTTTTAGACCGTGCAAGTCTGCAAAATTTAGAGAAAGGTCGTTTCTTTAACTGGCTTTCTGGAGTTTTCTTTGGGATGGGAGCTATTGGAGATTTAACTGGTGAAACTCATTTACAGATGGGCTCTGATGCTTTAGCTAAAATATTTACTCAAGTGTCTAATGCTAGAAACGAAGTGCAGAGAAACGATTTAGATTCTATTGCTAATCCTTTCAAAAATCCTGCTAAATTTATTACCCAAGCTTCTTCGAAGCTTGCAGAAGAGTTTTTATTTAAAAAAGATTCGAATTCTCCGATGGGAGCTTCTTAATATCATCTCACCCAGAGGAATTAAACTTCAGGGAAATATTTAATATGACCGCCATCAATAGTAACAATAGCTTTCTTACCATCTTTAGGTTTAGTTCTGCCTTTAACGCTTCTTCTTGAAGAACCAAACATTTTAGCGATATTTATTTTTTTCACTTTAACATCAGGGAAAAGCTCTTCGATAGCTTCTTTGATCTGAAATTTATTCGCATGAGCATCTACTTCAAAAGTAAATTTACTCATTTCAGACATATTAGTAGACTTCTCTGTAATGATAGGTCTTTTGATTATATAAACTGCTTTACTAGATTTTAATGCCATGATTTAAATTCCTTACTTAGCCTCAGCTCCTACAAACATCTGGAAACGCTCTTCAGCTTCCTTAAGTGCTTTATTCGTGATGAGAATTTTCTCCGCTTTAAGCATATCAACTACGTTTAAACGATCAGAAGTAATTAATCTTACTCTTGCGATATTTCCAGAAGCTCTCTTCAATAGATCTAAATTTACAGCATTCGTTTCTACTACGATTAAAAGTCCAGTGTTATTAAGACCTAAATTAGTTAGGATCTGAAGCATCTCTTTAGTTTTACCTTCTTGAATTTCTAGAGTTTCTAGTGCTACTAAATTTCCTTTATTAATAACCTGAAGAAGAGCAGATAGAACAGCTTTCTTACTAGCTTTTTTATTTAAATTTTTAGTGTAATTCTCTCTACCAGTAGGTCCGAACATTACACCGCCGCCTCTCCATAGAGGTGAATTAGAGCTACCTGCTCTCGCTCTACCAGTACCTTTCTGCTTCCAAGGCTTAGCACCACCACCACGTACTTCTGCTCTAGTTTTACATTTAGCATGAGCACTTCTTTCATTCGCTTGCTGTCTAACTGCTGCTAAATATATTAAGTGCTTATTAGGCTCTATACTAAGCAGGCTAGAATCGAAATCCGCTGTGTTTTTAGTTTCTTTACCGTTTTTATCTAATAGTTTTATTGAAGACATGACTGATTACCTTGAATTTTATACAAGACTAAATATTATAACACTTAGAGAAAGAGATTCTCTTTGAATTTATTAAGACTTTCTAGAAGTTCCTTAACGATATCATCGTCCCATGAATCTCCTCTATCGAGCTTCTCTTTAAGTGTTTTATGATTAGCTGCGAAATACTCGAACCAGCCTTTCTTGAATTCTGTAATCTTCGTATCATCGATACTGTCAAGAATGCCTTGTCCAGCAGCAAATATCAGAGAAACTTCCTCGCCTACTGTAAGTGGAGAGAATTCATCTTGAATTAGAACTTTTACTGATTTTCTGCCACGAGTGATCTGTCTTTGTGTCGCTGGATCTAAGTCTGAAGCGAATTGTGCGAAAGCTTCCAGCTCTTTAAACTGAGCGAGTTCAAGCCTAAGCTTACCAGCTACTTTTTTCATAGCTTTAGTTTGGGCTGCACCACCTACTCTAGACACAGATAGACCTACGTTAATCGCTGGTCTTACACCGGCGTTAAATAGACCAGTATCTAGGAATATCTGTCCATCAGTAATGGAAATTACGTTAGTCGGGATATAAGCAGATACGTCACCAGCCTGTGTTTCGATAATCGGCAAAGCCGTTATAGAACCAGCTCCCTCAGCATCAGAAAGCTTACAAGCTCTTTCAAGTAATCTTGAATGAATATAGAATACATCACCTGGATAAGCTTCACGACCCGGTGGTCTTCTTAGAAGAAGTGACATAGCTCTGTAGGCCCAAGCGTGTCTAGTAAGGTCATCATAGATACAAAGAACATGCTTGCCTTGAGCGAGGAAATACTCAGCGATAGCCACGCCTGCATATGGTGCTAAAAACTGTAGTGCAGAACTATCTGTAGAACCCGCGTGAACTACGACTGTGTAGGCCATAGCACCAGCATCTTCTAATTTCTTAACTGTTCTTGCGACGGAACCCTGTCTTTGACCAATAGATACATAAACACAAATAGGTCTATCTGCATCGGGAACATTTTTCTGATTCAAAATAGTATCTAATGCGATAGCTGTTTTACCAGTCTGTCTGTCGCCAATGATAAGTTCTCTTTGACCTCTGCCGATAGGGATCATAGCGTCTATAGAGGTGATACCCGTCTGAAGTGGTTCATGGACTGATTTGCGCTTAACTATCCCCGGAGCTATTTTCTCTAGTGGCATAAATTTATCTATATGATACTGTTGCTTAGCATCAAGTACTTTTCCTAACGGATCTACTACTCTGCCTAGAATTTCATGACTAACACCAATAGAAGCTAATTTACCTGTGGATTTAACTTGAGTACCTTCTTTAATACCCTCGCCTTGACCGAGAAGAACGACACCTACGTTATCTTCTTCTAAGTTAATAACCATGCCGTTAGTTCCGTCATCAAACTCTACCAATTCACCATTAACAGCGGTACTCAGTCCATAGATTCTAGTAATACCATCACCAGCACTGAGAACAGAACCTACATTGTGTGATATCTGTGTGTCAGGGAAGTTCTGGATTTGTTGTTTGATAATTTGGGTAATTTCTTCGGGTTTGATAGCCATAGGGTAGTTTCCTTATATAAAATCAGTAGTAATGTTAGCAAATTTATTTTGAAATATTGAAAAAACTCACTTTCTGTTAATATCGAAGATTAGATGTTTAAAAAAATGAGATTTTCAATACCCTTTTCTTTGGCTTTGATTCTCTTTCTTGGGCTCTCGGTCAGTGCTAATTTTGATAAAAAATGGATTAAAGTTAGCCAAAAAGATTCTAAGCACACTGAAGTCGCGACTGAAATGTTGATGAGAAAATGCAAGGATTGTCACACTTCTCATACTGAGTACCCTTTTTACTATAATCTTCCATTTATAAAAGATTTAATAGATCAAGATATAAAGAAAGGTTTAGCCTACTTTAATATGGAAATCGAAGTTTTTAATAAAGAGTTCGATTCGGAAATCAGTTCTAGTTCCTTAAATAAGATACAAAGTGTCTTAGAGAATGGCTCTATGCCGCCACTTCAATACAAGCTTATGCACTGGGATTCTCACTTCAGTGATACCGAGAAGAAGATAGTTACGACTTGGATTAAGGATCTGAGTAATAGTGATTTTATTCCTATCCCAAGTAAAGAAGATATGGAATTAGACCAGAATTTAGTGCTTCTTGGAGAAAAACTTTTTAGTGATACAAGGCTGTCACGTGATAACACCATCTCCTGTGCCTCTTGTCATGATTTAGCTAAAGGTGGCACTGATCAAATGCAGTTCTCGACAGGTGTTGCTGGTGGTCATGGACGTATTAATTCTCCTACTGTATTCAATTCAGTTTTTAATATTAAGCAATTTTGGGATGGACGAGCTGAGGATTTAATCGCACAAGCTAGCGGGCCAGTGCATAATCCACTGGAGATGGGTTCTAATTGGGATGAAGTTGTGGCTAAATTAAGCGCTGATGCTGATTACATCGTCCTCTTTGAGAGTGCCTTTGGCTCACAGGAGATTACTGGAGAGAAGGTAGCAGCTGCTATTGCTGAATTTGAAAAATCACTAGTTACCCCAGATAATAAGTTCGATTTATATCTGAAGGGTAATGATTACGCACTTTCTGATAAAGAGAAAGAAGGTTTCGAGTTATTTAAAAAATATAACTGCAATAACTGTCATCTAGGAGTCGCCGTGGGAGGAAATTCCTTTCAGAAGATGGGTGTTTATAGAGATTATTTTGCAGATAGGGCTGGAGGGCTTAATGGTCTAAAACAGATGCCACTTGCGAAGGAAGATTTAGGTAGATTTAATGTAACGAGGGCCGAAGTTGATAGGCATGTATTTAAAGTTCCGACTTTAAGAAATATCAAGAAAACTTTTCCTTATTTGCATGATGGGACTATTCGAAGTTTATCTAGAACTGTAGAAATTATGGGTGAATATCAAGTAGGGAAAACCATACCGAAGGAAGATGTGACGAAGATAGTACTTTTCTTGAAAACCCTTTAACTGCAGTCATTCGTCCTCCTCAGCCTTAAACTTGCACGTTCGGCAATGGCGCCTTTAAATCTAAACATTTAGAAGCCTATCTGGGTTAAAATAATGTGTATGACAGCAGAACTGGAATTATTAATGCCTGGTGGCAGCTTTGAGAAAGTGCGTTACGCTCTAGCTTTTGGTGCTGATGCCGTTTATGTTGGTGTGCCACGTTACAGCCTAAGAGCTAGAGAAAATGATTTTTTTGACATAGACCTAGTGCAGGAGACTGTTGACTATGTACATAAACAAGGTAAAAAAGTTTATTTAACCTGTAATATTTATGCACATAACAATAAAATAAAAGGTTTTATGGAAGCCATGAAGGAAATGATGGACTGTAAGCCAGATGCCTTCATTATGACTGATCCTGGTCTTATCGCTGAGACTAAAGAGCATTTCCCTGAAGCGGTTATTCACTTATCTACTCAGGCAAATAATACGAATTGGGCTCAGGTTAAATTTTGGAAAAATTATGGGGTGCAGAGAGTTATCCTTGCTCGTGAACTTAATGTCCAGGAAATTAAAGAAATACATGAACACGTGCCAGATATTGAGCTTGAGGCTTTCGTGCACGGTTCTATTTGCATGGCTTATTCAGGTCGCTGTTTACTTTCTAATTATTTAAGTTACAGAGATGCAAATCAAGGAACTTGCTCGCACAGCTGTAGATGGGGTTTTAAAGTTTATGCTAATGACGATAAAGAAAGATATGAAAAACAAGGTCACTTTGATGACGTTATTACAGAGTATGTGCCCCTTGAAGGCGATTTTTACTTAGAAGAAGGTCAGCGTAAAGGCGAATTCATGAGTATAGATGAAGATGAGTATGGCACTTATATTATGAACTCAAAAGATCTCTGTGCGGTTGATTACATGAAAGATCTTATGGATGCGGGTATAGTTAGTTTTAAAGTCGAAGGGCGTAATAAGACTGAGTATTACGCTAGTATCGTAGCGAGAGCTTATAAGCGTGCTTTAGATAAACTAAAGACGGGAGCCGTGCTAACAGAACAGGATAGAAGAGAGATTCTAGATGAACTCTCCACTACTGCGAATCGTGGTTTTATTCCAGGTTTTTATGCTCGAAATGCTAAAGCTAAAGCTCAAGAGTTGGAAAAAGATACATGCATTCAGACTCATCTTTATGCTGCTAGATTAGTATCTTATGATAAAGCCTCTCAGGTAGCTGAACTTGAAATTAAGAACCGTATAGATAAAGGGGATACTCTTACTGTTATTACTCCTAATCAGCAGTTTGATTTTAATTTAGACGAGGCTTATTATAAAGGGCATCCAGGCTATCTTCCAGAAGATGTAAATGCTAATCAAGTTAAACTTACTGAGCACCTTCATGGTGGCGGTGAAAATGCCTTTGTTAAAATCCCCGTGGCTTTAACGGAGGGTTTTGAACATGCGATATTCCGTATGCCTTATAAAGACCCAGTGAGTTTAAAGCAGAGATCAGAAACGACTCTAGTCTAAGAGATGTATATCTTTGCACTAAGTGCAGTTTTAAGACTAGTCTAAATGCTCTATATTTAAGACTTGAAATGAGTCTCGCTATATTCCTTGAATAAAAGCTTCCGATTTAATAAATTGGAGACTTCTCTTCTGCTTATAAAAAATTCTCGATTATTAATTAAACCCATAGTTTCACTAATTCTAGTTATAACTTTACTGTTTGTAAATCTCCCTTTGAATGCTGAGTTTACGGAGCAGAAGCCAGATTTATAGCAAAATACCATTTTAATCCGGAAAAGAACTTTTTTATATCCCTTACGCAGTCCTAATTTCGGACTGCTTGGGATTCTAAAGAATTTTCCAGAATGGTATTAGTATCAGAAAATGGAGTTGAGCCGCGGTCTTTAATAGTAAAATTTAAAAAAATAAATCACCAGCTCTATCCACTATTGATTTCGATGCATTGGGTTTAGACTCAGGGGAATTTATAGCAGTTTTCGGAAGCCTTAATAATACTACTGTTTTAACTGGAGGATCAGGTATTTCTGGAAATGGCTTAGCTGTTCAGGGTCTTGAAAAATATTTGCAAAGACAGCAAAAAGCTAAGAAAATAGAAGCAAGTTATGGGTTTGATAGGGTTTATAAGGTTAATTTTGAATCTAGAGCAGAATTAAAGAAAGCTAAAAAAGCTAAAAAAGCTTTAAAAGCTAATCTAAATGTGGAGAGTGTCGAAGAAGATATTACTATTTATACGCAAGCCACGGCAAATGACCCTTTTTATAATTTAACTGATGCCAATCCAGATAACTTATGGGGCATAAAAGCCACGAAACCTTCTGATACTTGGGATATTAATCAAGGAGAGAGTTCCATTGTAGCTGTTTTGGATACTGGTGTTGATTATAATCTAGCTGATCTTTGGGCTAATATCTGGGTTAATCCAGCCTTAGTCAGCGACACTAATTTAGATAGAATTATAGATTTAAATGATTTAGATATAAACCCAAAGGATGGAAAAATCAGCGGTATTGAACTGAGTTCTAGAGTAAGGCAGTTCGTTTTAGGCTATGACTATATTAATAATGATTCAGATCCTATAGACGATCACTAAACACCAGCTTATCGTAGTGGTGGTCATGGTACGCATGTTTCAGGGACTATCGCTTAATAATTCTATTGATGTAGTGGGAGTCTCTCCTAAAGCAAAGATTAGGAGTATAAAGGTTTTAAATTCAGCTGGTTCTGGTGACCTATCGGCAGCAGCTAATGCGATAAAACAAGCTGCTGATAATGGTGCTGATGTTATTAATATGTCACTGGGGGGCAAGAGCAAGCACACCAAGTTTTTTACTGGATGCGGTGAATTATGCTCAAGCATTAGGTACTGTAGTAATAGTCGCTGCTGGTAATGATGGGGCTGATGCTGCTCAATATACTCCAGCTGGAATCCCCTCTGTTATTACTGTTGCGGCTTTAGATAAAAATTTTAAAGCAGCTTCATTTTCTAATTTCGGCTCTTTGATAGATACAGGAGTTACGCGAAACTCCTGTAGTCTTACAGATGTAAGCTGGCCATTTTAGAATAAATGTAGTAAAAAATAGGATATGCGTCCTAAGAAAGTGCTGATTGAATTATTTACAAATTTTCTAATAGCAACTCAGAAGCAGTATAGCTGCACCGAGTTAGAGAATGTGTCACCAATTGAGTTATCGCATGATGCGGTAAATAGATTTTTAAACAGCAGTAATTTTGAAGCAGAAATGCTGTGGGATGA
>CANHDW010000037.1 GCA_947459525.1 Candidatus Caenarcanales bacterium
ATGAACCTATTGAATTTCCAGCTAGTTTCACTTGGGGAACAGCTACAGCAGCCTTTCAGATAGAAGGTCACCCCGATGAGTATCGTGAAAAGCTCTCTGACTGGGCAGAATGGTTAGATAAGCCAGAGAAAGTAAAATCTCCAAATGGTGCAGGACTAGCAGTTAAGCATTATGAAAAATTAGAAGAAGATTTAACTTTAATAAACGATTTAGGAGCTGATGCCTATAGGTTTTCTTTCAATTGGGCAGCTTTACACAGAGGACCTGATGATTTTCATGAAGAAACTTTAGCTTTCTACGAAAGGCTTTTAAGTGGTTTAAAAGTTAAACCCTTCGCGACACTGGTTCACTTCGTTCTACCTAACTGGCTAGCTAAAGAAGGTGGCTGGGAAAATCCTAACACTGCCTGTGAGTTTAATAACTTCGTAAAATTTTTATTAGAAAATTTTGGTGAAAAAATCCAGCACTGGATTACTTTTAATGAGCCTAATATTTTTCTTGGTTTCGGTTATGAAAGCGGCATCTGGCCGCCTGGTAAAACGAATGATTTAAATGGTTATTTTAAAGCCTATCAAGGTATGCTCACAGCTCATGAATTAGCTTATAAAAGCATAAAAGAGTTTAACCCGAGTCACCAAGTAGGTTTTTCGCAGAACATGTACTATTTCCAGTCATATCAAGAATCCCAAGAAGGAGAAGCTGGAGATACTAATAAACCTAAGATAAAGCCAGAGACTGAAACTAATACATCTCATATCAGCCCATATAAACGAAGAGTGGATTTAGACCTAGTTCCAGCCGTAATTAGAGATCAATTACATAACTACAGCTTTATAGAATCATGCTTAGATATGGGCAGTCTAGATTTTTTAGGTGTGAATTACTATACTAGATTCATTTATAAATTTTCGACGCAGGCTAAAGATCCAGCTAACCCTCACCTGGATTCACTTCTATGGGGGCAATTACAGAGTACATTTAAGGAGTGTAAGAACGAGAAGAATTCAACAACTAGAGTTCGCGAACAGTCGCATAATTCACTTGGCTGGGAAATATACCCTGAAGGTCTATATAAAGTCCTAAGCAGCGAAAAATTTAAAAAACTACTAGGGAATAAACCTATCTTTATTACTGAAAATGGTTATTCACATATAGAGACCAGTCCTCAAGATAAAGATTTAGAGGATAAATATCGCATAGATTTTATCAAAGGCCACCTAGAGGCCATTCATAGAGCGATTCAAGAGAATGTAAATATTCAAGGTTATTTCTATTGGAGCTTAATAGATAATTTCGAATGGGCGTTAGGTATGGAGCCGAGATTTGGGCTTATCCATGTAGATCATGAAACTTATAATAGAACTCCGAAAGCTAGTTATCACTATTATTCAGATATCTGTAAAACTAATCAAATTATTTAAAACTATCTAAAAAATTCCCAAGCCTGCTTAATAAAAATTCATCCTTATAATCTTGATAATTTCAAGTAAAAATTTCCTTACTAAGATTATTATTTTTTCATCAATAAAGTTTGCTTTGCCTGTCTCGTGGAGTAACTTTGATGATATATTAGAAGGACACGAGAATTTTAGCGTTTTTCAAATAACTAAGAGTGGTAAAACCACTATATATGGTTTTTTGAGCTATAAAAGGAACACATGGCGACTACAACTACTACGGAGAACTCAATTAAAGTGAATGAAATTAGTAAACTCGATGAGACTAGTAAAATAAGTGAGATGGCTAAAAGCAATCAAAGAAGCATGCTAACGCCAAGAGATCATTACAAGCCCTTTGAATATCCTCAGTTTTTTGAATACTTTAAATTACAGCAGCAGGCACACTGGCTACCTACAGAAGTTCCTATGGCTGATGACTTAGTCGACTTTAAAACTAAACTTACTCCCCAAGAATCTAATCTAATTATCCAAGTACTTAGGTTTTTTACTCAAGGAGATATAGAAGTACAGAATAACTATAATAGTCATCTAATACCAGTCTTCCCTAAACCTGAAATAGCTATGATGCTTACAGCTTTTGCTTCTATGGAAACAGTGCATGTGTGGGCCTACTCTCATTTAAACGATACGCTAGGCTTGCCAGAAGTAGAATACAGCGCCTTCCGTGAATATGAAGCGATGAAGAATAAATATGAATATCTTCAAAACTTTAAAACGGAAAATAAATACGAGATAGCTAAAAACTTAGCTGTATTTGGTGGATTTATGGAAGGAATAGCATTATTTGCGAGCTTCGCTATCCTTATGAATTTCCCAAGACGTGGGTTATTGAAGAATGTTGGACAGATCATTACTTGGTCTATTCGTGATGAATCTCTGCATTCAGAAGGTGTCTGTGCTTTATTTAGACAGTTCATTAAAGAAAATCCTGATATCTGGACTCCAGAATTTAAAGATGAAATTTATAAAGCCTGCGATGAAATGATTCGTTTAGAGAATAATTTCGTCGATACCTGCTTCACTTTAGGATCAGTAGAAGGCTTACAGCCAGAGGATGTTAAGAAGTATTTAAAATACATAGCGAATAAAAGACTTTCAGACCTAGGACTAGAAGGACTTTATGATATTAACGAAAATCCTCTACCTTGGATGAACCTTATGGTTAACGGAAAAGAACACGCTAATTTCTTTGAAACCCGTGCGACTGACTACGCTAAGGGCGTAATCGTTGATGACTGGGAATAGCCGCCTACTAATTGCCACGCTGGCCAAACGTGCAAGTTCAAGACTTTGGCAACAGAGTGCTAATAGCTAGACTCTTTTTTCCTAGCTAAGACTCCCCCATTGCGCCGATTTAACTTAGGTCCTTCGAAAAGCTCACAGCCAGCCTTACTGAAATTATCTTTGGCTATACGTGCAGAGCTATAGGTAGAGATGTAGGCTTTAGGCTTAGCTTTACTAACTACTGCTGCGATAAATTCCTCTGTCCATAATACTGGACAGGTTTTTGGGCTAAATGGATCAAAAAAAATCGCATCAAAATAGTCATCTTCGATCTCAGTAACTGAATTTCGAGCATCATTTATTAAAATTCTCATATTAAGATTTTCTGTAAGTAAATTTAACTCACCGATGGTAGACGGCTGTAATACTTCACTTTCTACGTTTTCGTCATCCTGATGTACAGCGCCACGACCAGAAGCAACTAATAATTTCTTTGCTTGCTCTGCAAGCGGCTTCATAATTGAGTCTCTGATAAATAGATAATCCTCTGGTACTTCTATGTTTGGTAGTTCTGCGATAATCCCCGCATCATTTTCTAAACCTATTATCTCTATTCTTTGAGCAGGGTTTATCTCCCATATTTTTTGGATAGCGACACCTGAATTATAAGCAAGCCCGAAGCAAACATCTAGAATTCTTATTACTGGAAAACTTGAAATTGCAGGCTCTCGCGAGGTCTCGACGAGGAAAGTACTCGCCAGCTCATCTAGCTTACAAGCCAGCACATGCTTATATAAGGCTTCCGTGTATGCACCTATACTAGAGTGATATGTCTCATTATATTCAAGATTTTTATAAGTGGAACTGCCATCCAGAGTGGTTTCCCTCAGGAAAGAGGGGCTAAGAGCTTCCTTCGATAAAGTTTTAGTGAAATTAATATCCATAGATTGAAACGACTTCTAAAAAGGCGCCTTAAAGCGGGTTTATAACAGAGTCACCTGTTGTTATAAAATAAAGAACTATATTACTAAAAGCTGTTATCAGAACGACTATTATAGTCAGAGCCGTGGCGAGCATTCTTAATTTCGTAGTATTTAAAATCTTCTCCACGAAAAGTAAACTAATAGAATGTAAAATCCTTGATATACAGAGCAATCCAGCCAGAACATTAAAATAAATCATGTTCGGTTCCTGCATTTCAAGCAGGATTAAAAGAATTAAAGGCAGTGGAACATATTCAGAAAAATTCGCATGCGCTTTTACAGCATAAGCTAAATTCTTACTTTCAGGTCCCTGAACTTTCCCTTTAATGCCCATGCGGACTCTAATAACTTGAGAGACTAGGAAAATATACCAAAAGCCTAGGAGGGCAGCGTATACAGTGATAACCATGCTTGCATTTTAACATGAGAGGACTGCTCGCAAACTTCAATTTCTGCGCTGTGCTCACTCCACTGGCACAGTATCAGTTTTTTTTTGGCTAATTTTAACTTTCAGCACCCTATTATCACGGCATTCTAATACTTCTAAAATAAAACCATTCGCCTCTAGCTGGGCACCGATTACAGGGTCAGTACCTAAAAGACCGTAAATAAAACCACCGATAGTATCATAATGCTCAGACTCAAACTCAGAACCCAGTTCCTCATTAATTTCCCTTAAAGTTAGCTTACCATCTACTTTATAAACACCTTTAGTAAGTTCCTGTAAAGGAACCTGTGAATGATCCTCAAACTCATTACTAATTTCACCGAAGACCTCTTCAACTATATCTTCGATAGTAACTAAACCGCTAGTACCACCATACTCATCAATAAGAATGGCTATCTGTTTTTTCTTCTGCTGCATCATCGACATTAAATCTATAATGTACATTCCATCAGGGACTTTTAAAACTTCTTTCACTATTGATTCTATAGGATCGTGCACCCCACCTCGTTCATAGGCACGCAACATCTCTTTAATGCTCACATAGCCGATGATCTTATCTAATCTTTTCTGGAATACGGGAAATTTAGAAAAGGGATGCTTATTAGTAATCTTCATCGCCTCTTCGATACTAATACCAGCCTCAATACAGATCATATCTGTTCTCGGGTGCATTATATCTCTTGCGATAGTATCGTTAAACTGAAACACGTTCTGAATAAGCTTCTCTTCCTCTTCTTCGATAATCCCCTCTTCTTGAGAGGTACTCAGAATCAGCTTCAGCTCATCTTCAGAATGAATCGCATCAGTGGAATCCATATCTATTCCTATTAGCTTAAGAATAGAGTTAGAACAGAAATTTAAAAGCATCACTGGTAATTTAAAAATCGTATGAATAAACTCTAAAAAGAAAGCTAATCTCAGACCAGTCTTCTCTGGATTAATTAAAGCTAAATTTTTAGGAATTAATTCACCAATTATGACATGAATAAACGTTACTAAAGCTATCGCACAGGCTAGAGAAATAGCATGAGGATCTATACCTAGATCTTGAATTTGAGAAATATAAGGAAGCAGTATCTCTTCTAATTTAGATTCAGCTAATGCACCAAGCACTAAGCTTGCGACTGTAATACCTACCTGACAGGCAGAGATATAATCATTTATATTCCCTAATATTTTTTGTAAAATTTTTGCTGCCGCTAATTTAGGCAGATTTTTAGGGTTTCGAGAGTTTACGATGTGGTCTACTTGTGACTTTCTCAGTCTAGCTATCGCAAATTCCGCTGCAACGAATGTGCCATTGAGAAGAATAATCCCGAGAATTAAAAGTAAAGACGAATAGTCTTCCATTTTGAGTATAAGTGTAATATACCACGTTTAAAGCTCTGTTAAGTAAATTCACTTTCAAACTCAGCGATTTTACCTAAGAAATAGCTCATTTACTCTATAAAGGCAGACTTTAATTAAGGAATAAAAATCCTATATAAATGTTTAAATACAGAGCAAAGCACGAAAGAAAACTTGTATCAATAGTTTTGATGCTAAGTCTTACGTGCTTGCAAAGCTCTGTCTGTTTTGCCGCCAAGCCCAAAGGAAATCCAACGGTGGACCCGAATAAGCTTTCTGGCGGTCTTATAAAAACTAATGGTTATTATTTACCCCGAGGTTTAAAAATTCCTGTAGAGCTTAGAACTCCAGTCGATACCCGCATGAGTCAACAGGGTGATCAAGTCACTGTGCAAGTAATGCAGGACGTAGTGATTAACGATTACGTGATAATTCCGACTAATAGCTTTATGCATGGCTTTATTTCTAAATTAGATAAACCTGGAAAATTCTATAAAAACCCGACTCTAGAAATTAACTTCGACCGCATCGCGATACCGCAGACTAATTTAAATCGTGAACTCAGCATAAAGGGTCTAATTCGCCAAAAAGAGCTGATGGCACACAGCGAGAAAGTAAATTTCGGTGACAGTTATAAAAAACGAGCAGCGATGGCTGCTGGTGTAGGTGGAACAGTAGCTGGCAGTGGTGCTTACGCCTTTTTAGCCTTAGCTAATCCCTATGATACTTTCGGGATAGCTAGAATTTTAGATTTTATTACCTTTGGCAGTGTCGTAGCTGGTGGAGCTGCTCTCGGAGCAGCACTAGTAACCCGTGATGATGTAAGAATGGAACCAGGCACTAAACTAGATGTACTATTAGAAGAATCCACTTATGATAATTTCACTCCAGAACATGCTTTATCGCAGCATAAGCTTGAGGATAAACCTATGAGTTTAAGTGAAGAATACGATAGGCTTTCGACTATGCAGGCTGAGAAGTTATAGATCAGTGCCATCAGGTTCTAATTTTCAATAAATCTCTGAGTATTAACTCAAGTTAATGCACTTATCCTTAATCTAAGAGTAATTTTAATTTCTGTGGTGGAAATTAGATTAGGATATTAGTTTATGAATTTATCATTAAATCCTACACACACTACTCCAACCTCTCAGATAATCAACAATAATGGGCAAAATGGGCAAGTTAAACAACCTTCAGTAGAAACAAAACCTGAAACTACTAATCTACGAGAAGGATTAACCAATTTAGCCAAAGCACCTTTCAATCTAAATGATGCAGCTAAAGTTTTAATATCAAAACTCTCCCAAAATGGCGGAAAAGTAGAAGGCTTGCAGGTAATTGCAAAAAATACTCAGCAAGATTTAGGACAAAAAGATAATCAAAAAGAAACTGATACTTTTACTGCTAGATTTCAAGAACACCCTATAACCCCTATAACTATAAGTATTGAGAAAGATTTAATACCAGCTCTAGATGGCAGTGACAAATTAGTTGGCATTCCAAATAAAATAATCATCTCATCAGGCGGTGACAGCGTAACCACTACCAGCCAAGAACTCGGTGGTAAAATGCAAGCTTATATCGGCGAAGGCGAGCTTAATACCATAAATTTCAATTTAAATAAATTAGTACCCAAAAAACTTAAATAAAACGATCAAGCCAAAAGCTTCCTCGCAATCACAAAAATAAAAAAGCCCCGTCAAAATATTTCTGACGGAGCTTTTTTATTTTAAATCTTCAAGCGCTAGTTACTTCTTAGCCTTAGCAGCATCAAGATCAGCTTGAGTAAGAACTTTAGTTCTATCATCGAAAGGCTTAACATCGACTACTTTAACTTTAAACTTTAATTCCTCGCCGGCAAGCGGGTGATTATAGTCGATAGTCACTTTAGAATCAGTAAAACTAACTATTTTTAGTGGAGTAGAAACATTATTACCTTGAGCGTCTTTATTAACCGCGTAGATAGTAGAACCATTTTTAAGCTCTACACCAGTAAATCTTTTATCTCTCTCAATTTCTACAACTTTTTTAGGATCACGAGCACCATAAGCCTCTTCTGGCTTAAGCACAAAAGACTTACTAGAACCTTTACGCATACCTAGTAATTTATCTTCAAACGCTTTTAATAACTGTTTATTACCGATAACGATCTCAAGTGGTTTTTTACCTTTAGTCGTATCAAACTCTTCACCAGACTTCTTAAAAGTACCAGTATAGTCAAAAGTAACTATGGAACCTAAATCGGCTTTAGGACCAGTACAAGCAAAACTCGTAAACATTACGAACGCTAAAACTAAAAAACTTGTTATCTTTGACATCAGAAATTAAATTGTAGCCAATTTCAACCTGTCAAATCAATATTTTCGTAACCATTTTCACGTTTTAAGTAATCTTTCATAATGGTGCTGACATAATTTTTAGTTTCACTGTAAGGTGGAATGCCTTTATATTTCGCCACTGCTTCTGGCCCTGCATTATAAGCAGCAAGTGCCTTCTGAATATTTCCATCGAAACGACTTAACATTTGAGCTAAATATTTAACACCACCTTTAACATTCTGATAAGGATTCCAGCTGTTAAAAACTCCCATATCACGTGCAGTCCCCGGCATAAGCTGCATCAACCCTTCTGCCCCCACCGCACTTTTCGCATTAGGATCGAAGCCTGATTCCTGTTTAATAACGCTTTTTACTAAATTAGGTGAAAGATCTACCTTATAGTAAGTCGCAAGCTCAGTAGTCGTCGTATTAATGTAATCCTCGAAGCCCTCTGGTAGCTGACTATAAGCATCTGCATTTTTTACAGCTTGCCGAATATTAAGATCACTCTGGCTTACAGCATTAACACTGTTACCTACGAACTGATGACCCTCTGTTTTAGAAGTCACTGGCTTACTTGGATCTGTAAATTTATTTAAGACATTAGCGAAACTAGCTCTCTCACCGAACTTCTGATCTAAAATTCTAGTCTTAGCCTCAACCTGAGACTCTAGACCTTTTAAATAGCTGTTCATCTGGGCTATACGCTGTTCTATAAATGATAAAGCCATGACCCCTACTTTATCCCACGTATAAAGCCTAAGCTCCATCGTATTAATGTAGTATATTTAGTCTTGTATGCTACCTTTTGGTCTAGGTCTTCCAGAGTTAATAGTCATCCTTTTCGTGGCTCTAATTATATTTGGCCCTAAAAAGCTCCCGGAATTAGGTAAAAATCTCGGTAAAGGGCTTAAAAGCTTTAAAAAAGGCATAGAAGAGGCTGGCGAAGAGTTTAAAAAAGCTACTGATTCTGAAACAGAAAATACTGTGAAGCCTAATGATGATAAGGCTCAACCCTAACTAAAGTCTGACGTTAGATTTCGCTGCG
>CANHDW010000038.1 GCA_947459525.1 Candidatus Caenarcanales bacterium
CTAAAAACCACCTCATTAATCTCCTTATTACCCCTAAGATAATTAAAGCCTTCTGACATATACCTTGACTGATCTATGACCTGAAGCCCTTTCATATCAAGGCTTTCAGCAAATATCTCAGATATCTTTAAATCCAAATCCTTATATTTAGAATCTTGTAAAACTATATGCAGAGACCCAGTCTTTTTTAAAACTCTCGCTAGTTCAAGGAAGCTTAATTCCATTTTTATAAAATAGCTTTTTAAATTTTTATAATAATAAGTCGCTGACGCTTTAGAATCATGTGCCTGAACTAAATTAAGAATTTTTTGTGCTTTAGGAGTTAATTTAATTTCCTCTAAAGATTTTTCTACGGTGGTAGTGCCGATTATATTTCGCCTTAACTGTTTGATATCATCGAAGCTCATCTTTAACCAAACCAGCTCTGGGAGGGTCATTATCGCATAGTCAATTCTTGTGCAATACGGCGGAGAGGTTATTATACAATCAATACTAGCCGTTTCTAGCTTTAAATTTGATGAAGATCCAATTTCTAAGCGTGGTTCTTGATGATGGCTTACCTTAAAATCAGCAGTACTGGCTATCAATAAATCAATAGTCTCCTCAATATCTTTTAAATAACGCTTAAAATCAAATTCAATTAAATCTTGTTTTTCTTTAGGTCTCTTTATCCATGTAGGATTAGAGCAGAGAAAATTATCTAACTGCATTCTAAATGCTTTTACTGCAATAAAGTTAAGTAAATTTTTTAAAAATTTATCCTCAATTTGAAAAATATTTTCGCGAAAAGCATTTAATCGATAAGTACTTTTTTCAGTGAACCATAGGAAATTAAGATCGCTAGCTTGTTGAAATTTAGCTCTTGAATTAATCACTTTAAGCTTTCTTATTTCTAAAAATAATTCCTTTGCTCGCTTTAGGTCTTGTTTAGAAGCTAGCCTTGCATAGGCATATAAAAGAGTCGCAGGGTTAATATCTATGCCTATTGAATCTAGATTTTTTTTAGTAGCTACTGCTGTAGTAGTCCCCGAACCATTCCACGGATCTAAAACTAAAGCACCTTCTTTAAGAGCAGAATTTTCAATAGCATAATCTACGAAGGCTTCACTGAAGCCAGCATAGTAATTAATAGCTGTCTTTGCACCACGTAATTTAGTGCTTGGGCATTCTGTTACGACCATATCTATATATTAACAGCAGCAAAGACTGCGAGCAGTTCCATAATCGAAAAATAGCGTTTATAGCGTTAATTTAGGTCTACACAAAACTACTCTGCTTTATAAGCAAGCTTGTAGCCGTCATTTCATCAGGCTTTTCAAGTCCCATAATATCTAAAATAGTCGGAGCGATATTACTAAGGCTGTTCTGGTTATCTATATTATCTTTTAGCTGGTAAGTTTTATCTACTAATATTAGTGGTACGGGGTTACAGCTATGAGCAGTTCTGATAGTGCCATCGTCATCTAGCATTTGATCTGCATTTCCGTGGTCAGCAGTGATGATTAGTTTGTAATCATTCGCTTCACAGGCAGCTTTAATCAGAGAAACTTTAGAGTCTACAACTTCTAATGCTTTGATAACAGCTTCCCAATTTCCGGTATGGCCTACCATGTCGGGGTTAGCGAAATTACAGACTATTAGCTTATAATCCTTCTCTTTGTTTTCGATGGCTTTTATCAATCCATCAGTTACTTCAGTTACGCTCATTTCTGGCTTAAGATCATATGTCGCAACTTTAGGGCTAGCTATTAAGAGTCTGTCTTCATGAGCGAAAGGGTCTTTTTTTCTGCCATTAAAGAAGACAGTTACATGAGCGAATTTTTCAGTTTCGGCTATTCTGAATTGATTTAAGCCCAAGCTCGAAATATACTCACCAAGTGAGTTTGAGTAATTCTGTTCAGGTAAGCTTTTTTCATCAAAAGCTACTGGTAGATTTAAGTTAGAATCGTATTCAGTGAAACAGGTGTAAAGTAAGTCTGGGTGAGATTCCTGGTAGGTTTTAAATTTAGTCGATATTTCAGTAGCTCTGTCGGGTCTAAAGTTAAAGAAAATAACAGAGTCTTTTTCCTCGATTAAACCACTCTCTTGAATTAAAGTCGGTTCTACGAATTCATCGGTATTTCCGACGACTCTTTCTGGATTAGTATCTGCATAGCTATAGTAATTCAGAATCGCATCCTTAGCAGTTTTAGCTGTAAGAGTGCTACCTTCAGTTATGACTTTAAAGTATTTATCGACTCTGTCCCAGTTTTTATCCCTGTCCATTGCCCAGAAACGCCCACTTACAGTAGCGATATCTATTTCAGTTGCGAGTTTTTCCATTAATTTAGCAGAAACTTTTGGTGGATCATCTCTGCCATCACTGATAGCGTGAAGCTTTATTTTCGTATGATCGAGACCAAGTCTGCGCGCGAGCTCTATAAGTGCTTTTAAATGACCAATATGTGAGTGTACGTCACCTTCAGAGATAAGACCCATAAAATGTAGTTTAGAATTATGTGCCTTTGCGTGTTCTACGGCATTCACTAGGACTTGGTTTTTAAAAAAATCACCAGTCTGAATCATTTTAGAAATCTGTGTTAATTTCTGATCATTTATCCTGCCCGCTCCGATATTTTCATGACCGACTTCTGAATTTCCCATAATCCCCTCTGGCAAGCCGACTAGAGGACCACTAGCGTTTAAAAAAGAGTGCGGATATTCGCTGATGAGTGAATTAAAGCAAGGAGTTTGAGCTGCAAGCATCGCATTCCCTTTTTTTTGTTTAGAGTAGCCCCATCCATCTAGTATAAGTAAAAGAACTTTCTGCATTGGATCTTATTATACTAATGCTGTCTTTTTTTTCTTTCTTTATTTTCATCATCATCTCTAATGACAGGGCTTGGTCCACTTAGGGCTTCATCACTTTCCTCAATAGTAAATTCAGGCTTGTTATTCTGAGGTTTAGTAATCAACTTGTTTAAGGTATTCAAGCTGTTTGCTGCTTGATTGATGAGGCTAGTAGTTCCAGTTTGTGGTTTTGTGTTGTTAGTATTTGCACCATTATTTATCTCTTCTTTTTTCGGAACAACGTCAGTATCTACTGCACTAGTAGGCTTATCATTCAAAATAAACGGTTTAGAGATTATAGACTCCCTATCTTCAGGTTTTACTGGGTGATATTTTTTGAAGTAAGCTTCGAAAATTTTCTGAGCGACTGGAGCACAGATGCTACCTCCGTGCCCTGCTCCTTCTCCGAATAATGCCAGAGCTATTTCTGGATTTTCGTAAGGAGCATAAGCTATGAACCATGCATGTGTACTGTGTCTGTAGCCATAGACTTCGGCGGAACCAGTTTTACCAGCGATTTGTATCGGTGCATAGTCTCCGTAGAGATTACTTGCACCACCAGTGCCGCTTTGGACGCACTGTCTAAGTCCTTCATTTAAAACTTTAAAGCTTTCAGGTTTTATATTATTGATAACCCGCTTGAATTGGTTTTTATTTTTATCTTTAATTACGTGTAATTGAGGAACTTTACCATAATTGGCCATGGTGGAAATCATAGTTGCAGCTTGTAAAGGCGTAACTAAAAGGAAACTCTGTCCTATAGATAAATGTAATGTGTTACCAGGATACCAAGCTTCACCCATATGCTTCTTTTTCCAGTTAGGGTCTGGAACTATACCTGCACTTTCATCACCAGTTTCTATGCCAGTCTTTTCTCCAGCACCTAATAGAAGACCTATGCTAGAGATCTGTTCAGGTTTCAGTAACTTGGCTACTTGATAAAAATAAGTGTCTCTAGACCAGGCTAATGCTGTTCTCATGTCCATAGAACCCTCTTCTGAAGTCCAGTCACCGAATTTAAATCCACCAAGATAAATAGCTCCACTTACGTGCAACTTCGTGGCTGGATCAATGACCTTATTTTCTAGTGCGGCGAGTACCGTAATAGGTTTCCATATACTACCTGGTGTGAAACCAGCTCCAGCCCTATTTAGAAAAGCTTTTTTCCTAGATAATTCTTGATAAATAGAATGTGGAATTCCTTCTGCAAAGAAATTTGGATTATAGCCGGGTTTACTTACTAGTGCTAAAACTTCACCATTTTTAGGATTCACTACCACTGCTGCTCCCATTAGGTCACCCATAGCATCGTAGGCCGCTCTTTGAATATCTATATCTATGGTTAGATGCAGGTTATTACCTTTTTCTGGGACTTTAGTAAGTTTTTTCTTTTCTTTGCCTGGGTTTAGCGATTTTCCGTGCCTGTCAACGAATATTCTTCTTTCACCATCAACGCCTCTAAGTTGTTCATCAAAGAATTTCTCTACACCGCTTTTTCCAGTTTTATCTCCGAGCTTAAGTTTTTTCGGACTACTAGAATGATACTCAAGTTCTGCTTCATTAGCCTCTCCTACATATCCGAGTAAGTGGGCTGGTACTTCACCATAAGGGTAATAGCGAATAGGCTGGCTCTCTACATCTATACCAGGCAGTAGATGAGCGTTTTCATAGATCTTTATAGCTTGGCTAACGTCAATGTTATTCGCTATCTGTATAGGTAAAGGTACACGTGGATTAGTTTCATTAAGGATTTTAAATAATTCACTTTCTGCTTTACCTGTAAGCTTGCTTAGATTACGAGCTAGTGCTCTTTTATCTTTGACATTACTTACTATGTAAGGATAGGCGATTATTCTTAAAGACTGCTTGCTAGTAACTAGGATGACCCCGTTTCTATCATAGATGATTCCCCTAGGTGCTCTGATTAGAGATACTCTCGTGGAGTTATTTTTGGCTAAGTTCTTGAATTTGCCGTGCTCCCAAACCTGCAAGTAAAATACTCTTGCAAATAACATTGAAAAAAGGGCGATGGTTAATATTATTAGTAGTTGTGGGCGATTCAATTTATTTTTAGTATGTCATTTAAAGTAAACTTAGAGAAGTGGAACAACTTAATTTATTTAATGATATCCCTTCTACTAAGCCTCTTGCAGAAAAGTATAGACCACGGAGCTTTCAAGATTTAATAGGTTCTGTAAAAAAGAATCAAAATTTTATAAATTGGTTTAATTCAACGAAAAATCAACAGAAATTTATTTCGATTCTTTTATGGGGACCGCCAGGCTCTGGTAAAACTACTATTGCGGAGCTTTTCGCTAAAAACTCAGGACGAGTATTTCTGAAATTACAGGCATTTAACTCTGGAGTTAAAGAATTAAGAGAAGCTATAGATACTCTTTCTCGGCAGCCTAAGCCAGGCATACTTTTTGTTGATGAATTACATAATTTTTCTAAAAACCAGCAGGACGCACTGCTAAATGCTATCGAGCTTGGCAAAATAGTTTTTATTGGAGCTACTACTGAAAATCCAGCTATCGCTATTAATAAGGCACTTTTAAGCAGGTTAATTAAATTTGAGCTTAAGGCACATAGCTTTGCTGACTTAAACCAGCTTATGGATAGGGTTTCAGTTGAGGAATCTATTGTTATAGAAGAAGCAGCTAGAGATTATTTGGTGAAAACCTCTGCTGGTGATGCGCGTATGCTATTAAATGCGATAGAGGCTTGCCTGCTTAGTTTTCAAAGAGGGAAAGCTGCAAATGTAATTACTTTTAATTTATGCCAAGAATTAATACAGAGGCAGGTTTTTTCTGGTGATGCTGATTCTTACTATAGTTGCGTCTCAGCTTTACAGAAAGCTATGCGTGGCTCTGATCCTAATGCTTCTATATATTGGCTCGCAAGATTATTAGAGGGAGGAGCTGATCTAAAAGCTGTGGCTAGGCGTATTTTAGTAACGGCTAGTGAAGATGTTGGAATTGCTGATAATCAAGCTTTAATTATCGCAAATGCTGCTTATCGAGCAGCTTTGGAATTAGGCATGCCTGAAGCCAGAATCCCACTCGCTCAAGCGGTAATTTATATAGCGAGTGCAAAAAAATCTAATAAAGCTTATAAAGCGATTAATTTAGCGATGCAAGATTGTAAAAACTTTGAGAAATATCCAGTACCTTTTCATTTAAGACCTTTAAATTTTGCCTGCCCTGCTAAATCTGAGAATATAGGAGTTAATCCGATTACTGATTATAAGTATCCTCATGATTACGAGGGGGCTTATGTCGAGCAGGAATATATGCCATTTGAGTTGAAGGAAAGGGTGTATTTTGATTTTTGAAAACTGCTATTCTATTTTATAGAGCTTTTAAAGCAGTCTGACGATGATTAAAGTTGAACATTTAAAAAAATCATATGGCGAGAATGAGGTTCTTAAAGATATAAGCTTTACCGTAGCTCGTGGAGAAGTGGTCGCTTTAATCGGTTTCTCTGGTAGTGGTAAAAGTACAGCCTTGAGGATAGTTGCGGGACTTGATAAGTGTGACGCTGGTACAGTTAAGCTATCAAGTGAAAAAGTTAGTATGAGTTTTCAGTACTCTGCTCTCTTTGATTCACTTTCAGTGCGAGATAATATCGCATTTCCATTTGAAGTAGGTGAAAATTTAAAGCCACTTTCCCTTGATGTTATAAATAAAAAAGTAGATGATACGCTGAATCTAGTAGGCTTGCCGAATACTCAAGATCTTTTCCCAGCCCAGCTTTCTGGTGGTATGAAAAAAAGAGTTAGCTTCGCTAGAGCGATTATAGATGATCCTGAGATTATTCTTTATGATGAACCCACTGCTGGACTTGACCCTATGGCAAGCACTGTAATAGAGGATCTAATCGTTAAATTACAGCATAAAATGAATGCTGCTTCTGTAGTCGTAACTCACCAAGACACTACGATTAAAAGAACAGCACAGAGAGTGCTTATGCTTTATGGTGGCTGCCTAGTTTGGGAAGGCACTCCAGAAGAGCTATTTAATCCTAAGAATGATAATCCTTTTGCGAAGCAGTTTAGGGAAGGGGCTGTTGAGGGACCGATGAATTTGTTGTCGTGAAGACTTGTTTCTTTGAGGGTAATTTATTTTGTTAGAGAGTTCATTGTTGCGGGATATTGAAAACAGTTTTGAAAGCTATCAGAGATTGATTACTTTTTATGAAGAATCTAAAAATAAATCTAAGATTAATCTCGTTCTTGAATCATGGTTTGCTGCAAATATGGCAGCAGCATTAGGAGCCGTTTTGGACATATTCTTAAATGAATTAAAGGATATTAGTTTTAAATTTGATCAATCAAATGCTGATATTGAGGCAGTTTTAAGAAAAAATGACTTTCTAACTTATTTTGGTTATGAGCGTAGAAAAGATTCAAACAACACGACTATTCCATACCAAAAATTAGCACCATCTGAAACACGTGCTTTTCACGAATATTTAGTGAATAAATTCGTTAAAAGATCAGAATTGCCAGAGATGTCAGAGGTGCTAACAAGAGAAGTTACTAAATCAATCTATGAAATTTTTGTTAATGCCCAAATGCATAGTGAAACACGTTTTATATATTCTTGTGGGCAATATTTTCCTAAAAAAAATGATCTTGAGTTTACTATAGTTGATACAGGGAAGGGGTTTAAAAAAAATATTAATGAAAGGTTTAATCGTGAATTGAGTGGTGCTCAAGCTATTGCTTGGGCTGTTCAAGATACCCACACGACTAAGAGACATGTTACGGGTGGTCTGGGATTAGCTCTTTTAAAAGAATTTATTTTCCATAATGGTGGCAGATTGCAAATTATTAGCGATGATGGTTTCTATCAATATGATAAAAATGGAGACGATTCTCGCAATTTTGCAGGTGCATTTCCTGGGACTATTGTAAATCTTAAATTCAAGACAAACGATAAGTCTTCTTACTATTGTGAGAATGCTGAGCTTGACTTAGATGATATATTTTAGTAGATATGAGCAATGATGATCTAACTATTAATATTGTTAATGTAACTGGGGATTCTTATTGTATTAGTGCAGATGATGGAGACAAGGTCTATGAAAAAATAATCATGGGTTTTGAGAATAACAGGAAAGTCGTGTTGTCTTTTTTAAATGTCGAGATGTTGACGACAGCGTTTTTAAATACTTCTATAGGTAGGCTTTATGAACATTACTCGGAGGAGGATGTTAAGGCGAATCTAGAGGTGAGAGATATTGCAACTGATGATAAGGTTTCGCTTAAAAGAGTGGTAGATACAGCTAAGCTGTATTATCAAGATGGCAAGGAAGCTCTTGAGGAAAGTATTCAGAAAATTATGGAAGAGTGATGTTATGTGTACACTCTACTCCTTAAAGAAAGATAATATTGATTTCTTAAAAGATAGAAAGATCTTTTGTGATGCTAATGTTTTGATAGATGTGTTTTCGAAAGTGAACCCTGAGTCTAGTTGCTCCCTGCCCGATACAATGAATAAGAAAGTAAACTTTTAAAGGAGCGTGTATGAGTCGTTTAAGTAAAGAAGATATGGTAGAGATGGAGAAAATGCTTAATTCAAGTAGTAGTGCAAGTGATATAGCTTCTAGGTTTGGTATTTCA
>CANHDW010000039.1 GCA_947459525.1 Candidatus Caenarcanales bacterium
AAAAGCTTTTTATAATTTAGCTAACTCTTACTTTAAACAAAAAGATTACAGAAAAGCTATCTCCTCTTATAAAGCAGTTTTAAAGCTAAATCCTCAAGATAGAGATGCCATCTATAACCTTAAATTAGCTGAAAAACTGCTCCAAGACGAGGAAGAGAAAAAAAATAATCCTGAGGAAAATAAAACAGAAAAAGAAAAGCAAAAAAACAAAGACGGAGATAAAGAAAAAAAAGATAATCCTAAGAAAGAAGAAAATAAAACTAAACCAGAAAAACCCCCCGCAGAAAATCCTGAAAATAAAAACCAACTTTCAGAAGAAGAATTAGAAAACCTTTTATTACAAGTTCAGGAAGGCGAAGCACAAAAGCAAGGCAAAGCACAACCAAAACAAAGCTCAAGAAATAAAAACTTAAACCCTTGGTAAAGTACAGCCTTGATACCGTGCCATTTGATAGTATTAAAAAAATGACTCCAGCAAGATTTAGCTTATTGATAGCAGGGCTGATTTGGTTAAGCGTCGGCTTAAGAATCGGTAATAGAGCAGTTCAGTGGCTTACGCCTTATTTTGAACAGCCTTCGTGGATGCTTTTACTTTTGATTCTCTCAGTAGCAGTAGGAATCTTAAAGGCTACTACTGTTTTAAAAAAAGCTTGTTTAAGAAATATTTCTAACTTGCCTAAAATAGATGAACGTCCGATTAATTACGTTATTGGCTTTTTAATTCTTTTTGGAGTTAAAGGAAGCGTCATGATTAGTCTAATGATAGGCTTGGGCTTTTTATTAAGATTTTTACGTGATATTGGTTTAGATTCATTTAATATTTTCGGTTTTATATACGCAGCTATAGCTCTAGGACTGGCTTTAGCCTCAAGATATTATTTTTCTGAATTTTTAAAAGTCAAATGAGTTAGAATATAATATTACGTATTGTTATTTATGGCAGCTAAGAATAATAAATTAGTAGAAGAAATTCTGCTTGCTAGGCAAGAAAACCGACCACAGCAAGGTCAGATACTACAAGCTACTGTGCTTGCAGTTAACTCTGATGGAATTTTTTTAGATATAAACAAGAATTACGAAGCATGTATAACTAAGAACGAACTTGGCGCTAAAGACCTTAAAGACTATAAAATCGGTGAGCGTGTTGAGGTTTGCATCCTTGAAGAAGAACGTAAAACATCGGGTGTTTATAGAGCTTCGATTAAAAGAATAGAAGAGAAGGCGAGCTGGAATAAGCTAAACGAGCTTAGAGAGCAGAATCTAGAAGTCTTAATTAATAAAGTCGTTAAAAATGGTGCAGAAGTTACCATTACTCTGACGAAGCAGAGAGCTTTTATTCCACTGAGGCTTATCGATTACAAGCATGAATCTTTAAAAAACCTTGACCAGCAGAAATGGGTAGGTAAAAAGATTCCAGCTAAAATCTTAGAATTAGATGAATCTAAAAATAAGATTATTCTTGATAATAAAACCGTTAGCGATGAGCAAAGAAAAGCGAAGATTAATGAAGTAATCAGCAAACTCTTTATAGGTCAGGAAATTACAGGAAAAGTAGTAAGGACTACTAAATTTGGTGCTTTTATTGAGTACGATGGTATAGACATCCTGATCCCTTCTTCTGAATTATCTTGGGCTAGGTTTAATGAACCCTCTGATTTAATTAGTGCTGGTGATGAGATCTCTGGAAAAGTATTTAAAATAGACAGCGATAATCAACAGATAGCTATAAGTAGAAAACAGATAGTTCCTGAACCTTGGACTATAGTTGATGAAAATAAATTTAAGGTCGGCACTAAGCATAAAGGTAAAGTGGTTAGTCATGCCGAATTTGGATTCTTTATTGAAGTCGAACCAGGCATAGAAGCCCTTTTACACAAATCAAATTACAGTGAAAAAGAGTTTCCAGTACTAGGCACTAAATTTGAAGTAGAGATAACTAATATCGAAAAACCTAAGAAGAGAATGGGTGTCAAACTGGTTCCTGCTGCAATAAAGATAGAGAGTGATGTGGATGTAGTAACAGCAAAGACAGCAAAGGAGCTAGAACATGCGAAATAACGAATCAAGACTTAAAGAAATATCCGACTTTATTAAATCAGCTAAGGATAATGTTCTGACTGAGATTAATAAAAGAAACTCAAAAAATATCTTTGATATTTTTATGGGTGGTTTAGGAAAGGCTACTTTATTAGAAAAGAGCCAGTCTCTATTGGATAAAGCACTAAATGAAGTAAGTCAGCTAAGTGATCAGGAAATGAAATCATTAGCGAAGCTTCAATGTACTCTTAATGATAAGAATTCCGAAATCAGAGATCTTGAAGAAAAACTAGAAGAGTTTAATAATAAACTCTTAGATTTAGAAACCTCGAAGGCACTACCTATAGATACAAGCAACAGAGAGGAAAAGCCTGAATTAGAAAATAAAAATGACAGTTTAATAGCAGTAAATACTACTGTTAATGAAGATCTTGAGGAAGTCTTAAATATTAAGAACGCTAATATAGAACAGCTTACCCAAGAACTTGAGCATTTTAAAACTAAATGTTCTTTACTAGAAAAACAAGTGGAAGAGTCTTCTTTATTAACTGTGGAGTTTTCGCAGAGAATTAAAAGACTTAAAACTGAAATTACTGCTAGTTAATTATGATCACTGAAATATATTTAGAGAATGTTCAGGCTTTTTGTAGGCTTGGTATATATGAGAGCGAAAGAAGAAGAGGCCAAGCGGTTATAGTGAATCTAAGAGTGGCTCTAGATCTTAGCTCTGCATGCACGCTCGATAGAATGGAAGATAGTATCAGCTATGTAGACTTATCTCATATTATTCAAGACGTGGCTAAAGCGAAAGAATATAATTTAATTGAACATCTCAGCAAATCTATTACTGATGAGCTTTTTAAAAAATTCGTACGCATTGATACTGTAGATATTAGAATACATAAACCTGTAATTAATGCTGAGGGATTCAATGGTAATGCATCAGTCAGAGTTTGCACTCAAAGATCATAATTTTTTACTAGAGACTCTAGTGGAAGATGCTGTAAATTTAAGATCGCAGCACTGCTTGGACAGTAAATTAATAAATCAAATAAAATGTTTTAAGCCCATTAGGAAGTTTTTCTCTCTTAGTGGGCTTAATGCCTTTCTTCAAGAGAATCCTGAGATTCTAGAGTATCCTAACGCTGGTATAGCAGGATATGTCTGCTATGAAGGTGAAATGGAATTTATTCTCTATGAAGAAATTAAAAAAAATAACACAGTCGAGCTTGAACGTGGCGTAAATGCAGAAAGTGAAATTTATGAGCGGTTACGAAAACAAGCTAAGCAAGAATGTATAGTGAAAGACTTTTCTATAAAAGGTTTCAATGGAAGTGAATATATTAAAAAAATTCAAGAATGTCAAAAATATATAGAAGAAGGTGATATCTACCAGGCTAATATCTCGGAGAAAATCTCTTGGGCTGAAAGTTTATCAAGTGATGATGTAGAAAGACTTTATAAGAATCTTAAAGAAGAAAACCCTGCTCCTTACAGTGCTTTTGTAAACTATTCTAACTATGCCATCTTAAGTAGCTCGCCAGAGTCATTTCTGAAAATTTATCCAAATAGGAATGCTCGCAAAAATCTAGAAATTGGAGTTTGCGAGCAGTCCCATAATTGGATTATAGAAAGCAGTCCTATTAAGGGTACTGCCGATTTAACAAAAAAAAATGAGTTATTAATCTCCGAGAAAGAAAAAGCCGAACATATCATGATAATAGATTTAATTAGAAATGATTTAAGCCGTATTTCTAAAATTGGTTCTGTGAAAGTATCTGAATTTATGGAAATAAAAAAATTTAAAAATTTATTTCATTTAGTTTCTAAAGTAAGCTCTGCTGTAAATGAAAAAAATCTTTTAGAGATATCTTCAAATAAATTTCAAAAAACTACTTTAATCCCTGATTTAGAAAAGATCTTCTCCGCCACTTTTCCTGGTGGTTCTATAACTGGCACTCCTAAAATTCGAGCGATGGAAGTTATAAAAAAACTAGAGGGAGTAAAACGTGGTCCGTATACAGGCTCTATAGGATATTTTAAATTTCATGAAGGAGGTGAATTTAATATTATTATTAGAAGCCTTGTCTATGACAAGAATAAAAAAGAATTATCTTTTCATAGTGGAGCTGGTATTACCTCTGGATCTAATCCTGAAGAAGAACTTAAAGAGATAAAGTTAAAAGCAGAGAAGATTTACGAGAGTTTATATTAAACACTGTCCTAGACATTGCGCAAAAAAGATTTACTTTTCTCACCCAGCCTTCCCCTCAGCCTCCAAAGCATGCTTCCCAAGCATAACCACCTGCCCCTCACTCATTAAATACTGCCAAGGATAACGCAGCGGCACAGAAATTTCAGCATCCTGCTTTCCCCCCCAATCCTTAAAAACAAAATACTCAAAAGCCTCTTTAGAAATAGCCTTCTTGTAATCCCCATAACTAGGCTCATCGCCTAACTCTGTTAACTCTAAAAACATCTTACTAAGCGATCTATCGCCTCGTGAAATTAAAGCCTGAATCTGCGTCCATTTATAGCTTTCAGGGCGTACCTCTATGCCAGCAGGTCTTAGGGCTTTTGTAATTTTTTGTAATTTTTTTTCGCTACTCGTATCTATCCCAAAGTTTTGGAAAGGGGTCTGTGCCTTCGGTGTAAAAATACTACAGCCCCAAGTAATTTTCAATCTAGAGAATGATTTTTTCAGTCTTTTTAAAAGATCTATAGTAGCTTCAATATCAGCATCAGTTTCATAGGGCATGCCGACCATACCATAAAGTTTTACCGCTTTAATACCACCATTCAGAGCGTTTTCACAGGCACTAAAAATCTCAGCTTCGCTAAGCTTTTTATTCATAATCTCTCTCAGTCTCTCTGAGCCACTTTCGATAGCGATAGTCATACTCTTCACCCCTAGCTCTACTAAAAGTTCTGCCATCTCTAAAGTCACAGTACCAGCACGCATAGAAGCGACTTGTGCCTGAGGCTTTTTCGGATGAGCGACTAAATATTTTAAAAGCTCTATAAATTCTGGATGCTGAGTTACACTAGGTCCTAAAAGACCTATCTTATTAGTAAATTTCAAAAGATACTCGACATTAGGAATTAAAACACTGTTAATATCTGGCTTCCTAAAAGGCAGCGTAAGATAGCTAGCTAAGCAGAATCTACACATCTCAGGGCAGCTTCTCACCACCTCTAAAAGAGCTGTATCTTCCCAATACGCATCTGGAGCTATAACCGAACTATGAGCTAGCTGCTCTGGCTTACTTTTTTCACGTTCTATTGCTTTGTAATTTTGCGGAGAATATTTAACTGCACCTTGGGCGTGTAGCGAAACTCCAATTTCTGCGTTTTCGTCGTCCTCATGATCCTCATGTACCCGCAGTACACTGCGGTCATTCGTCCTCCTCAGCCTTGAACTTGTTCGTTTGGCTACACGCCCACCTTGTGCACCCGCCTTATTCACTGAAACTAAAATCGCTTCATATAAAGAAGGTACATAAATTCCTGGTATCTCTTCAAAAAACCTTAGCTTATCGCCACGAGAGTTATCATTACCATCACTAAACCCGAAAAATTTCTCAGTCTGCGACACTATCCCATCTATATTATTTTCACAATCACCTATAGTAATAAAATCAAAAAAATCAGCCCAAGGTTCAGGATTTGCTGTAAGAACAGGACCGCCACCATAAACTAAAGGATGAGACATATCTCTATCTTTAGATAGCAGTGGAATATTTAAATCCTCTAGAGTTTTAATAATATTAATAAAATCCAGTTCCCAAGAGACAGAGAAACTTACTAAATGAATATCACGTGGAAACTTTTCATAGAAATTCGTGAAATATCTATAAGTAGAAGTTTTCTCATGCTCAGAAAAAAGTTTAAAAACTAACTGATAGCCAAGGCTCGCCATGCCGACTTCATAGCTATTAGGAAAACAGTTAAGTACATTAATATATCCTCCTTGCTTTCTTGTGAATAGAAATATTTCTTTTCTTAAAGCCTCTTGAAAATTAATTGGTTTAGTAGCACTATCCATCAATAAAATATTTCAAAGCAAGAATATAACTTTTAGCAGCGAAGCCAGATATCTGCCCCTTACAGACAGCTGCTATCATCGAGGTGTGTCTAAAATCTTCTCTTGCATGAATATTAGATAAATGTACTTCTATCACGGGAACTTTTATAGATGAAATAGCGTCTCTAAGAGCAATACTCGTATGTGTATAAGCGCCTGCGTTCAGGATGATACCTTTCATCTGCTGGGACTGCTCGCAATCTTCAACTTCTGCGTTTCCAGCTTCTTGAATTTTAGAAACTAATTCCCCCTCGATATTTGACTGAAATGTTTCTATCTCTAAATTAGCTGTAGCCGCAAGCTTTATAAGCTGCTGATTAATATCAAGTAAAGTCTCCGAACCATAATATTCTGGTTCTCTTTTACCAAGCATATTTAAATTCGGACCATGAATAACTAGAATTTTCATCTGCTTAAAAACTGAAACTTAATTTCAGAACCCAATTAAGTACTCGCTTTAGAAGTTACGCTATTCACTAATTCGAGTAATTCTAAAGGACTAAACGGTTTAGAAATAAAGTGATCTGCTCCTATAGACTGAGCCCACTTCTCTTCTGTAGCCTGCCCTTTAGCAGTAAGAATAATTACTTTAATATCTCTAAGCTCTGGTGTTTGTTTAATCTTTTCACATACTTCAAAACCAGACTGCCCTGGCATCATGATATCTAAGATCAAAAGGTCTGGCTTATCAGCTTTAATCCTGATCATGACTTCATCGCCATCTATGGCTTCCTCTATGATGTATTTATCCTCTGCTTCGAGAACCGCCCTCACGAGAGTTCTTAGCGAATCCTCATCATCAGCAATTAAAATTTTAATTTTTTCGCCCATATTAACCTATCGCCATTTTATCATTAAGCGTTAACGTGGGACTAAAACTAGTAAGTGGAAAATTCAG
>CANHDW010000040.1 GCA_947459525.1 Candidatus Caenarcanales bacterium
AAGCTGTATTCACTAGGCTTATCTTTAAAATCTTTAATTATAATTCCAGCTTTTTCTAACTCTAGTCTAATTTTATCGCTAAGCTCAAAATTCTTTTCGAGGCGAGCTTTTTCCCTTAACTCAAGTAGAGTCTGAATGATACTATCTAAGCCACTTTTATTAATAAGAATAGATTCTGTTATCGTGGAATTAGTCTCTGAGAGGTTATTGTATGAGGTGGCAGCTGCTTTAAGTGAAGCGATGGCATCGACGTGAGAAGCTCTAGACATGGCTTTGGCATCGGCGATGGAGTGCATTAAGGACTTGAGCGAATTCTCTTTAGTATTAGATCTAAGGTCGAAGCCAAGTATGCTTAAAAGATAAATTATTGTAGGTTTTTGGTCTAGGTTCTCAAACAGTAATGCAAGAGCCTGTGGCGTAGCTAGATCGTTATCTAATATTTCGGTGAAGCGATTGATTAAAGCTTGATTTAGACTTGCTCGCTGGGTTTCATCTAATTGAACCTGTGCAAAGCTGTCAAATTTAATGCCTTTAAGTTCTTCTGCAATGGCATTGAAAAGTTTATCAAAACCACTTTCAGCAGCTTGAAGAGCGGTGTTTGTGAAGTTGATTTGCTTTTTATAATGAGTTTGCAAACAGAAAAAACGAACAGTATTTGGTTTGAATTTAGTTAGAACACTTTTGATGGTCATGTAATTATTTAATGACTTTGACATTTTAGTACCATTTATCATGACCATGCCATTATGTAACCAGTATTTCGCCAGCGGTTTCCCCGTGAAACATTCTGATTGAGCACATTCATTCTCGTGATGAGGGAAGATTAAGTCATCTCCGCCAGCATGTATATCTAAGGTAGAGACAGCAAATTTTTCTTTTAAAATCGTTTCTATCATAGTGCTGCACTCTATATGCCAGCCAGGTCTACCTAATCCCCATGGAGAGCTGAAGCTTGAAAGTGGTTCATTCGGAAAAGCTTTCCATAAAGCGAAATCTAACTGATCTTTTTTCTTACTATTTGGATCTAAGCGGCTGTTACCCTCTTTTAAAGCATCAATACTTTGTCTTTTCAGTTGGCCATACTGAGTATATTTATTCACACTGAAATATACATCACCATCTACTGCATAGGCAGAGCCTTGAGCGATAAGTCCTTCTATAAATTTGATCATTTCTGGAATATAGTCGGTAGCTCTAGGTTCATGATCTGGCCAAGAAACATTTAGAGAGACCATGTCATCCCAGAATTCATAGGTGTATTTTCGCGAAAGAGTGTCTGCGAGTATGTCTAATTCTTTTGCACGGTTGATAATTTTATCGTCAACGTTAGTGATGTTTCTAATCCAAGTTACCTGGTAACCTTTAAAACGAAGATATCTTGCAAGCAAGTCCCAAGTGATAGCACTGCGAGCATGTCCTATGTGTGAATCATCATAGACGGTGGGTCCACAGGAGTAAAAAGTAACTATATTTGAGTTTATTGGCTCAAATTCTTCAAGTTTATGCGTAAGATTATTAAAGACCCTCACTCAGTCTAAAATACCATACGTCTTTATAACTTGTTTTTGTAAATTGAACATTTTTTCTGCATCCTCCTCTGTTTCATGGTCATAACCAAGTAAATGTAAGATTCCATGAGCAAATAAAAAAATCAATTCTCGCCTGAGCGTGTAACCTAGTTCCCAAGCCTGCTCTTGTGCTCTTGTAGTGCAGATGATAACGTCGCCAAGTGGCTGGATTTCTCCAGTGTTTTGCAGATCTTGAAAATTAAATGAAAGAACATCGGTGACGGAGTCTTTATTTCGAAAATTACGATTTAGATCTTTAATTTCAGATTCTGTACAGAAACTGAGGCAGATCTCACGGTTAAGGTTTAATTCCACTTGAGAACTCTGTAGAACTCCATTTCCTGCGTTTTCGTCTTCCTTTTGTTGAATTTGATATTGATTAGATAAATTGATACAAAGCTCAGCAAGGTTTGACCAGTTTACGCAAGTTTCAATATCTAAAACTTCACTATCATCTGACTTATTTAAATACTTAGTTTTGGGATCTCTATTTGAAACACTGATTTGGCTCATTACTGAATCAGCTCTATAGCTGTACCAGTAATTTTATCAGCAAGCTTCTGAGCTTGAGTGGCAAATTGGTAAGATCTTTGTGCCTCTGTTAGGTAATGGGCTTCAGTTTTCATATTGGTATTACTTTTTTCTAAAGCTTCTGAAATGATAACTGCTCCAGTACTTGCAAGAGTAGGCATGCCACTATTACTGTTAGCTTCAAAATAAATTCCGTCTTTAAGATCGGTTAAGCCTTCTGGGTTGTTGAAATTTGCTAATTGTATTTTATAAAGAGAGACTAGATTGTTTCCATCTTTACCATAAACAACTCCATCTTCTGCGACTTTGATTTCATCGTATAAGCCTAGATACTTACCATTACGTGGATCTAAAGCGATATTAATAGCCTGAACATTACCAACGGGTCTTCCCGCTGGATTTAATTGTTGCGGTGCACCATTTGGGGCTTTTCTGAAAGGATTACCTTGGGTGATGTCATCAAAACCATCAGCTTTGGTATTTAGGTCAGTGTACTGCCCCTGTCTTCGTAATTGAGTATAAGAGCCTTCGAGTGGAGCTCCTAAAACTTGGTAACCTTCTTTGGAAACCATGTCACCAGAACCATCTATGTGAAAATCACCGAGCCTCGTATACATAGTTTTCTGTTGCTTAGGATCCCAGATAGTAAAGAATCCTTTACCTTTTATAAATAATTTAGTCCATTCTCCTAATCTAGGTGCTTGACCACCTTGCTTCATACTAAGACCGCCTTCGACCATCTCACCACCATACATATAGTCTTTGAATGACCATACTTTAGCTCTGTGACCATAAGTTGCAGCACCAGCCATGTTCCCTGATATTAAGCCTATTAAATCAGTTGAATTTAAAGTAGTGTTTTGTGATAGATGGTGAAGATTGTTCATGATTGATTATTTTTGATACATTGCTTTTGCATCGAAGGCTGTTACTGAATCTAGTTTGACATTTTTCTTAGCAAGGGCACTTCTGAGAACTCCTTCTCTAGTGGAGAAGCTGTTTACCATATCTTCAGAACCTATGGCTTGTATAGTAACTCCAGATTGACCCATCCTGACTATTACGGTCTGTATATCCTCTACATCTGGTATGTCTAATCTGATAGCACGATTTGCAGAATCTTCTATTAATCTAGGTGCTAATAGCTCCCAATTTGCAAGCTGCTGTTGTCTGCTGCTATCTTCAGATTGCCTTTGTTCTTGCTGAGCTACATTTCCTTCCCTTGCAGCTTCTGTTATAGATTTACTGTTTTCCTGAGCGGCTGTCGCAATCGTAGCTTCATTGCTCGAATAGTAATGTTTCTTTTCTTCAGAGACCCTTTCTTCCTGCTCTTCTGCGCGAGATTGACTAAAGGCTTTTCGGACATCTTCCTGTCTTAAATTCTCCTTATCAACTTGAGCCTTGTTTAAACTATCCTCCACGTCTGTAAGAGCTTCGTGACCTTTCACTGTAGCTCTGCTGTTATTTATTCTTTTTCCTTGAGCGTTAGGTTCGTTATTAATTTGGTCAGAGAGACCCATCTCGTCCATTTTTGCTTTTAATTCATCTGGTATTTCTTGTCCATTTGCTAATAAAGCTGCCATTTCTTGGACGAAGCTTTTGGACTGGACTCCATTATTTAGGAATTTGCCATGAGAGGCAACATTTGCGTTAACTCCTGAGCCAAGCTGTTGTCTACCCTGCCCAAAAGATGGTCTTGTATCTTTGTTACCTAAAAATGATCCCTCTAAGTTACTCACAATACTAATCTACATAAAGTTTATTAATATTAGGTTATGACAATGTTCTCTGTAGAGCAGTAATGGCAGATTGATGAGAATTAATTTGAGCTTGCCATTGACTTATTTTAGATGCATTAGGTTCTGGTTTAGCATTTTCTTGTTGAATTTGACTTTGGTAGAAACTCAGCATTCCTTCAAATACATCTATTTGCATTTCAGCTATTCCGTCTTTAGCGAGTGCCCCGAGTTGTTTATTTAAGATATCTCTTTGAACTAGAGATGTAGTACTGGTTAATTGAACTTTTCCATCTTGATACAGATCACGAGAGAATGAATATATGGAACTCACAAGAAATTCGCTAAGCTCTTTATTAGTTACAGTACTAGATTTTTCTTTTGAAGCTTCTTCTAGTGATTTGAAGAAAGCTTTGGTTAAATCACCTTCTGTTGTAGAATTAAAACCACCTTTGTTATCAAGAACACTATTTAGCATGAAGCGATTCGCTACTAATATTGATCCACGAAGGTCACCGGTATTTTGAGCACTTAGATTTTTAGTGAAATCAAGAATCTCTGATGCGACTTCAACACTTTTCGCATCAAGTTTTGCGTTGCTAAACTGTCTCAAAGAGGAACCATAGGTTTCATTGGCTCCAAAATACTTAGCAATTTCCATAAGTTTATCTGCAGATTTAGTATCGCCAGAGCTTACAAATTTAGCATAATTAGCTATAAATGCAGGACTATCTCCAAGGATATAGTTGCCATTAATTAATTCTAATGCTGCTGCAGTTTGAGCTGCTGTTGGAGGCTTATCTGCTGGAAAAGCTTTCTTGAATAAAGCATAATCTCTTTTAGCAGCAGTGGACAGTCCTTCAACTGCGGAATTATCATCTGTAAAATAACCAGGTAGCGACTTTATTTGCTCATTTACAGATTTTTTTACCTTAATTACCACTGGATCATTTGGATCTAATGTATTTAAGGTTTTTAATTGTAATTCGAGAATTTGTTTTGAAATAGAAGCAGCTTCAGTCTTGTAAGTGCTGAGGCGTTCAGTTAGAGGATTCATCAAAACACGAGTTAAATCCTCTAGAAGATTTACTGTGTCGGATTTGGTTTTTTGAAGACCATTAGAATTAGTAAGATTCGTTACCATGCTATCAGTGATACTGTTTAAAGCACTGATGTCAGCCTTCTCTAGATACCTCAAGAGTAATTTAGGATCAATATTAACTCTAAATTCATTTTTAATAGACTCTAAATTAGTTGTAAATTTTAAATCACTTGGAGCCACTACCTGATTTAGACTTCCAGATTTTTTGAAAATTTCATCTAGTGTACTGTAATCTTTTTCAGTTGCTCCATTCTTAACGAAGTTAACGTATGATTTTGCAATATTACTATTCTTACTGCCTCCTAGGTAATCAAGCATTTTATTTTCTTGATCAGTGTTTAAAGTTACTTGAAGTTTTCCTGCAGCATAATCTTCAAGATAATTAATACTAGCTTGATCTGCACCTTTCTGTATGATGCCGGCATAAGTTTCTGCTAATTTAGTATTTTGAAAGTCAAGCAAGAAGTCAAAGAAAACGTCTTGTTGAGATGTGTTTAATGTATATTCTCCTCTCGCTAATTTATCAAGGAGTTCAAATTTTTCAGGAGAAGCACTGTTTTCAATTAATCCTAAATAAGTTTTAGCAATTCCAGAAGTCGCTGGAGTAATTAGGTAGTTTAGAAATTTACTTTCTTGAGCGTCTGTGAGTGGTATTTCTACCCCGTTGCGAATATAGTCATCTAATACACTTAGTTTTTCAGCAGATGAACCATTGGAAATCATATCAGAAAAGGCTTTTAATTCTTTAGTATCTGCTCCTTCTTTGAAGTAATAGTTAAGAAAAAGATCATCGGCCTTTATTGGTGGATTGCTGCCAGGGACTATTTGAGAGCCAGCTGGGGAACTAGAAAGAGATTTAAATGATCTTACAGCATCACCATCTAAAGCTGCTATCATTTGTGCTTTGCTGACAGATACTTGTCCCTCGTACTGTCCATTAAAAGAGGCTTGTCCAGCTTGTAAATAAGTACCCCAATCTTCATTTTTTACATCTTGGAATATACCACCGTCAGTAAGTATAGCCCAGCCTCCAGCTCCATTATTGGCAGATTTAGTCCAAGCGAAAACACCAGCTCCATTGGCATCAGAACTAGCGTCTGCGTATCTAGCGTCGAATTCAGTAGCGCTCATTGCAAGTTTGGTTATTGATGAATTTCTAGTTTTTGCATCAGAAGCTACTCCTGTAGTTTTAGTACCGAAGTCTTGACCTGTTTGATAAACATCGTTACCAGATTTAATATACAAACCAGTAGTAATATAGACATTATTGTTTGCGTTACCTTCAGTATTAAACATGATTTCTGTACCATCTGGAAGAATAAAGGTAGAGTCGTTACCAAAATGCCAATCCCATCCACCAGCGGCTGTAGTACCATCACCAACATGCGGATCACCCCAGATTCTTGTAATCATTTTCCCAGCGTTATCGTAGATGTCTGTCTGGTGACCACCTACATTAGTATCAGTTAAAATTGTAAAACCACTTTCAGTTACGAAAAAAGAACCTGTGGCATTAAAGTGTTGAACCCCGTTATTGGGATTACCAATCCCAGCACTCACTGTGTTTGAGTTTGCAGAGCTGGTAGTTTGGTTACTATTAGTAGATGAACGTGATGCGAGTATTTGTTGAAGTGCTACTAAATCTTCTGTACCCCTGAATACACCGTCGCCTGTAATGTCTATCTTGCTTGCAGTGGCGAAATTTAATTGACCATCTGTGGTAAATAATTGTGCAATATTTTGA
>CANHDW010000041.1 GCA_947459525.1 Candidatus Caenarcanales bacterium
GCAAATTGCCACGTTAGTGGCATTTCATTGCTAATGAAGAGGCCCGTCCGTTCAATCCTGCTTCCAAGCACCAGTTTCACACCTCTTCATCAATGAACTGCTCTACAGGTGAAAATTCACTCATTTGCGTAGCAAATTGCCACGTTAGTGGCATTTCATTGCTAATGAAGAGGCCCGTCCGTTCAATCCTGCTTCCAAGCACCAGTTTCACACCTCTTCATCAATGAACTGCTCTACAGGTGAAAATTCACTCATTTGCGTAGCAAAAATACGCACAAGCAGAGAGACCCTCTCCCTGCCCATACGTACCGGAGGTGCGGACTACAATTGAAAATTAAAACACCTTAGAATTTCACCTAAATCACTCTCTCACCAAAGAGTGGAAATCCTATAATTAACACTTCCATTCAAATTATTATATTTGTAAAATTAAAATACACATTAGGGCTGGCATTGCCAGCCCTAATATAACAAAGAATAAATTAACTATACTTTCGCGAAGTCGTTTACCTCTTTTCTTAATGTTTTCTCAGAGTTAACTTCACCGTTCCAAGCTTGCTCCTCGATTCTTAACTCACCAAGTAAGGCTCTGGCTTGATATAACAGCTGTCTTAGAGCATCTTGGTCAACTCCAGCTGTAGGATCGAAACCTACGTTAGCATTTTCTATTGATCTACGCCACTCAGTTTTAGCAGTACCATCAAGTTTTTGATATATATCATCTATTGCACCACCAACTCCAGTAAGATCACCAATCGTAGTTGTAGTATTACCTAAGATTGACTTTTGCAGTTCACTCTCTAAAAGAGCTACTACTTGTTGTTGTGCGTCCATTCTAGACCTGATTTGTGATAGATACGCCGCTGTGTTAATTGCACCCATAATTTACCTCCGTTTTTTGAATTATTATTGAAACTAACTGAACTCTTTATATAAGATTATTCTTAAGAGATAGTTAAAAGAGGTAAATATAACTAATTTCTATCTCTTAATGGAACATATAGTCTTTCGTTATAGCCAGTATATACTTGTCTAGGTCTACAGATTTTTTTCTTATCAAATTCATTCTGCTCTTTCCAGTGCGCTAGCCATCCCGGTAATCTACCTAATGCAAACATTACAGTAAACATATTTACTGGAATTCCAAGTGCACTATAAATAATTCCAGAATAAAAATCTACATTCGGATATAGCTTACGCTCTACGAAGTACGGATCTTTTAAAGCTTCTTCTTCTAACCCTTTAGCTATCTCAAGCAGGGGATCACTGATACCTAATTTATCTAAAACTCTATCACAGGCTTTCCTTAAAATCTTCGCTCTTGGATCGAAATTCTTGTAAACTCTGTGGCCAAAACCCATTAATTTAATCGACGATTTCTTATCTTTAACCTTAGTTAAGAACGATTTATAATTTTCACCACTGTCATGAATCTGCTGAAGCATCTCTAGCACAGCTTGATTCGCACCGCCGTGCAGAGGCCCCCATAAAGCACTGATACCAGCGGACATACAAGCATATATACTTGCACCACTACTCTGAACCATGCGAACAGTAGATGTACTACAGTTCTGTTCATGATCAGCATGTAGAATTAAAAGCTGATTCATTACTTTAACAATTTCATCGTCAATATAATATTCTTCAGAAGGCACTGCAAACATCATATTCATTATGTTTGCGCAATAAGTAAGTTTATTATTAGGATAAATTAATGGCTGACCTATAGATTTTTTATACGAAAAAGAAGCTATAGTTCTTAACTTCGATAAAATCCTAATTACATCTAAATTAATCTGTGCTTCAGTAGGAGAGCTACTTGCATCATTATAATAAGCTGCTAGTGAACAAGTCATAGATGACAGAATCGCCATCGGATGAGCTGTACTAGGATAACCAGCAAAAAAATGAATCATATCTTCATGTAACAAAGAATGCCTCGTTAATCCTTCAGAAAAATCATCCATCTGCTCTTTAGTCGGAAGTTCACCATAAATAAGTAAATAACAAACTTCAACGAACGTCGATCTTTCCGCTAAAGCTTCAATATCAATACCTCTATAACGCAGAATACCTTTCTCGCCATCAATAAAGGTAATATCACTTTGGCAAGAACCCGTATTCATATAACCATTATCCAAAGTAATTAAACCCGTGTCGGCCCTTAAATTAGAAATATCAACAGCCTTCTCTTGTTCAGTACCCTCTACTACAGGCAATTCTACGACTGTTCCGTTATATTCTAATCTAGCTTTTTCGGTAGAGCCTTTATTGTTATTAATTTCCTTAATTTCTAAGTCTGTCGTCATGTTTTTAATTTTCCCAAAAAGTTCTTAATATGGCTAGTCTTCGGTTCGTATTATTTAAGGAAGTCATGAAAAATTCTACTTTAAGCATTTTTCAGCGGATCCTTAAAAATACTGAATATCTCTTTACCTTTCCGCACCAAGCTAATACCAGGCACAGAAGAAACTAAAGTCGCTAAAAATACTGTAACGGCAATAGCAAAGCTATGATCAAAGCTAACTCCAATAATACTTAATAAAAATACATAAGTAGCTTCACGTGCCCCAAGCCCTTTTACAGCAGGGATAACATAGCTAGCGAGCGTAGCGAGCGGCACCACTAAAAACCAATACCAGAAAGGTATCTGCGTAACACCTAAAGCTAATGCTGAAAAAACATTTACTGCCATTAAAAAAACATGCGTAATAAAAGTCCATAAAAGAACTATCCAAACAGAACGCTTATGCACAATAAACTCACTAACCGCGATTTTAATTTTCTGAAATATTGCAAGAGGAATAGGAATTTTAATCCATATTTTATAACCAAAAAATGCAAAAAAAGGCACTATGGATAAAATAAATAAAGACTGAATAAGTCTCTCTGGCATAGTATGAGCTAGGTTCTGTGAATAAATAAAAATCAAAGAAAGCGGAAAAAAGAAAAACATCATAGTAAACCCGAATAATCTTTCTAAAATTACCGTTAAGCCTGCTGAAAGCCAGTCATGATAGTGCTTAGATTTCGCAATCCCTTCATCGGCCTGCCGTGAATCTTTAATTTCTGCGTTTTCACTATCCTGCTTATCATCAGCGTGTTTTAAAGTGCCTAAGTAAAAGGCTCTTAAAGCATCTCCGCCTACATTACTAGGGAAAAAATTATTCGCAAACATACCTTCAAAATACCAAAGTAAACCAGTCCAATAGGAAATTTTATAATTAAAACCTTTAGTTATAATCCACCAGCGATAAGTATTCGTCACAATAGTCAGCACGCTAAAAAAAGATGCTAAAGCAAAGAACCTTAAATCGAGCTGCAAAATCTTATCTATAAAGCTTTTAGGATCAAATTTAAATACCTGCAGGAAAATCACTAATAATAAAGCGGATACTAGTAATCTAATAATATTTTTCTTTAAATCCTTAATTTTTCAGCCTCTTTAATATTTTAATAAATTTTATAAAATGGTGTTAATTTCCACCTAAGTAAATAACTGGATTTTTAGGCTTACCCTGCTCTCTAACTTCAAAATGCAGATGAGGACCAGTCGCATAACCAGTAGAACCTTCAAAGCCAACTACTTCACCCTGTTTCACCCTAGCACCTACCGTAACTTTAGTCGAAGACAAGTGAGCATAAAGAGTAGAAAAGCCTTTAGCATGATCAAGAATTACAACCTTGCCGTAACCACCATACCAACCAGAGTATATTACAACCCCACCCTCAGAAGCCTTTATCGGTGTACCATAAGGAGCAGCTAAATCAATACCACTATGCATACTCCTTACACCAAAAATAGGATGCCTTCTAGGACCGAATGGAGAAGTTATAGGTGCTCGAACAGGATAGCTAAATGAGCCTGTAGATTCAGGATTATCATTTTTACCAGTCGAAAGCTCAGAAATTTTATAAACAAGTTTAATCGATTCTCTCTCTAACTGCCTCTCTGAACTCTCATACATAGCCGTTTCTTGACGAAGCTTAGAAAGTATTTCTTTTTGTTTTTTCTGCTGGTAAACTATATCTTCTTCGATATTCTTTAATTTACTCGTAATCTGCTCGATACGCTTAGTCTCTTCTTCTAATGAGGTTCCATATTTGGCTATGTCCTCAGACTGAGATTTAAGAGTATCTAAAAGCTTCTTATCGAAATCTATAACTTTTCTCTGAAAATATAGATAATCCATATAATCAGTAGGGCTCTGTGAGCGAATTAAACTATCAATAAAACGTAATTGGCTTTTCTTATAAATGGCGACCACGCGCTCTTTAGCCTTCTCTTCTACTATGGCTTTTTTATCATTAAGCTCATCTAAGCGGGCTTTAGTTTTTTTCCAAGCCTCCTGATTAGAACTTAAATAACGGCTTTGAACAGCTACCTGCTTTCTTGCATCAGTTAATTTATGATCAATCTGCCTTAAAGTTTTAGAAGCCTCAAGTTCTTTTAATCTTGCCTGTTTTATCTTCTCAGAGAGTGTACTTTTCTGTTCATTAATATCCTCTAAAATTCTCTTCTTTTCACTAACGGTTAAAGATTGCTTACCAGTTAGATCAATTAAAGCGAAGAGCGGCAAAATGCTTGTAAGCAAAAAGCTCGCAAGCACAGCAAGAATAATAATCTTGGTAAATATATTGCTTCTCTTTTTGGAGTGCACGTCAAATATTATAACTTTTCAGAACTAGATTATTCAAAATTTTAAGAAACATCTTAGCTTTACGCTTTACTGGTCAAGAATTTATTCAACTGGTTTCGCTTTAATTCCCGCCATAACAGCTGGTATCACATCTTTTAGATTTTTCAAACTAATCTTTTTATTTTCTAAGCCAGCTTCTCCCCTATCATTAGATATGCGATAGAGAATCCTACCTAAACTACCGAAAGCGAAACTTAATGGATCTAAAGCTGCTTTATGATTTTTCCCGATAGTATCCGATAACATATTAACCAAAGCTCCCATACTTTGAGCATAACCAGATAAGCCGAAGAAGACTCTACCGGAGAGTATATGACCGGGTTTCATTCCCTCAAAACCCTGACACATTCCACCTAAACTTCGCAGAGTAGTACCAATAGCTCTACCATTAGCCCCAAATAACTTCTCTAAAATTCGAAAGGAAATTCCACCAGTAAAAGCTAAAGCTGAACCAAGAACCCCCATCATCGCGTGTTCATGTTTAAATAATCTCTCAGCAAAAACCTTAGGACTTGTAAAAAAGTTTTCTTTAATCTTAGCTAAACCAAGTTTTATATGAGACTTGTATTCATCCATGTTTTTAAAAGATTCTTTTGAATTCATGATATTTAAAGAATGAGCGAAAACATACCAAGCAAGCGACATCCACCCTCTATCGTTATAATGATCTTTACTTTTAGACACTGCTAAAGCAAGCCAATCTCCAGCATGCCCAAATGCATTAATATAATCGGTTCTTCTCCCGTTTGAGTGGAATTAGTATTTCACAAGGGTTTTAACTTAAAGGTGAGAATTTTAAGTTTGAGGTATTCTTCATCTCGAATACCATAAGCTCTTCGCTGAAAGACTCGAATTTTGTTATTGAGTCCTTCAACAAACCCCATCTTAATTCCTAGTCCTAAAGTGCAATGAGCAACAATACCATCCCAGTGCCTTTCTATCATTTCAGCAAACTTTTCAAATGATTTAAGCCCTTGATCCTTAAAAGATTGCTTCCATTTATCAAAGAACCTTCTTGCATCATCTACTTGATCATAAGTCCACAGTTGATCAAATGATTCTTTAAGAAGATATGCAATATTCAATTTGTGATTGGCTTCTAATAGTTGCTCCAAATTCTTTGATCCATCTTGATCAAGATTCTTTCTTCTTGAAAGTAGAGTATATTTTTGTCCTTTGATATATACGCCAGCTTCTTTATCCTTGTGTTCTTTGTATTCTTGCTTCCTTACTGTATCTAATGATTCATTTAAGTGTTTAATGATGTGGAACCTATCAAACAGAATTGATGCCTGTGGTGCATTCTTTGAAGCTGAATTCCTGAAAGCTTTCCACATATCCATCACAATGAGTTTGAGGTTTTTACATCTTTCTGGACCTAAGTACTCGTAAAACTGATCCATGCTTTTTTCAGATCTGTCCTTCCCTCCAAACCAAATTGGAGTACTGGTTTCAAGATCACTGACAATGATTCGATAACTATGTCCCTTCTTGATTGATATTTCATCAATCCCAATTACAGTAGGGGCGACAGATTCCCTAGAATCTAGCTGTTCTTGCATATACTGTTTCTCTAAATCTTTAACCGTTTTCCAGTCTAGACCTTGTTCTTGAGCTACTGCGGAGATACTTGATTCTCTGCATCGCCTGCCAATAAAAAGCATATATCGCCTAGAAAAACGTAGCTTTGTTAAAAAATTTTCTAGGCTTTCTTGTGTCACTTTGTTACATCGGGTACATTTTATTCTGCGAACTTCACATCGTAAAACAGTTTTGTAGTCAGCTATTGAGAGATCCCTGA
>CANHDW010000042.1 GCA_947459525.1 Candidatus Caenarcanales bacterium
AAAAATTCGTAAAGAAAAACTTATCGCAAGAGGAAATACCAGTAAGTATCACGACTCATACGTTAAAGAAGTAGATGAACTGACTGGCTTATTAATAGACGAAAATAAATAGAGTTAAATATGGCAGATCTTCCAATTAAACCAGGTGATGATAAATTAGCGATGTTCTTCGCTAAAAAGAAGGCTATAGCCGAGGGTAAAGACCCAGAACAGGCTGCTAAAGAAGCTTACGCTAAATTTCATGGTAAGCCACTAGAAGAGGCTAAAGCTGAAGTGAAAACTGAGGTTAAAGCTGAAGCTGCTGCTAGCGTAGATGCTGCTCCAGTAGTCGAAGAGCCGCCTAAACCACCGAAGACTCCAGAGGCTAAAGAATTTTTCGATGCTGCGAATTTTAAAGTCGAAGAGTTAGGAAAAGATTCTAGTGGTACTTTAATGTATGAGGTTTCTGTAGAGGATATCATTCAAGTCTGTAAAGATTTAAAAGCACAGAGAAAATTTAATTTACTAAATTATATGACAGCAGTGGAGCTTAAAAAAGGCTACCAGAACATACTTAGGCTAGAAAGCAGTAAGCATGATGAGGCTGTAGTGCTTAAAGTAACTTTAGCTAAGGATAAACCAGTAATGCCCACTCTTACAGAAGTCTTTGCTAGTGCTAATTGGCAAGAAAGAGAAGCTTACGATATGCTAGGCATAGTCTTTGAAGGGCATCCTAAATTAACAAGAATTTTAAATCCAGATAATTGGGATGGTTTTCCGTTGAGGAAAGATTATATTGGTCCGCTGGATGGTTTGAATCAGCCGATTAAGTATGGGGTGAAGTAAATTCATTTATTAAATCCTAGGATTTAATTTTATTGCCCGTCAGGTGGATTCTTTTTGGCTTATCTCCGCTGATTCTCTTGATCTATTTTACTAAAAGCCTCTTCAAGATCCAATATTTTCTGGCGGCTCAGTTTTAGACGTAGAGAAACCGTGTTTCTCGTTGAAATTATTAACACGCTCTGTCCCAGTCTTTGCTAAGCGTTCTAATTCTAGCTTAACCCGATTTAATAATTTCTGGTCCACTTCTAAAAATTTCCTCCCTTCTGCTTTCTTTCTCTGTATTAACTCCCTCTCTAATTCCTGTAAGTCATTAGATGATAGAGGAGCTACATCTTGTTGTCCTCTATATTTCTTTGTTAAAGGATAAGAATCTTGTCCTTTTGAGTTGCCTTTTTGAGTTTGCTTGCTCTGTAAATCACCTTTTTCCTCTAATTCTAAAGCTTTGTCTAGGTGAGTTTGACTTACAACTTTGGATGTACTAATATTTAGATCTTTCCTTAAATCCGGTCGCTCCAGCGGATCACGCATCTTCTTCGGCTCAATAAACTGTTCAGCCTCCTTAGATCTATACTCCCTAATCTTAGTCCCTTCTGGATAAACTTTCACAGTAGGCTCTTCACCAGCAGCAAGCTTCTTCATCGAATCCAGCGCATTTTCATGAACTACGAAAACACCTCTTGCTGGCATCTCCACGACCACATCCACCATCGAATGACCGATTACATTATGGCGGATTTTATCCTGAACATCTCCATTACCAGTTTTCTGAGCAGTATCGTCACCGACTATAACTGTATCGACTTTAGCTAAAAGCTCTTTAGTATTCTCAGAATGCATAGCCATACCTAAAGTAGTACCATGTGTAAAGATAATTGCAGTCGGTATCCCCTTTTCATCTACCATTCTTCTTACACTCCTGAACTGCTCAGGATTCGATAATTCGTCTATGATTAGAACTTTAGGATTATGATTTTCTATCATAGAGATTAAACTCTGTGCGACATTTTTAAATGGCTGAATAACGAATCTACGAGCAAGATTCCCAAGAGCAGAATGTGGAGTTAAACCATTACCAGCTAATTCTTCAGTCTTATCAAAAAGACTAGGGCTAACTCCTTGATCAGAGAGGAATTTAGAGATCTGGCGTATTAAAGTCGTTTTACCAACCCCAGTCTGGCCAAGGAATAAAACTTTCTTTTTATTTTTTACAGCATCTAATACTATTCTCTGTATTTCCTGTGGTAAAGGTGCCTCTATGGCTTTGCCTACACGAATAGTAATATTTGCCGGTAAGCCATGACGCTCAGAAATAGAAAACCTGCTTAGATCTTCTATATCTTTAAGCCCACCACGCCCACTTTCAAGATTGAACATAATGCTCGACTTAATTTTATTTAGGTCTTCTTGTTTAATTTTAAGTACATTATCACTTTCTTTAGTAGGAGCACCCAGAAGAGTCAATTTAGGAATTCCTCCTAAACCAGAACCCTTACTCGCTACACCTGCATCTACACGAACATGCCTACCTAGATCAATTTGAAACTCTTCTATTTTCCCTGGGTCAATGTTTTTTTCTCGAACTTTTCTCTCTAATTCTTGAATAATTGCTTCTGGTAAAAACTGTACTGCTCTAGCGACCTCTTGTCCTAAAAGCTTTTCATTTGGTTGATACGTTGGGGTTGGTTGAACAGAAGAGTCTGAATTTGGAGATGCTAATTTCTTACCATCATCTCTGTCATTAAGTCCCGAAGCCGCTGTGCTTGAACCATTCTTACTAGGAGTATCTACTGGCTTATCTAATAGTGTTTCTAACCATTGCCTTAAAGCACCATAGGTTACAGGTTTCTCATTAATATTAATCATCATTCCCCTTAAGAAAAAGCCGTCAATCAGCTTCCTCAGTCACACACTCAACAGCAGTCTCTAAGCTCAAATAAACCCAAAGAGAATAAATAAATCTCTAAAAACTTATCTTAACCAAGACCTATTATAAACAACTCATACATACAGGATATGGAAGTTTCTTTAATATAAGTCAAAATAAAATTAAATAATTCTCAGACTAAACCAAAAACATAACCACAAAGAACAAAAGCCCAACAAACATTATGGCTATATAACTCTGCACTCTACCATTCTGAGTAAGTTTTAAAATCTCACCAACAAGCTCAGAACCTCTCCAAGCGAAGCCGTTAATGAATATGCCCTCTATAACTACTCTTTCGAAAAACTTCCAAGTAGCTCTAAAGAACTTCATAAATAAACCTATAACAAACTCATAAGCTTCATCTATATACCATTTGTTTACTGAACCCTTATAAAGCCAAGCAAACTGCTCTTTAGCAAAGTCATTCACTAGCTTATCATTAATAGTCTTCTTCTTAACATAGACTAGATAAGCGACTGAAGTACCTATAATAAATGATAGTAAAGGTAAGTAGCCCATTGGCTGGCTTAACTCATGTAAAAAGAATCCCCAACCCGTACCATGAGCGTGGAAATGACTATCAAAATAATGAATTAACGGATAACCCAGTAATGGTGAACCCCATAGACCTAAAATTACAGAAGGCACTGCTAAAACCATCAGCGGCACAGTTACAGCAAGTGGCTGTTCATGCGGGTGAGCATGACCTCTATACTCTCCTTCGAAAGTTTTAAAATAAATACGGAACATGTAGAATGCCGTTAACAGAGCCGTAGAAGTAGCTATCCAGAAAAGAGCTGGTGATACCTCGAAGGCTTTAGCGATAATCATATCTTTAGACCAGAAGCCGCTCATAAATGGTAAACCTGATATAGACAGTGTTCCGATTAAAAATGTAATCGCTGTAATCGGCATATATTTACGCAAGCCACCCATTTCACGCATATCTTGTTCGTGATGACAGCCTAAAATAACAGAACCAGAGCCTAAGAAAAGCATAGCCTTAAACATCGCATGCGTAATTAAATGGAACATAGCGATAATCGGTGCGCCCAATCCTACCGCTAAAACCATGTAGCCAAGCTGCGAGCAGGTAGAATAAGCTAGAGCTTTTTTAATATCATTCTGTGTTAGAGCAATAGTCGCAGCGAAAATAGCCGTAATACCACCTATCCAAGCGATTACAGGCAATGCCGCAGAACCTTCCACACTACAGATAGGGAAAATTCTAGCAAGTAAATAAACACCAGCCGCTACCATCGTCGCAGCGTGGATTAGAGCAGATATAGGCGTAGGTCCTTCCATCGCATCCGGTAACCAGATGTGTAAAGGAAACTGAGCTGATTTAGCCATCGCTCCCATAAATATCAGAAGACCTATAGAAGTAACTGAAACCCAGCCTAAAAGCTCAAGCCCATTATTATGAATCGCATAATTAATAGCTTCCTGCAAACTAGTAAAGGACATAGTCGCTATGCCATTTACCCAGAAGTCTTTAGTGAAAGCATAAAGCAGCATTAGACCTATAAGGAAACCAGCATCACCGACTCTATTCGTAACGAAGGCCTTTTTACAAGCATGTGCTGCACTAGGTTTATACCACCAGAAACCGATAAGAAGGAAACTGCAAACCCCGACTAATTCCCAGAAGAAATACATCTGGAATAGGTTCGTAGAAATAACTAAACCTAGCATCGAGAAGGTAAATAAAGACAGGTAAGAATAAAATCTCGTATAGCCTTCATCTTCATCCATATAGGCATGTGTATAAATCTGCACCAGAAAACTTACCAGAGTTACAGTCAGCAGCATACCGATAGCCAGCTTATCTACTAAATAACCCATCTCTAAATGGAAGTCACCAGCCTTAATCCAGTTAAAGTTCACTTCATAAGCATGGTTATCATGAAAATTAAAGAACAGTACTAAAGAGTGGATAAAGCCGATAGCCACCGCTGATACTGAAAGTCCCATAGAAAGCGGTCTGCTTTTATGAGTAAAAAACATTATTAAAAGAGCACTTACCAGAGGATAGAGCGCGATTAGCCAAGCATTTTCTAAATTAGCCATAGTGAGTCAAATCCTATTGTAACAGGACATTAGTTTAGTTTCTATACAAGAGCTTTAAGTCCTTCCTGCCAAGGATAAACCATGACATTATGAATTTTTTTCTTGCATTCATCCCTAGATAAACAAATCGCTTCACAATCACCAAATTCTTTAGTGATTTTTATAAATTTAGATAAATCTTCAGCCCTAACATTTTTAGAACTTTTAATTTCAATAAATAATAATGGCTGTCCTGGTCTATCTATAACTAAATCAACTTCTACATCATCTTTAGTTTTTAAATAGTGCAAACGATAGTCATCATGAAAATACCCGACTAACTTATAGACTTCAGTAATAATAAAATGCTCAAAAGCATTACCATATTCAAAAGTACTTTCTTCTAAAGGTAGATTTAAGCTGCGATTTAAAGCTCTTACTACACCTAAATCAAAAAAATAAAATTTAGGCTTAGTCGAAAGCTGCTTCCTAAAAGAATGCTGAAAAGCCGTTAAAGAGAAACCTATAAGCGTATCCTCTAGAATAGAGTAATACTCCCTTATGGTTTTATCCTCTACTCCTACATCTCTAGCGATATTAGAGTAATTAATAATTTTTCCATTCATTTGACTGGAGACCTCTAAAAAATTCCTGAATGGTTCTAGTTTCCTCACTAACTGCTCCATCTGTATCTCTTCTTTCAGGTATGTTTGAGCATAGCTTTTTAAAAACAGTATTTTATCTTCTTTTTTCTTGAACTTAACTAGTTTCGGTAAAAGACCATAATGAAGAGCCGCCTTTAAATCAAAGCTTTCTCCTAATTCCAAGAAACTAAAGGGATATAAATTATAAACGAAGGCTCTGCCAGCAAGTAAATTAGCATTCCCATACTTTAATTTTCTAGCACTAGAACCAGTCAGGATAAATTTTTTATCATATTTTTCTATTAACAAATGCACCAAATCCAGTAAGCGAGGGATTTTCTGAACCTCATCAATAATAATATGACTAGTTTTTTTATCTAAAGCTTCGACTAAATATCTCAGCTCTTCAGGATTACGAGAAAACTTTTCCTCAGTGTCTGTATCTAATAAATCAATAAAATAGGAGTTTTTAGCGAAACATTGCTTCAATAAAGTACTTTTTCCTACACCACGAGGTCCAAATAAAAATAAACTGTGTTTTTTTGGTAATTTTAAAAGTCGCTTAAAATCTTGGTTCATTCTTAACCTCTTTACCTGACAGCCCGTGACGAAAAACTTCATTTTTCGTCACTTCCTTAATTATTCCACATATCTTATGTTTTCGGAGTATATTCCGAAAATAGCAGCTTATTTCGGAGTATACTGCTCTGGGATCATTACTGTCTTAGTTTGATTATGTTCAGAAGAATAGAAATATTTTCCTCAAGTCTCAAAGCGATGATATTTTATCTCAAGGTATGTTTATTACTAACGGTACTTATAAAGATACTCATAAACAATTAATGCACCGCATGAGTAAAGAACATAATATTGAATGGATTGATCGTTATAAATTAGCTAAATTAATAGAAGATTTAGAC
>CANHDW010000043.1 GCA_947459525.1 Candidatus Caenarcanales bacterium
AGCAAATTTAATACAAAACCCATCTGTGCATTAGCTTGGGTTAAGACTGAAACGGCTGACTGTTTCTGAATTTGATTCTGCGTAAGATCAGAAGCGGTTTTAGCATAGTCAGTATCTTGAACCTGAGACTGAAAACCAGAATAAGCTATTTTCTCTGCTTCTAATTTATCAAATGCAGCAGTAAATTTAGCATTGTATTTATCAGTCACTGACATCATTCTAGAAAGATTCTTGATCATAACATCGATATCATTTAAGTTACCAGACTTAGTAGCAGGTAAATTGGATATTTCTTGCCAAGGACTTTTAATCGTTCCACCAACATTAATATAGCAAAGTCCTATCCCGAGTCCTGAAGATAAGGCAGCATGACTCACAAGCGTAGTACCTACAGTGATGTCAATGCAATTATCAAGACTAATACTATTAGTAAAATCTAGCGTGATAACATCATTAGGGTCTGGACCAACTTGAAAATCTTTTTTAAAAGCTTGATGCCACACTTCGGCACCAAAGCCATTACCTAACCAAACAGCAGTAATACCACCAGCGGGATATACTCCTTCTCTCATTCCTGCTATCACTCCGATATTACCATTAATTTCAGCCTGAATACCATTAAGCTCATCTACGCCATTAGTGCCATTAGCAGCTTTAACCATAAGCTCACGAATCTTCTGAAGATGCTCCATCACCGTAGTTAATCCTCCATATGTATTCTGTATAACACTTAAAGCGTCACCGATATTTCCCTGTGCTTTAGTAATGCCTCTTAATTTAGAGGTAAGCTTTTCATTAATAGTAAGTCCAGCAGCGTCATCAGCAGCGCGGTTAATTCTCTTGCCACTAGAAAGCTTGGTAATAGTCGATGTTTCATTAGTCGTAGCTGTTTTAAGAGCTCTAACTAAAGTGGCTGAAGAAACATTAGTGTTTACTGCCATTCCCAATTAATTTAGTATCCTTTGATTTCTTACTATCTAACTTTATCGGCAAGATGCTTTAACTCAGAATGCGTTAAAAATACTAAACTTTAAAGATGGATTCTCGACTGTTTGGGCTGTAATTATGAACCAGCCGAATGCTGGTGACATCGGTGATGAGGTCGTGCTGTCAGCTAAGCCTACTGAAGTGAGAACTTCGTTAGAAAATAAAACACTTAGCCCTCAAGAAATTCAAGCAAATCAAATTCAAGAATTAGCCGAAATTAAAGACAGTGGTAAGCTTAAAACAAATGAGCCAAAGGCTGTAGTAATAGCTGAAAGCTATGTCGCAGCACAGCTTTTACCTGATGACGAAAGGGTTAATAATTTAGCTGAAACCTTATCTGAAAATGGTTTAACCGACACAGGCGACTCTAAAACACTTAATACTTTAGTTCAATCTTCAAAAATATTAGGTGGTCTTAAAACGGCTGGTACTGAACTTCAAGAAAGCTTTTCTGCTGATTTAGATGCAGCGGTAGAAAGCTTTAAACCGACTATTGATACTTCAACAATAAAAACAGAAGATACTAAAACAGTCGCATTCACGAATATGTCTGTCGATAGGCTTACTATTGATGCAGGTGAAGATATAGTCACTGAGCTAAAAATTGATGAAAAATATGAAAAAGCCCGCAAGCAGATACTATCAAGTAAATTAGATCAGCTGCAAGGCGATAAGGCTAGTGCGGAAAATGAGCGTGCAGCAAAAGAAGTTAGATTAAGTGCGATTAATGATGTTTCTTCAGATGATTTAACTGATGATATTTCTGCATCTGTAGCAGAAACTGAAGTAGGAGATGGTATTGAAAATCAAAGCCCCTCTAAAACAATTAACAGCAAATCTGCTTCCTCGAAGTCAGATGCCTTACAAGCTTCTGCAGAGCTGAGTGGAGCTGAATCTAGCATCAGTGCTTTAAATAATCAAATCGAAGGAATAAAAGCTCAGATTAGTTAAGGGAGTGATGAAAATAAAGTTTAAAAGTCTACTCCATAAGGTGTATTTTCTTTAATCCTTGAGCTGAATAGGCTTTAAGGGGTATATTGCAAGAAGACTATTATGGCTTTAGACGATAAGACTTTAGGTAAGTTTGTTGAATTATTAAATAATCTAAGTCAGGCTTTTGGGGCGAACCTCTCTCAGCTTCTTAATGTTGAGGTGAGTATGAATTTTGATGGGCTAATGGATCCCATGATAGTTGATGGTGATTATAATATAGCGAATCAAGCTATTTCGGTATTCGCTGATATTAATGGTGGTGAATCTGGAAGCATAGCCTATATCGCTGATGTTAATGATGCGATTATAATCGCTGATTTAATGGCTGGCGGTAATGGTGATGTTACGGGTAAATCTTTTGAAGCTATAGAGCAGGCTGCTTTTTCTGAATCATTGGCTCAGTCTACGCTAGCTATTATTCATAAGCTTAAAACCCTTGTTATTGGTTTAGATGTAGAGTTAAGTGATTTCCAAAATGTTTTAATTGACCCAGCTAATCCAGATTCTTTAAAGCACGATTTGGTTCAAACTGAATATACGAGCTTTGCTTTTAATGTTCAGATCACTAATGTCGTCAATTCGTCTTTTTATTTAAATCTCGCTGATATTTTCATTGAGCGAGTAGTGACGCTAGCTGATGTTAAAAACCCTAAATTAGCTAATAAGAATTCTGTATCTGAAGTCGAGTTTGCTCAGATGAATCACACTGTAAATACTGCTGAGATTTATGAAAAGAAAAATTTAAATTTACTTTTGGATATTAAGCTTGGGCTAATCGTTGAGCTTGGGCGATCTGAAATGCAGCTTAGAGATATTTTAAAATTAACGAAAGGGTCTGTGATTGAGTTAGACCGCTTATCCGGAGAGCCTGTAGATCTGTTTGTTAATAATAAAATTATTGCGAGAGGGGAAGTTGTGGTTATTGATGATAGTTTCGGTTTGCGTATAACGCAGCTTGCAGGTAATATTGAGTTATCGTCTGAGCTAGGGCTGACAGTTGGTGCATAAGTCTAATCAAGATACATCTTTAAACCCATTTACTTCAGAGGAAGCCTCAGAAAATTATTCTAATGCTGACTTTTTATATGAACAGAGTGCTAGGCATGCTGTAAATTTTTTTTCTCCGTTGATCGCCGATCCAGATTCTAAAATTATCGACTTAGGAACTGGAACTGGAGTCTCAGCTAAGGTTTTAATAGAAAATGGTGCTAAGAACCTTACTTTAATAGATCCTTCTGTCGCGATGTTGCAGCAGGCAGAGAAGAAGTTCTCTGCAGCGGCGTCTTATATTCAAGCAGGTGCTGAAGACTTCGCTGTGCATTTTAATCATGATGTAGATGTAATTTATGCTTTAAATTGTTTTCATTTGTTTAGTGACATAGGAGCTGTATTTGAAGAGATAAAAAAAGCATCTAAACCAAATGCGCATTTTATATTTAATGTTTCTATGCCTTCTTTTTGTTTTGGGCTTATGCCTGAAGATGAGTATAACTGCGTAAAAGCTAATCGTGATTTTTATAATAATTTAGCTCTAGTTAGTGATTCTCCTTTGATCGGGAATACTGTAAGGCTTTTCGATAAATTACTTAATGAGGATTTTGAAGGTTTAGTAAGTAAAACTGTTATGACCGAGCTTATAAATTCTTGCGGATTAAAGTTGGAAAATTACGCTGAATATGCGATAGAAGGCGACTCTAAAGCCCAAAAAATAATATGGGAATTAATTAGTACTTGTTTAATTCCAGTGAAAGAAGAAAGATTAGATTTTCTAAATAATCAAAAAGCTCCAGAAAAAATGTTCTTTAGGCAGGCGTTTTTTGATATTTTAGTTAATAATGACTGATTTTGATTTTACTGGTAAAGTGACTAGCGTTGTTTCGTTTCTAATCTTTATGTGGCTCTGCACTAATTTCCTTATTAATAAGGTGAAAAGTGGCGAATGGAAGATTCCTAAATTCTTGGATAATTTTGTAAGGATTAAAAGCACATTCAGTAATGCCGATAAGCGTTATAAGATAAACATCGTTCAAAGAGAGATTTTACCTGATGGCAGTGAAATTTTAATTCTTGCTGTTGATAATCGCAGAATACTATTGTCTCGCTCTCTTAATCAAGGAATTCGTTATCTGACAGATTTAGAGAACGAAAATTTAATAGTCGAAAAAACTTTAAGCGATTTAGAAAATATAGAAGCTTTTAAATAATTCTTAAGAAGCTTTGAAGTTTTTTGACAAGCCTTGATTAATTGTTATAATTTCAAAAGCGAAATTTCGCTGTGTCCTTTTTAATTTAAGGATTTTTGCTGGAGTAGCTCAGTTGGTAGAGCATCTGACTTGTAATCAGGCGGTCGAGGGTTCAACTCCTTTCTCCAGCACCACTTTTATTTACTACTTTAAATTAATGAGAAAGGAGTCATCCTTTTGTGCCTGATTACAAGTCACGACTTGCAATCTTTTAACTCTGACCTAGAAGGTCAGTGGCGGTCGAGGGTTCAACTCCTTTCTCCAGCACCACTTTTATTTACTACTTTAAACTAATGAGAAAGGAGTTATCCTTTTGTGCCTGATTACAAGTCACGACTTGAAATCTTTTAACTCTGACCTAGAAGGTCAGTGGCGGTCGAGGGTTCAACTCCTTTCTCCAGCACCACTTTTATTCATTACTTTAAATTAATGAGAAAGGAGTTATCCTTTCCACAATCTAGTGTTTTTCCACAATCTAGTATTTTTAACGCATTCTGAGTTAAAGCATCTTGCCGATAAAGTTAGATAGTAAGAAATCAAAGGATACTAAATTAATTGGGAATGGCAGTAAACACTAATATTTCTTCAGCCACTTTAGTTAGAGCTCTTAAAACAGCTACGACTAATGAAACATCGACTATTACCAAGCTTTCTAGTGGTAAGAGAATCAACCGCGCTGCTGATGACGCTGCGGGACTTACTATTAATGAAAAGCTTACCTCTAAATTAAGAGGCATTACTAAAGCACAAGGAAATATAGGTGATGCTTTAAGTGTTATACAGAATACATATGGAGGCTTAAGTACTATAATGGAGAATGCTCAGAAGATTCGTGAACTTATGGTTAAAGCTGCTAATGGCACTAATAGTGTAGATGAGCTTAATGCTATTCAACTCGAAATTAATTTTAATATACAAATCATCGAAGGAACCAGAGCAGTTCCTTCTTATCCATATGGAGGTAGTTACTCGCACGGTGGATTTGCTAGTGTTTTAGATAATGGTTATGGTAATGAAGTATTCATGGGAGGTGGGCTTTATCAAGCTAATCCATATGGTTTTAAAAAAGATTTCCAAGTTGGTCCAGATCCTAATGATGTTATAAAATTAGATTTTACTTATGATAATAATCCTGATAATTCCATTGATACTTCCTTAGGGTTTTATGGTCCAGGAAGTATAGTTGAAGGCACCACCTTAGAAGCCGACAGCGTGGGACTTTGGGGGATTAATGTTGGCGGTACATTTCTAAGTGCTTGGGAGCAATACCGTGCCTCCGCTGGGACTCCTATTCTTACAGGCAAAAGGGGTACCTTAAATGATATGGATATGGTAATAAAAAATCTTTCTAGAATGATGTCTGTGACTGATAAATATAATGCTAAATTTACTGCCGCGTTTGATAAATTAGAAGCAGAGAAAATAGCTTATTCTGGTTTTCAGTCTCAGGTTCAAGATACTGACTATGCTAAAACCGCTTCTGATCTTACGCAAAACCAAATTCAGAAACAGTCAGCCGTTTCAGTCTTAACCCAAGCTAATGCACAGATGGGTTTTGTATTAAATTTGCTGCCGTGATTTCATGATTTTAAACTCACAATGATATTTTGCTTTTA
>CANHDW010000044.1 GCA_947459525.1 Candidatus Caenarcanales bacterium
CAGTACTAGTCATACAGTAGCCTTGAGTAGTGCTTAAATCAGCATGACCGCAAGCTATTCTAAGATGGTTTAATGGTCTGCCTTTCGCAGCATTGATAGTTACGAAGGACCTTCTAAGGCTATGCGGGTTTATCCCTTTAAAGCCTAGTTTATTAGCTAATCCTGATATTTTCTTATTCAATCTATCTACTGTAAAGGGCTTTCCATCTTTATTTAAGAAAAAATATTCAGAATCAAAGGCTCTAAGACCAGTATTAGCAAGGAAAACTACTATCACTTTATTACTTAATCTTCCATAGTAATTAGTTTTCATTTCATCACAAGCGGCTATCATAGTCTTTAATTGAGTTTCATTAAGTGAAGTTTTTTTAGCTGGTAAATATCTCTTAGGCTTTAGTGCTCCAACAGTTCCTCTTGCTGAAATTATCAAATCCCCAGCATTCAAAACTTTTGTAGAACTTTCTTTCAATCCTTTTTGTGTAATTGTTTTTTCTGTCTTTGAAACCCAACGATTATCGTCATTAAAATCAACAACAGAAAGCCAAGGGATATCACCGTTCCAATATGCATCAATTGTAGTTTTAGGCGTTCCTCCCCCAACTATTTCTACAACCTACCCCCAAACTAGTCTCCAGCCACCCACTCAAAACCAAACCATGTGAACCACCCTCTAGCAGTGAATTATTCTCAGTCGTACTATCATTCATCCCTCAGCAAAAATTTCTCTATTTCTAACTCTAGTTCTTCTAATTTCGGTAAATAAAGCTGGTACTTAGAGACAAACATTTGATTAGTTATCCCACCCATGGCATATTCCATTTTAATATCGTTTTTTTCTGCACTGAGTATTATTCCAATAGGTTCATTGTCCCCTTCCGTGTTTTCTTCCATTTTGAAATAATTAAGGTACATATTCATCTGCCCTACATCGCTATGATCTGCTTCGCCGATCTTAAGATCAATCAGTACAAAACATTTTAAGATACGATGATAAAAAACCAAATCTATATAATGATGACGGCTGTCAAAACTAATGCGGAATTGCCTTTTAACAAAAGTAAAACCCTTACCAAGTTCAAGCAAAAACATCTGCAAATTATCAATAATTTTTTGCTCTAATTCTAATTCAGAATAGCTATAAGGTTCTGAAATACCAAGAAATTCCAAGATATAAGGCTCTTTAACAATGTCCTCTGCCTTTTGTATAGACTGCCCTCTATGCGAGAGTTCTATAATCTCTTCTTTATTTTTACCTAACGCAAATCTTTCAAAAAGCATTGATTGCTTTTGTCTTTTAAGTTCTCTTACTGACCAATTCTCTAAAATACACTGTTTTTCATAAAAACTACGGGCAAGATCGTTTTCCACTTTTAATATCTCAAAGTAATGACTCCAGCTTAATTTGTGAGACAGTGTCTCACTCTTTGGAAATTTTATATACAAGAGCCTCATATAAGTTAAATTACTTCTACTAAAGCCCTTCCCGTATTTTTTAAGTTCTTTGGAAATATTGATTAGAAGCTCTTTTCCATATTCTGCTTTAATATTTCCTTTCTGCTCAAACTCCACAATAGTTTTTCCTATTTCCCAATAGGTTTGCAGAAGTATGGTGTTTACACTTAAAGTCGCACTGCTTCTTCCCTTTTCAAGGATTCCTGCTATATCTAGGGCTAAAGTTTGATAATGAGTTATCTCCACAATCTCTCCTAAATATCTAAACTAAAACCTATTTTAGCAAGCTGCTTTTTAATCTCGGCATTCATTACCTCTTCTTTTGCGAATTGCTCTTTCAAGGTACTAGTGAGCTTCTGCATCTTTTCTTCAAATGGCACTCCGTCATCTATCACATCCTTAATCCCAACGAAACGTCCTGGAGTCAGAACAAAACCATGTTTCTCTACTTCGCCTCTCTCTGCTGATTTACAAAAACCCTTGATGTCTTCATATTTATCTGGATTTTTTTTCCAGTTATGATAAGTATCTGAAATTTTATTTATATCTTCTTCTGCAAGCACTCTATGCACACGGTCTTCCAGATAGCCCATTTCCGAGGCATCTATAAAAAGAATTTCATTTTTCCTTGCCTGTCTTTCTCTACGCAGAAACCATATACAGGCTGGGATTCCTGTATTATAAAAAAGCTGCTTCGGTAAAGCGACTATACATTCTATCAAATTATTTTGTATTAAGTTTTTTCTGATTTCTCCTTCACCAGATGTATTGGAGCTTAAAGATCCATTCGCTAAAACTGTAGCCATTACTCCATGCGGCGCGAGGTGATATAGCATATGTTGCATCCATCCAAAATTAGCATTGCCAGCAGGAGGCACTCCGTATTTCCATCTAGCATCATCTTGCAAGATTTCTTGCCCCCAGTCAGACTGATTAAATGGAGGATTAGCAAGTATATAATCAGCTTTAAGATCTGGATAAGCATCTTTCAGGAAGCTCCCTTCTGTATTCCAAGCCACAAATTGCGAATTAATATTACGGATAGCTAAATTCATTTTAGAGAGCTTCCAAGTAGTTTGATTAGATTCTTGCCCATAGACTGTGATGTCTTTGATGTTACCTTGGTGTTCCTGTACAAATTTTTCACTCATCACAAACATGCCACCAGACCCACAAGCTGGATCATAGACACGACCTTTATAAGGTTCAATCATCTCTACCATTAGTTTTACGATAGATTTAGGAGTATAAAATTGCCCGCCTTTTTTTCCTTCGGCACTAGCGAATTCACCTAAAAAATACTCATATACTCTTCCGAAAAGATCTTTGGAATTTTCGCTTGTAGCTTTAAGCTCTGTGTTTGAAATTAAATCAATAAGCTGCCCTAGTGAAGCTTTATCTAAATTTGGTTTCCCAAATACCTTTGGAAGTACATTACGAAGTTCTGAGTTTTCTTTTTCTATGGATTCCATCGCATTATCAAGCTCTTGTCCGATACTTGGCAGTTTTGCTTTAGCTTGGATATTTTTCCATCTTGCTTGTTCTGGCACAAAAAAAATATTTTCTGCTTTATATTCATCTCTATCTTCGGGATCACTAAATTCATCTAGAGCCAGTTTATTATGAAGTTCCTGAAAACTTTCAGAAATGTATTTAAGGAAAATGAGTCCCAGAGCTACATTTTTATATTCTGCTGCATCAATATTTTTACGAAGCTTATCAGCAGCTTTAAAAAGTTGAGCCTCGAAATTTACACTTTGTTCTTTTGCCATAGTTCTATATCCTCAAAAGGAAAATTTTGTATTTAATATCAAGTATGACATCCCTCAATAGAGTATACCAGTAGTGGAAAGAGAGGAAATTATCCCCAAAAAACCTTTCACTTCAAATCTTTACAATCCAAATAATTTACACCAATAAATGTCATAATCATTTTATGACAAAAAACGAAAAACTATATTTAAAAATATTTGCTTTTATATTAGTAGCAGTACTCTTGCTAAGTTCTCAAGTAAAGGTCTCTGCCATATCTAAAGCAGAAATCGACTCTAACGTTAAAATCGCCCTTAATAGATTAAGCCGAGAGGTGGGGCGTTCTGATGATCTTTTAGCTAAAGCTAAAGGTATTCTTGTTTTCCCTGATGTTTATAAGGCTGGATTCGTCTTTGGTGGCGAATATGGAGAAGGCTCATTACTTTTTGGTAAGCAGACTATGGAATATTACAGTCTTGCTTCTGGTTCATTTGGATGGCAGTTAGGGGCTCAGAAGAAATCTATAGTAATTTTATTTATGGATGATGAGGGACTGAATAAGCTTCGCAATAGTGATAACTGGAAAATTGGTGCAGATGCTTCTGTAGCGATAGTTAGCGTTGGTGCAGATGGTTTTATTGATTCGCAAATAACTAATCAACCAGTTAGGGAATCTACACAAATCTTAGGGTTGGCTACTTTTCGGTATCTTTTGTGAGGAGACATCAAAGATAACATCAGTACATAAGCCTCCCGCAATAGTTACTGAAACTGGTTCGGTTCGCTTATACAAATTATTATTATCTGGGTCTCGCACCGCACCCGTTACTGGACGATCATACCAACGTTCAGCTGTTGTATTGTAAACAGTTTCTGGAAATTTTCCTATGTTTGCCGTCAAAGTAGCTGTGTAAGTTGTATTTGGAAGTGGTACAAACTTTTGTGCAACTTTCACCGAGATTGCTTCTGAATAAGTAGTACTTCTGGTCTCTGTACGAGCGTAGGAAAAGCTGAGTTCTACGGACCAAGTATACTCAGAGCCAATATCTGCTAGCTTGCTAGAAACCTTCTTGCTGAAAGCAGCTTTGACTCCAGTAACCCAATTATTTGTTGTTGTTACTGTTATTGTTTCAACATTTTGTTTATTAATTTCTACTGTTACCTCGGAAGCTGGTCCCTTATCTGTGTCACCTTGATTAGTGCCATTTATGGTTTGAGTGATTCCGTAAGAGCCTGACATAGACTTACTATTGATTTGAAAAGGCTTAATAATTTCTTTTTTGGGAGTCAGTTGACTCCAGCTAAATGAAGATATTCCATCATTAAGTTGAATATCTCCAAAATCAGCAAGTTCTTTGCGGCGCCAATCCTCCCCGTAACCTACAATGTTATTATAAGAGTTTCCAGTACCGTCGTGCTCAAATAATTGCACAGTTTGCAAATCAGTCAGTGCTTTCCAACGAGCAGAGCTGATACTGTCCTGTAACCACCATTCTGAAATAGAGTGAATCTTATCAGGAGCCCATTCACTTAAAAACAGAGTACAACGACTGCCTTGAAAATTCGAGTGAGTGAAAAGCTCAATAGCTCCAAGATTGAAATCTACTTCTCGCCAAAAGAAAGAAGAGAGGCCGTCATTCATGTCCATAGGTCTTAAGTCAACATATTCTATTTGTCCTGTTCCAACAAGATCAACGCAAGCACCACAGCCTCTTAAGTCTGCAATAGGAGAATCAGAGCCTACTGGCGTCACATGGTCCATAAATGTCATTACCGTCCCAATAGGCAAATTAAACATTATGTAGGTTGCATTATCCAAAAGATTGCTTGGAATAGTATGCCTTGCATTAGGCAAAAAACCGTATATAGATAAATCCAAGCCAGGACCCTGAAAATTATCATCAATAAGCAACCTAACGGTACCACTTGGTAGAGATTCTGAGGACGGGGGACCTAATAATTCATACAAAAGAGATGCTACATCTGTTGTTTCATCGAAGAGAGTTCCGCCGTGACGGCGAATTAATTCGAACCATGCAGACTGAACAGCTGCTGAATCTCTTGGAGGCGAAGGCAATTTGGTAAGATTTTCTATCATGATCACAGTATAATACTTA
>CANHDW010000045.1 GCA_947459525.1 Candidatus Caenarcanales bacterium
CAATATGACTAATACTATAGAAAGCAGCCTTGCTGACTATGCAAAAAAAACTGGATGGACTGGCCAAAACAGTGTCTCTTACTATGTACACAGTGCCTTAACATCTTGGAGATTATTTCACTTTCACGATACAAGTGATGAAGCAAAAGTTAAACAAAAAAATTCTATTAATGAAAACCAGTCATTAAGACCGTTTGCAGAAAATCTAGCAGCCTTTTTATATAAATTAAAACTCAACCACAATAGCCACTATAACGGTATTGTAGATCATATTAAACTAGTAGCTCCTTTTTTTAAAGATTTTGATTTCAATCCTAATGGTGATACCGTATCCCTGATCTGGAAAGAAAAACATTCCGATGATTATCGTGATGCCTACTATTTATCAGATGGAACATTACGTTTTATCTGTCTCGCTACCTTATTACTACAACCAGATCCTCCGAGTACTATAGTCATAGACGAACCAGAACTAGGCTTACATCCATATGCGATAGAAATTTTAGCGAGCATGATTAAACAAGCTGCTGTAAACAGACAGGTAATTATTTCCACTCAATCCGTTCAATTAATAGATAAATTTAAGCCCGAGGACATTATTGTCGTAGATAGAAAAGATAAAGAGAGTGTCTTTCGCAGGCTTAATTCAAATGATTTAAAAGATTGGCTAGATGATTACTCTTTAGGTGAATTATGGCAAAAAAATTTATTTGGAGCTAATCCTTGACATGGAAATTATTATTTTAGTAGAAGGTCATACTGAAAAACGTTTCTGTGATGGGGTTTTAAAACCTTACTTAGAAGTAAAAAATATTTTTTTAAAAGCAGTATTAATCGATACTAAATCGACACCGACTGGTCCCAATCAAAAGGGGGGCATTACTAACTATGAAAAGCAAGTCAGGTTAGAGCTAAAACGTCACTTGAACAATAATAATCCTAATCTAGGATTGATCAGTACGATGTTTGATTTATACCGCTTACCAAAAGATTTCCCCATGTACGAAAAATCAAGAAATACAAGAGATCCTTATGAAAGAGTTCGTTTTCTAGAAGAGTCTCTTAAAAGCTCATTAGAAAACGATGGTATGAATATAAATAAATTTATTCCATACTTACAGTTACACGAATTTGAAGCCTTTATGTTCGTTGATAGCGCTAAGACGCTTGAAAAATTAATGAACACAGACCAAGAGCAAAAGAAAAGATATGAAAAAATTATCAGACAATATGAAAATCCAGAACTGATTAACAGTGATAAAGGACCTTCTGTACACATGAAAGAAATTTTCTCAGAAAGCTTTCAAAAAAGTACTATTGGTTTTTCTATCGCAGAAAGCATCGGCTTAAATACTCTCCGAACCAAATGCCGCCATTTCCACGAATGGCTTGAAAAACTGGAAAGAATTTCAGGATAGTTTATAATTTAAGCTGACCATGGAAACAGGACAAATAGGAATCATCTCTGTAGTAGCTATTCTAAATGGCATATTTTTGCTTGGCTTGAGTATCGCAATTCAGAGAATATGTGGTATTTACAGTCCTGGTGCTGTTAAGAATGACACCTATGAGTGCGGTATGAAATCTGAGATGGAGAGCCAAGTCCAGTTCGACATTAAATACTATCTCTTTGCGATCATGTTCATAATTTTTGATGTAGAGTTCGTTTTCTTAATGCCATGGGCTAGTTTATTTACCTTTATGGAAGCGGGTACTAGAGGCTTTATAATATTCGAGGCTTTTATGTTTGTAGCGATTCTTCTAATAGGCTTACTTTATGCATGGAAGAAGGGTGCTCTGGATTGGAACCAGGAGTCAGTTTAGGACTAATTTCTAGAGACTGATTTATTAATTTATTTTTTTCTGTATCGTTACTTGTTGAGTTTTCTGGTGGCTGTTTTCCTGCTTGAGCTTTTACAGCAGCATTCATTAACGCTATCCGTAATGCCCCCGCTATAAGAGGTGAGGGTATGAGTTTGTTTGCCTGAGAGCTATTTACTATATCGGTAACTGAATCAGCCGCAGCTACTGCAAGTGTACTGAGGTATTTTCTTTGAAAGGCTAAACCGATTTTATCAGCTAATACCTTCAGGTGGGCGAGAGGATTATTCGTGTTTAGTTTTTCTGAGTAAGACCAGGCTATAATCCCTTGATATAAAAAATATGAACCCATATAGGCAAGCTTACTTTTAATCGCTTCAGTGAGCTTGCTGACAAGTCCGTGAGCCTTTCTAATGTCCCTAGTACCAGGATAGCCGACCTCTTTATCAAGGAATAAGGAGCCAATGGTAATGCCACTAGTAGTGAGCCATCTGCCCCATTTTATTTCATGTTCATAAATTCCATAGACTTTCTCTTTAATGAAATTTACGAGAGGTGAAATTTTATTCTTATAAAAGCGTGGTAGAGACTCTGGTACATAGGAATTTTTATCATGAGAAAATTCATAATTAGTTCCAGCTAACATAGATTTATGGAAGAGCATGTAGAGTAAGGATGAACTATAGGCTGCCGCAGCTGAGCCGATTTTAGATCCCAGTAAACCTTCACCGATAATTTGTGCGACCTTCTGCATGGCAGCAGGTATGAATTGGCTTTCAAAAGTATCGTGGGCTTTTTTCGCGATGCTCTGCTCACTCTTACTAGCTTGATCTGCTTTTTCGACATCATAAGCTGTGCATGCGACGATCTGCCCAGCCTGAGCGACGCTCAAAGACATACCTATATGTGCAGCTAGTGTAGCTAAACGCATTTTTATCAGCTGAGCTTAAGACTATCAGTTTACGAGATTCTGAATTGAAAAAGTAAGAATAATTATAAACAAGCAAAAAAAAGAGCCCTCGGGAAGAGGACTCTTTTTAAAGTACTTATTAGGTAAGCTTCTTACTTAGTAGCTTTTTTCTTAGCAACTACTTTTTTAGCAACTGTTTTTTTTGCAGCAGCTGGAGCTTTCTTAGCAGCAGCAGGTTTTTTCTTAGCAACTGGTTTCTTGATGCCAGGTGCTTTGCCTGTTTGTACAGCAGCTTTGAACTCAGATCCAGCAGAGAAAGCAGGTGTTTTCTTAGCAGGGATTTTGATTCTTTCAGTAGGCTTCTGTGGATTTACGCCAATTCTAGCTTTTCTTTTTCTAGCTTCGAAAGTACCGAAACCAACTAAAGTTACTTTACGTCCTTTAGTGATTTCTTCTACGATTACAGCAAGGATAGCTTTTAGAGCGCTGTCAACGTCTACTTTTGATAGACCAGTTCCTTCAGCTACTTTTTCGATTAATTCAGATTTATTCATTTGTTTTTCTCCTATTGTTTACTAAACCCAATTGATGACCATCTTTAAATAGTCTCAAAAATAGTTTACTAGGAAGTTATTTTTGTGTAAACCATTTCTGACCGAAATTTCTCAAAATTATTTTTCTGTATCGCTGGTATAGAAAAAAATTGAGCTATCTCCATACTCTTTTTTCTTCACTAATTCTAAATGGCTTAAACATCCATCAAATGACTGATCAAGCCAGTTCCCGCTCCCAGACTCGATTATAAGCAGACCATGCTCTGATAAAAGTTTTCCTTCAAAAATATTTTCGACGATTTTTTGGAATTTTTTTGGAGGCAGTGAGTAAGGGGGGTCTAAGAAAATAATTTCAAAATTATTTTTAAATAATTTCTTTATTGCTGCTTCGGCCGTTAGAGGAAAGATTTTGGCCGAGGTATTTAATTGTAAATTTTGGATATTGGCCTTAATAAGCTTTGTGCATTTAGGATCTCTTTCTATAAATAAAACTGATTTAGCAGAATTACTCATAAACTCGAATCCTACTGCACCTGTTCCAGCAAAAATATCTAAAACTTTTATTTCTGAAAAATTAAAATCAAAATATGAAAGGCAGGTATTTATAATGGCCTCACGGATTAAAGACTGTGTGGGTCTAAGTTCCCGAGCATTATCTGTTGTTGCGAGGGTTTTCCCTCTGAATTTTCCACTTACTAGTTTTAGTCCCACGTTAACGCTTAATGATAAAATGGCGATAGGTTAATATGGGCGAAAAAATTAAAATTTTAATTGCTGATGATGAGGATTCGCTAAGAACTCTCGTGAGAGCGGTTCTCGAAGCAGAGGATAAATACATCATAGAGGAAGCCATAGATGGCGATGAGGTAATGATTAGGGTTAAAGCTGATAAGCCAGACCTTTTGATCTTAGATATCATGATGCCAGGGCAGTCTGGTTTTGAAGTATGTGAAAAGATTAAACAAACACCAGAGCTTAGAGATATTAAAGTAATTATTCTTACTGCTAAAGGGCAGGC
>CANHDW010000046.1 GCA_947459525.1 Candidatus Caenarcanales bacterium
AGCATGAGAGGAGAAACTCAGTTAAAACAAGGTTTCCTAGAGTCTTCTAATGCTGATTCTGTTTATTCTTTATCTCAGATTCTGCAGTTAAACACCGCGATTAAAGCCGAAATGAAGATATTTAAAACGCTCGATCAAATGCACGGAGAATTAAATCAGACGATTTCGAGAAACTTATAACGATTCTATTTAAATTAAATCAAGGGAAAAAAAGGACAAAATATGAACAATTATTATGGTACGAACTCTGGTCTAGCTGGCAGTATGCTAAATGGAGCTTTTGATAACGCAATGTCTCCACAGATGGGTATGGGCATGCAAGGCGGAACTTTCTCTAACCTATTAGGGCAGATCACTGGTGGAATTCAGCGTAACGCAAGTATGGGAATTATGCCGGGTCAAGGTACTGGAAATATGACGCCACAACAAATCGCAGCTCAAATGAGCATGGGTGGTGGTATCACATCTTTACTACCATTACTCGGAAATAGCTTTTTACCTAAGCTAATGTTTCCAGTAGCAGGTTTAATGACAGTATTTCAAGTAGCTCAATCTGCTATGCAGATGAAAAATGACTTAGATCAGTCTCGCCCACAGCTTGGTTTAGATCCAAGAGATCTTAATTATAATAAGGCTGTTGAGGCTGTACAGATAGCTAGTACTGAAGGGCAGCATTTAGGTCCTTTTGCGTAAATTAATTTCATAAATTAGCGAATGATTTCTCCTTTTCATTCGTATAAACTACAGGTAGTTTGTTGTTTTTTTCAATTACCTAATTAAGAAAAGGAGAATGAAAATGAAGAGTTTTATCAAGTTAAGCCTTGTGACGCTACTACTTATGTTGCTAGGTTTTAGTTCACAAGTACGGTCAATGACCAGCAATTTTTATACTTGGTTAGAGGGTAATTTTAGAAAAATATCGTTTATATCAGTTCCAGATAACGCTTGGACTGATAGATATTTTGGTTCATGGTTACAATTAGCACCAACAAAATTCTTTCCAAATGCAAACTGTCCATATTCTGTCGGCTGGGCGGGTGGTGCTCTAAATATTCCAAATAGAGCTGGTACTATGCCAGGAGCAGATAATATCCCCTTAAACATGATTCCTTTTGGTATCGGAGTTGATGGGGTATTGTTTGACCCTTCAGGACCTTGGTATTCACACACACAGGCACGAACTGGTCATCCACCGACACCACCTATTGTTACACCTCCTTATAAACCTAATCAGGCATCAGTGAAAGGATTTAATGCTCAGAATGTGACTGATGATGATTGTAGTGGTTGGGAGTACGAAGCTTTATCTACTTTTGGGCGCCCGAATCTTGGTTTTGATAGTTACTTTGGACATGTTCAGCCTTTACAACCACAACCTGGTACTGCTGGTAGATATCACTATCATGGTTATCCATGGGCGTTAGTAGAAAAATTAATAAAAGATAAACCAGGCAAACCCACTTACCTACTAGGTTACTCAGCTGATGGTTTTCCAATTTATGCTCCCTGGAATGGCTCTGTGGGTTATGTTTCTGGTTACATACTAACGCCAGACGCAAGAGGAAGAGGAGATAAAACAGGTACAGGAAAGCATCCTGATGGTTTTTATGATGGTACTTTCATTCAAGACTACGACTATAATCCCACTGCTAAATTACAATTCGTCAAAAACGTAGTAGCTAAAGGGGTTACGTACAATGGGGTAATTACACCATGGCATATACAGACAGGTAATTACAGAATCTTAGATTCTCGTAATGGTATTTGGGGACCTACGCCAGAGTATCCTAATGGAACTTATTACTATGTTATAACTACTGACTGGCCTTATATTCCAAGATGGTTTGCTGCTTGGCCAGATGATACGTTTAAACAGTTAATACCACCAGAAAGAATGAACCTCTATAAGCTAGCTTGTGGTAGCTTACATAAATATAAAAACATAGCTTACTAAATCTTAAATTTCTCAAGAGCCTCCTGTGAGATAATATCAATTGTGCTTAATGGTAAAAAAATTGGTATTGTTGGTCTTGGTCTCATAGGCGGCTCTATAGAGAAATCTTTGCTTGAAAAACAGGCTGAGCTTGGTTTATCTGAAGTGAAAACCGTTAGTAAAAGCCAAAAAAGGGAATATAGCATACATGATCTAGCTGATTGCGACGTCATTTTTCTATGTTCAGAGCAATCTAAGATCATTGAGGATTTAGATGAGATTGCTAAGATTATCGCGAAGCCTAGTACTGATGATAAAAAGCCTTTCGCTAATGCTCTTATTACAGATGTGGCTAGTACTAAGAAGAAGATAAGTGAGAAAGCTAAATTACTTGGCTTAAATAATTTTATAGCTGGTCACCCAATGGCGGGTACCGAACACGAAGGATACGCCGCTAGCTTCCCAACTTTATTTGAAGGATCGACTTGGATACTAGAAGAAAGAAGTGAAAGAACTAAATTATTAGAATTTATTATTACTAATGTTCTTAAAGCTGCTGAAATAGTACAGCTTGATGTAGAAACGCATGACCGCCTAGTAGCCGTAGTTAGCCATCTGCCTATGCTTTTAAGTTTTGGCTTAGCTGATTTAGTAAAATCCTACCCTACTGCAGAAAAAATTATAGGACCGGGTTTTAAAGGCATGACCCGCCTCGCTAAAGGTAATGTGGAAATGTCTAAAGATATCTTAGCTTTAAATAGACAGAATATTAAAGAACTATGGCAAGAATATTCAAACAGCATAAGCTTTCTATTAGACACCCCAGCTTCGCTTTTACAGCCCGAATTAAATAAAATAAAGAAATTAGTTGAAAATGTTCGTTGATACAGTAGTTATCAAGCTCGCTAGTGGTAAGGGTGGTAACGGCATCTCCACTTGGCGGCGAGAAAAATATGTAGCCTATGGCGGTCCCGATGGTGGTGACGGCGGCAGAGGTGGCAGCGTCTACCTGATAGTCGATAAAGCGATGAATACTTTACTCGATTTTAAGCATCTCTCTATATTTAAAGCTGAAGATGGTACTAATGGTGCTAGATCTTTATGCACTGGAAAATCCGGTGAAGATCTGTATATAAAAGTACCTCCGGGCACTGTAGTTAGAGACATTACTGACAACAAAGTAATCGCAGATCTTATAGAAGATGGTCAGACTGTGCTTTTAGCTGAAGGCGGCAGAGGTGGACGCGGCAACGCTCGCTTTAAATCTAATCGCAATAACGCTCCCTACTACTGTGAACCGGGCGAAGCTGCCATAGAAAGAGAAGTAGAGTTAGAACTTAAGATGATCGCTGATGTAGGATTAGTAGGGTTTCCTAATGCTGGTAAATCTACGCTAATAAGTCGCGTCAGTGCAGCGAAACCTAAAATCGCAGATTATGCTTTCACCACTCTAGAACCTAATCTAGGCGTAGTCAGAAAACCTAATGGTGACGGCTTTTTAGTAGCTGATATACCTGGGCTTATCGAAGGAGCCAGTGAAGGAAAAGGTTTAGGGCATAATTTTTTAAGGCACATAGAGCGTACTAAGCTTTTGGTCCATTTAGTCGATGTTTGGGGCTTTACTGCTTCGAATATAGATTCTAACCAAGAATTAACTTACCAAGATCCAGTGCAGAATTTCAGACGTATAAATCATGAGTTAGCTAATTTCAGTGAATTATTAGCTGATAAAAAGCAGGTTTTAGTTATAAATAAGATAGAAGGCTATCCAGATGAGGAACTTCTGCATATTAAAGAAAAATTCTCAGCGATAAAAACTGCTGATAAACGTATTTTAGAAGTTTTTTATATTTCTGCGGTTACTGGTGAAGGTTTAACGGATTTAGTAAACTTCATCTCCGATCAAATCGATAAGATCATATTTATTCAACCACCAGTTTTAGTTCATGAAGACGAATCTGCGACAGACCATGAAGATAGTGACTTCACTATTGAAAGAGTAAGCACTCGCACAGGAGTGACTTGGGTAGTACACTGTGGCAGACTAGAAAGACAGATGCGAGTTACTAATATTCGCGAAATGGAGTCACTCAGATATTTATACAGAGTTGCTCAAGGTATTGGGCTTTTTGAAGAATTAAAAAGATTAGGTGCTGAAGTCGGGGATACTTTAAATATTGATGGGGCTGATTTTGAAGTTGATGATTTAGTAATGAGTTAGGAAGGCGAAAATGCAGAAATTGGAGTTTGGCATTAGTGCCTTCTCACCAAGACCCACCAGCCCCTCCACCACCAGAAGACCCTCCCCCGAA
>CANHDW010000047.1 GCA_947459525.1 Candidatus Caenarcanales bacterium
AATTTGAAATTTTTTGAATAATTTTATGGCTATTAGGACCACTAATACGAATCGCTGCCACCGCGGCAATTCCCGTTGGGGTGATTATTGAAGCTATATCGTCCATCTAAATTTCCCTAGATGTACTTATAGCATTTCTGCCTTTTTTCTTAGATAGATAAAGAGCTTGATCTGCTTTAATTTTCAGTTGATTGAAATCATAGGCATCGTTTGGGATACCTGCTATACCAATACTACAAGTAAGTGGCTGATTCCAGGCACTGTGCCTAGCTTTACTAAGATTACGCCTAATTCTAGTAGCCGCTTGATAAGCTGATTCTAAATCTGTATTAGGTAATAAAACGATAAATTCATCACCGCCATATCTACCTACTAAATCTGAAACCCTTCTCTGCACTTCATTTAAAGATGTGTGCCTTAAAGTTTTACTTAAAACTTCAGACATAATAATAATCGCTTCATCACCGGCTTCATGCCCAAAATTATCATTAATAGATTTCAAATAATCTAGATCTAACATCATTAGTGAAATAGATTTCTGATTAGCTTTAGCGATTTGAACTTCAGTTAAAGCTACGGTATTAAAATATCTTTTATTATACAAACCAGTATCTGGATCGGTTTTACTCATCTTATCTATGGTATCGAAAAGTTCAGCATTCTTAATCGCCACTGCAGCTTCAGAACCTACTTGTAAAATGAAATTAATTTCCTCTATTGAAAACTCTCTCTCTCTATCACACTGGTGAACGGTTATAGTTCCTAATAATTTATCCTGAGAAATTAATGGCACAGATAAATAACTTTTCATCTGTAATGAATCCGTAATTCTAAGAAGAGTTTCACCTTCATCTCTAAACTCATTACGCAGAGTTTGAAAATTTAAGACTTCAGTATTTTTATCTAGATTATTTAAAGTTAAAAGAGAAGATATCCATCTTTTTTCAAAACCAAAAATTATATCAGCACAGGGTACAACACTCTCTAGAGTATATTCTTCTTCAGTTTTAATAATTTTATGATTAGGTGCAAGCCTTCTAACAAAACACCGACTTACTCCTAATATTTCACCTAAACCTCTTGCAATGCTACCTAGCACTACAGAAATCTCCAAAGTATTTCTAATATCAATACTCAATTGATGCAATAAAGCCATTTGTTTTTTAGTTTGCTGTGAATCTTGATAGATAGAAGCTTGTGTAAGTGCTAGCGATAACTGCTGAGAAATGGATTCTATGAGTTCTACATCTTTATCCTGCCAGTCTTTACTTGAATTAAAACTACTGAGAAGAATAAAACCAATAATATTTTTGTTACTATGGTCCATTAAAGCACAGGCTAAAAAGCTTCCTACAGAATAATCTTGATGAAAAGAATAAATAGCTTTATTGATTCCTTCCTTATTAAAATTTGCATAACACCAAGAAATTTTTTCAAATTTACTGTGATAAATAGTATGCAAGCTCGAATGAAGCATAGCTTCCATAAAAGAATTATATTTTCGCTGCGATGACCATATTGCTTGTTTGCTCTCTTTCGTTATTGAAGTCTTTTCTAGGAGATAGATACCACAGGAATCAGCTCCCATAATTTGCCCGACTTCTAAAGCAGCTAAATCAATAATTTCTCTAACTATTAGTGAATCTCTGATCCTCGTGGTAATTTGGTTTAATAGAAATTCTCTTTGCACTATAGAAAGCACTTCAGAATTGAGCTTGTGTTGGTTAAGTATAACTGCTATTTGCTCTACGAATAATATGATTAACTCATCTTGAGTATGAGTCCAAGAGGAATATTTATCGATTAAAAAATAACCGAACTTTTCATTACGCAACTTTGATTCAAAAACTTTTAAAAATTTACTTTTATCCTCTAAAGCATATTTTTCTAAATTAAAAATTTCCTCATCACTGAATTCGTCACCTTTATTAATCCCAAAATTCGCCTCTGGAGTGGTCATGATGAAATTAGCTTTTAATATCTTTGGTGAATTTTCTACCCTCTGTAAAAAACAGAATGACTTAATTTGTAGATAATCTTTCAAACTAAGGTAAAGCTTTTCAATAGCGATATCTGGGCGTAAAGATTTTCTAATCTCTGAAGTTAGACGAAAAATAATATTATTTCTCTCCTGCTCTTCTATATTATTGATAATCAATTTAATAAGTTCAGCAAGCTCACTTATATCTGCTTGAAAATTCTCATCAAATTTCTCTAAATAAAGGAATCCCCAGTCTTTAATCTCTTGAACTATATACTGTTTTAATTCAACGGGAGATATATTAAATTCAGAATTAGAATAATTTTTATTATCTAATTTATTTTCTACATATATCCATTTAGAATCAAATAAATCACATATCTCATTTAGCAAAGCATTAGTTTTATGCTGATAATTACCTGTCTCAAGTAATGAATACTTACTAACTAGGTCAAGAGTATTAAATTTTTTCCTTTCTTTAACCATTACTTAACCAGATTGGATTACTTAGTATATATATGCCAAATTTTGGATCACAATACTCTTATGCCCGAAGTAAAGAGACTGTATTTAGAGGTATGGAGGAAGCTCAATACCGTTTAGGTTTAATTGTTAAAAACAACATAAAAAATGCTAATACCATAGGTTTTAAAGGTGTTTTCGCCAACTCAGTTTTACTAGATCCTTATAATGCTGGTAAATTTAGAGACGAATCTCAAGGGGTTAACACCATTACTCCTAATAATCCTCTCAACTTAGCGATTGACGGTAATAATGCTTTCTTTTTAGTAGAGGGGCTAAATGGTCCAGAAAGAACTAGAGATGGAAGATTCATGCTCAATCAAGATGGTGAAATAGTTAACCATGAAGGTAAAGAGCTAGTTATTTTAGATAGACCTACTAATTTAGAAACCAGAGATCTTATTAAATACTCTGAAGATATTAATATAAATAGATTTGGTGAAATTAGAGTTAAAGGTCAGTATCTTGGAAAAGTAGCTTTAGATTATCACAATAGAATGCCAGGTCAGCAAGCTAAAATCCTGCAAAATCATTTAGAACTATCTAATGTAAGCCTTGAAGACAGCATTATGAAAGTAGTTGAGTTAAAAAGACATCATGAAACTTTACAGAATATGATGGCAATGAATATGACGGTCGAAAAGTCACTAGTAGATACTTATGGAAGAAATGTGTAATTAATGTTTAATATACTTGCTAACGAGACCTATAACACTGTCGGTCATAACATGGAAATGTTAGGTCAAAATGTTCGTAACATGAATATGAGCATGGCACCTGGTTATAAAGCTAAAAAGACTAGCTTCCATGA
>CANHDW010000048.1 GCA_947459525.1 Candidatus Caenarcanales bacterium
AATCCTCCAAAAGTTTTGAATGAAAATCTAATTGAAAAGACTCGTTACTAAACATATCTTTATCTATTTTAATATCAAAACATACTCCTGCAAAGACTCTTAATGCAAATACTTATCAGTATTTACTTGTTGGGGTTGGCAACAGTCCCTTAGTACGTTTACATTTCTATCTTTAATTCTTTCACCAGCTTGATTTACGGCGAGCCTGAGTCCCCTACCTATTTTCTGGCGTTTAGTTAGGGTATTTTTATTAGAAATCAAAGTACAGATCTGGAAAACATTAGGATTATCCCAGCCCTCTTTTAGAGCGGAGTGTGAGAATATAAATCTCACGTGAGCATCTTTATCATTAGGGTCTATAGTTAATAATTTTTCTTTGTTTTTCATAATGAGATCATAAGTACTTTCATCGTCCTTAGTGTCTCCCTTAGTATCTTTGAATCCTTTTTTATCTTGTGAAAAATAGCCTCGATGGACTTTATCTGTGTCATCTGTTAGTGCAAAAGCCTTTAACTGTTTTTCGTAATCATTATATTCGGTAAACAGCTCTCTTATAGCGGGTTTATTTATAAGTTTTAAATACTCTTCTTGAAAAAGCTTTATATATTCACCATTAGAAGCGTCTTCTGAACGATATTTTTTTACTTCATCTATGAAAATTAATGATAGAACTTTAATACCTTGCTTAAGTAAAGCCGCTTCTTTCTTTAAATGAGTTTCTATAGTGGCATTAATCTGTACTCTAACACTGTCTAGGTCTTCTTTCTGCTGAACACCTTTTCTGATAACATCTTTCTCGTTAATGACGATAAACTCATTATCTGTTTGAGTGCAGATGTCGGTTATAAAAAGATTTTTATACTCTGAGTTTTCTTGGCTTAGAGTATAAAGATTATTTCGCTTATGATTATTTACAGTTATAGTTTTAGTCTCTTTAGCAGCTGTTTTAGGGTTTAAAACATTAATTTTAAGCTTCGCTGAAAAACCATTTTTAGCAGATGTGCTGATAAGCTCAACTGGAGCTTCTTTTCTACCATCACCGCTAATAGATAGAACCTCTATGCCTTTTACTAAGCCAGTGTTATAGGCTTCTATGGGTCCTAAACGATAAATTAAATTATAAGTCTCGCGGTGAGTCGCTGAATAACGCAGTATAAATAAAGGATTTAGTGACTTAATCGAATTCTGAGATTTCTCTGTATTATCCACTGACTGCGGCTCGTCTATGATAACTACTGGCCTAGTGTCTCTGATAAATTCTAGAGGTTTTCTATCGTCGAATTTATCATATTCTTGATTAATAATATTAGTATCTTTATTAAAAGAAGCGATATTAATAATCATAATTTCTATATTGTTACTAGTCGCAAACTGTTTTACTGACTGAAGATTAGAGGAGCTATAGCTAAAAGCATTATAGCTAGACTGCGGGTAAAGTGCTTTAAAGTGATCCCTCGTAATATCTAATGATTTCTTCACGCCCTCTTTAATCGCGATACTGGGTACTACTATAATGAATTTACTGAAACCATATCTGGTATTAAGTTCTAGTATGCTGCGAGTGTAGACATAAGTCTTTCCTGTCCCAGTCTCCATTTCTATAGAGAAGTTCGGGATGTCATAAGTATTATCGAAAAGTTTAGAACTTCTATCTAAAGAGTTTTTATCCTGAACTTTTAAAGTGTTTTTATAAATATCATCAGGGATAAGATCTAATCTGTTAGCATAACCTAGATCTGTTACAGTGCCACTAAGCTCTCTAGAAGAGCTTATAAAACTAAAATGAGATACTCCTCTCTCTGCACCAGTAAATAAATCTAGAACAGACTGTATAGCTTTTTCTTGGTATTCCTGATGTGCGTCAAAGATGAGTTTTAGCATTTTTAATTTCCTTCTTTATCTAATTCTGCGATAAGAAACTTATTACGAGCGAGTTCTAGGGATTTATGTAATTTTTCCTGAAGTAACTTTTTTTCTGGAAGCTGGGTTATATATTCAGCTACTTTAATATTAGTCTGATCTAGCTGTAATAACTCTATATGCTCTTCATTTTTACCAGCACATAAAATCAAGCCTATAGGTGAGTTTTCACCCTCTAACATTTCATATTTTTCTAGATATCTAAGGTAAAGTTCCATCTGCCCTTTATATGCTGCTTCGAATTCACCTAATTTCAAATCAATAACTACTAAAGATCTTAATCTGCGATGGTAGAAAAGTAGGTCAATATAGTAATCACGAGAATCTATGCTAATTCTTTTTTGTCTAGCGAGAAATGCAAAATCACTGCCTAATTCTGAGATAAATCTCTGAAGCTCTGCGATGATAGCTGATTCTAAATCTTTTTCAGAATAAGTATTCTGCAAGCCTAAAAAATCTAGAAAATAAGGATCTCTAAATACTAGGTCAGCAGAGAGATTAGCTTCATATTTTAAAGCTTTAATATCATTTTCTATAGTTTTTTCGGGTTTTTTAGATATAGCAGTTCTTTCATAGAGCATGGAATCTATTCTCTCTTTAAGCTGCCTTACGCTCCAGCCTTCAAGCTGGCAGATCTCTATGTAGAAGTCTCGTTTTAAGCTATCACTTAGATTAATAAGAATTTTAAGATGTGACCAAGTTAATTTTGCACACACTGTATGCAAAATCTTAAGCTCTGGAAAAATTTCTGATAGCTGAATACAGTATCTTAAGTGCCTCTCACCCCAGCCGCTTCCGTAGTGAAAAGTAAGAGATTTAGCTAATTCTTTAAGGATCTGTTTCCCATATTCGGCCCTCTTTTCTTGAAGAATCTCCGTATTAATTCGCTCCCCTATTTTCCAGTAAAGTAAAGTTATCTCAGAATTAATAGTCCTGGCGACATTTTCACGTGAAGAATCGATGATCTTCTTTAAATCACTGAATAATACTTTATCTTCTAATAAACCAGTCATAGTAATATTCTCACATACACTAAACTACTCTTAAAAACTTTACGTGATTACGCTTTAAAGTTTCTTCAGCGTTAAGCTAATCAGATTTATAAATGTATGTTGATAATCTACCTAGAATCTAGCCTGAAGTTAAATTAAGAAAAAGAAGCTCATTGTATAAAGGTTTCAATAGTAAAAAGTAACCTAAAACAATGAGCAAATATAACCATATCACAGAAGCAATGCGTCAAAAGATAGAGGCGATGTTAATTTTCAGCG